>CAZAWH010000026.1:15275-23050 GCA_964488775.1 uncultured Sandarakinorhabdus sp. | reverse complement strand
CTGCTGGATGGCGGGCGCATCGCCGGCATCACCCGCAAGCATGATCTGCCCAATTATGGCACCTTCGATGAAAAGCGGCTGTTCAGCGCCGGGCCGCTGCCGGGGCCGCTGGCCTTTCGCGGCGTGCGCATCGGCGTGCCGGTGTGCGAGGACATGTGGTGGCCCGATGTGTGCGAATGCCTGGCGGAGACCGGCGCCGAACTGCTGATCGTGCCCAACGGCAGCCCCTATGAAGTGGGCAAGGATGATCGCCGCCTCAGCCTGGCTGTCACCCGCGTCACCGAAACCGGGCTGCCGCTCGTCTATCTCAACCGCGTCGGCGGGCAGGACGAGCTGGTGTTCGATGGCGCGTCCTTCGTGCTCAACGCGACCCGCACGCTGGCGCACCAGCTGCCGGATTGGGACGAGACCATCCGCCTGACCCACTGGAGCCGCACCGATGCCGGCTGGGTGTGCGAACCCGGCGAGATCAGCGCCCAGGATGAAGACCCGGCCGATGTCTATCACGCCATGCTGGTGGGCCTGCGCGATTATGTGAACCGCAACGGCTTTCCCGGCGTGGTGCTGGGCCTGTCGGGCGGGATTGATTCGGCGCTGTCGGCCGCCGTGGCGGTGGACGCGCTGGGGGCAGACCGGGTGTGGTGCGTGATGCTGCCCAGCCCGTTCACCAGCCAGGACAGCCTGGACGATGCCGCTGAATGTGCCCGGCTGCTGGGCTGCCGGCTCGACACGGTGCGCATCGAACCGGCGATGACCGCGTTTGACCAGATGCTGCAGCCGCTGTTCGACGGCCGCCCGCGCGACATTGCCGAGGAGAATATCCAGTCCCGCATCCGCGGCCTGGCGCTGATGGGGATTTCGAACAAGTTCGGCCCGATGCTGCTCACCACCGGCAACAAGAGCGAGATGAGCGTCGGCTATGCCACCATCTATGGCGACATGGCCGGCGGCTATTCGGTGCTGAAGGATCTGTACAAGACGACCGTGTTCCGGGTGAGCGAATGGCGCAATGCCCACAAGCCCCGGCTGGGCCTGGGGCCGGATGGCCCGGTGATGCCCACCCGCGTGATCACCAAGCCGCCCACCGCCGAACTGCGCGAGAACCAGAAGGACGAGGACAGCCTGCCGCCCTATCCGCTGCTCGATCGCATTCTGCATGGTCTGGTGGAGCAGGAGACATCAGCCGCCGAGCTGGTGGCCGACGGGCTGGACGCCGCCACCGTCGCCCGCATCGAACGGCTGCTCTACATCGCGGAATACAAGCGCCGCCAGGCCCCGCCGGGCGTGAAGATCGGCCGCCGCAATTTCGGCCGTGATCGCCGCTATCCGATCAGCAATGATTTCCGCACGGCCTGATCTGCGGCGGGCGACCCTGCTGGCGCCAGTGCTGGCGGCTCTGCTGGCATCAGGGCTGGCGTCTGTGCTGGCCGGGCCGGCGCTGGCAGCACGGCCGAAACCGCCGCCGCCGCTGCCGCCGCTGATCCTGCCGGCCAACGCCCCGACACTGCGCGCCGAAATTGCCGGCCAGCCGGTCACGCTGACGGTGGATCTGGGCGGCGATCCCTTCGTCGTGCTGTCGCCGGCGGCGGCGGCCCGGCTGGATCTGGCGGCACCGCAGCGGCCGGGCGGGGTGCCGGCCGATCGCCGCATGCTGCGCGTTGCAGTGGGGCAGGCGGCGATCAACCTGCCCTTCAGCCGGGAGGTGATGTTCATCGACGGCCGGCCGCTGGTGGCCCCGGTGTTGACGCCCGCCGTGATGCCCAGTGGCGCCGTGGCCGGCAGCGACGGCATCATCGGCCTGCCGCTGCTGCCGCACGACCGCGTCACCCTGCAATTCCGGCCCGCCACCACGGCGGACCGGCCGCGCCGCCTCGCTGCCCGCACCAGCGGTGGCAGCAGCAGCCTGGCCTTTGCCTGGGATCTGCCCGGCCAGCCGGAGATCGAGGTGGAGCTTCACCATCTGCGCCCCGACAGCGTGGCCAGCGTGGCGGCCGCCAGCAGCCTGGCCGGCGCCGGCGATGGCCGCCTGGAAGGGCCGGTGCGCCGGGTGGAGATCGGCTTTGGCGTCGCCCGGCCGGTGCGGGTGCTGGTGCTGGCCCATCCGGTCGCCGTGGCGGGTTTGCCGCTGCGCCGGGTGGATGTGCGCCTGTTCGACTGGGCGGGGCGCAGCGAGCTGCCGCCCGATGCCGATGGCGAGGATGGCCTGACCGTGACCGGCAAGCGCGGCCGCCAGCGCGGCTGGCCGATCCTGAAGCTGGGCCGCGATGTGCTGGCCGGCTGCGCCAGCCTGAGCTGGCAGCGCGAGGCCGGCGGCGGCAGTTTCGAGCTGCGCTGCCCGTCGTCCTGATCATCTGAACAGGCTCGGGCCGCCGCAAACATCTTGCCGCATCGCATTGGCGGCGCGATGATGGCAGGCACAGGCGCGCCGCCGGCAACAGGCGGCCCTTGGGGGAGGACAGTTATGGACATGACCCGTCGCGAGACGATGATGGCCGCGGCCGGCGCCGTGGCGGCCGGCGCGCTGGCAACCGCACCGGCAGCAGCCCAGACCAGCGGCGCCCGCCGGCTGGGATCGAAAGAAAAGGTCGCCTATTGGGTGGCGACCATCACGCCGTGCGATGCCAAGGGCATGTTTGATCCCGGCGCCATGAAGGCGGTGATGGAATGGCACCAGAAGTGCGGCGCCGATGGTGTCGTCGTGCTCGGCACCTCGGGCGAATTCCCCAGTTTCTCGGTGGCGGAGCGCAAGCGCATCACCGAGGTGGCGATGCAGCACAAGGGCAACATGAACATCATGGTTGGCCCCGGCACGCCCAACATCGTCGAAACCATCGATCTGGCCAAGCATGCCCAGAGCGTGGGCGCCGATGGCCTGCTGGTGATCCCGCCCTTCTATTTCGATCAGCCGCCCAACGAGGGCCTCATCCATTATTACACCCAGCTGTTCGAGGCGGTGTCGATCCCGATCAACCTCTATCACATCCCCGGCACGTCCGAGGTGAAGATCACCCACGAGCTGCTGACCGCGATGATGAAATATCCCCACCTGGCCGGCATCAAGGACTCGTCGGGCAGCCCGGAAGGCTTTGCCGAGTTTCTCAAGGGCTTCCCGGAACTCAACATGCGCTGCGGCACGTCGAACAACCTGATCCCGGCGGTGGAGGCCGGCATGGGCGCCATCCTGGCGGACGGCAACCAGTTCAGCGACAAGTGCGCCGACATCTTCAAGACCTACCGCGCCAAGGGCGACTGGAAGGCCAAGCTCGCGCATCTGCGCGCCGCGCAAGGGGTCATCCGCGATCACAACATGGGCGCCAACACCTATGCGTCGATGAAATATGTGCTGTCGCTCAGGATGGGTGGCCCGATGATGTATGCCCGCACGCCGATGCCGCAGCTGACCGATGCGCAAAAGGCCAGCCTGAAGGCCGGGCTTGAAAAAGCCATGGCACTTCCGGCCTGAACAGCGAAGCAAGGGGCAACCACATGAAGATCATCACCACCCTGCCGCTCAGCGTTGCGGCGGCCCTGATGCTGACGACAGCTGTGGGCGCGCAGACGCCGGCCAAGGAAGGCACGGTCGCGGCGCGCACCACCAATGGTGTCGCCAACTGGACCACCTACAATGCCGATCTGAAGGGCAGCCGCTATTCGCCGCTCGACCAGATCAACGCCGGCAATTTCGGCAATCTGGAAATCGCCTGGCGGTTCAAGACCGACATTCTGGGCAGCCGGCCGGAATACAAGCTGGAATCGACCCCGCTGGCTGTGGATGGCATCATCTACACCACCGGCGGCACCCGCCGCGCCGTGGTGGCGCTGAACGGCGCCACCGGGGAATTGCTGTGGCAGTTCGCCCTGCACGAAGGCAAGCGCTCGGCCGAAAGCCCCCGCGCCCTGTCCGGCCGTGGCCTGTCCTACTGGACCGACGGCACCAAGCGCCGCATCCTCTATGTCACCATCGGCTATCGCCTCGTCTCCCTGGATGCCGACACCGGCCGGCCCGATCCCGAATTCGGCGAGAATGGCGTTGTCGACCTGAAAAAGGATTTCGATCAGGATCTGGGCGATCTTGATACCGGTGAAGTCGGCGTCCACTCCGCCCCGGCGGTGTCGGGCAACACCATCATCATCGGCGCCGCCTTCCGCGAAGGCTTCACGCCGAAAACCCACAACAACACCAAGGGCTATGTCCGCGCCTTTGACGTGCGCACCGGCAAGCGCATGTGGACGTTCCACACCGTGCCCAAGCCGGGCGAGTTCGGTTATGACAGCTGGCTCAACAAGTCGGCCGATGTGAACGGCAACACCGGGGTGTGGACGCAGGTTTCGGTCGATGAAGAGCTGGGCCTGGCCTATCTCGCGGTCGAATCGCCGACGTCGGACTTTTTCGGTGGCAAGCGGCCGGGCAACAATCTGTTCGGCAACAGCCTGGTTGCCGTCGACCTGAAGACCGGCGAGCGCAAATGGCATTTCCAGCTGATCCACCACGAGATCTGGGATCTCGACAACAGCAGCGCCCCGCTGCTGATGGACGTGACGGTGGATGGCAAACCGCGGAAGGTCGTCGGCCTGCCGTCGAAGCAGGGCTTCTTCTATGTGTTTGACAGAGCCACCGGCGTGCCGGTGTGGCCGATCAAGGAAACCAAGGTGCCCAAGGGCAATGTGCCCGGCGAATGGTACAGCCCGACTCAGCCGATCCCGTCGAAGCCGCCGGTCTATAGCCGCAACGGCTATCTGGAGAGCGACCTCATCGATTTCACGCCGGAGCTGAAGAAGAAGGCGCTGGAATTGACCAGCAAGTACCAGCTGGGCCCGGTCTATACCCCGCCGATCGTGTCGACGCCGGAAAAGTTCGGTGTGATCAACAATTGGGCTCAGGGCGGCACCAACTGGCCGGGCGGCTCCTTCGATCCGGAAACCGGGATCGCCTATGTCTATGCCTGCGGCACCTGCATCAGCTCCACCGGCCTGCAGCCGCCGCCGCCCGGCCTGTCTGACATCCCGCTGGTGGTGGGTGTCGCCGGCCAGCCGGTGACGATGATCAAGGGCCCCGGCGAAGGCGCTGGCGCCGACAGCCCGGCCGTGGCGCCGGCCCCCGGGGCGGGCTCTGGCCCACCGCGCCTGGCGGTGGATGGCCTGCCGCTGATGAAGCCACCCTATGGCACGATCAGCGCCATCGATGTGAACAACGGCACGATCAAATGGCAGATCGCCCATGGTGAAACGCCGGATTTCGTGCGCAACCATCCGGTGATCAAGGCGATGGGCGGCATTCCGCGCACCGGCCAGGCCACCTATCAGATCGGTACGTTGGTGACGAAAACCCTGGTGATCGCCGGCGAAAACCAGTTCACCACCACGCCGGATCACCCGCGCGGCGCCATGCTGCGCGCCTATGACAAGCAAAGCGGCAAGGAGGTGGGCGCGGTGTTCATGCCCTCCACCCAGTCCGGCTCGCCGATGACCTACATGATCGGCGGCAAGCAGTATATCATCGTGCCGACCAGCGGCGGCAATTCGTCGGGCGAGTTCATCGCCTATGCCCTGCCCGGCAAGAAGTAAGGAGTGACGTGATGCGTGCCCTGTTGCTGATGATCCCTATTGCCCTGGCCGGCGCTGCGTTCGCCCAGGAGGCGGGCAAATCGGTGTGGCAGGGCATCTACACCGTGGAACAGGCCGACCGTGGCGCCGGGATCTATGCCCAGCGTTGCGGCGCCTGCCACGGTGCGGCCCTGAACGGCACCGGCGAAGCGCCGCCGTTGATCGGCGGCGAGTTCGTCAGCCATTGGGACACGATGACGGTGGGCGACCTGTATGACCGGGTGCGCACCACCATGCCGCAGAACGACCCGCAATCACTGACCCGCGAGGACTATGCCGACGTGCTGGCGTTCCTGTTGAAAACCAATGGCTTCCCGGCCGGCAGCCAGCCGCTGGACAAGCGTTCCGAAGTGCTGGCCACCATCGGCATCACGGCGGAAAAACCGGCCGGGATGTAACCGGTCAGAGGGGGGATCGATGAAGCCACTCATCACGGCAGGCCTGTTGCTCGCCGCCAGCAGCGCTTGGGCGCAACAGCCGGCCGCGCCGCGCCCGGTGTGGACGGTGGAGACCCTGCCGCAGCCGGCCCCGCTGACGGCCGAAACCAACAAGCAGCCCAACCCCTATCGCAGCGAATATGGCTTTCTGAAGTTGCCGGCGGGGCGGGTGATGGGATCGACCAGCGCCGTGGGCGTGGACAGCCGCGGCCATATCTGGGTGGCCGAACGCTGCGGCGCCAACAATTGCGGCAACAGCCCGATTGATCCGATCATGGAATTTGATGAAAAAGGCAATTTCATCAAGGCCTTCGGTGGCGGGCTGACAGTGTTTCCGCACGGGTTTTACATCGATGCCGCTGACAATATCTGGCTGACCGATGCACGCGCCATGCCGGGCAAGGGCGCCACCGTGCTGAAGTTCAGCCCGGACGGCAAATTGCTGATGACGCTGGGCAAACCCGGTGTGCAGGGCAAGGGCCCTGATGTGTTCACCGAACCCAATGCGGTGATCGTGGCGAAGAATGGCGACATCTTTGTTGCCGATGGCCACGAGGCCGATCGCGGCGTCGCCCGCATCCTGAAATATGACAAGACCGGCAAGTTCCTGATGCAGTGGGGCCAGCCCGGCAAGGGCCAGGGCGACCTGGAGGTGCCGCACGCGCTGGCGATGGATTCAAAGGGCCGGCTCTATGTCGGCGACCGCTGGAACAACCGCATTCAGGTCTATACCCAGAAGGGCAAGCTGCTGAACAGCTGGACCCAGTTTGGCCGACCCTCGGGCCTGTTCATCGACAAGAACGACATCCTCTACAGCGGCGATTCCGAAAGCCGCCGGCCGGTCGGCTATGGCTACAACCCCGGCTGGCAGCGCGGCATCCGCATCGGCAGCGTGAAGGATGGCAAGGTCACCGCCTTCATCCCCGATCCCGATCCCAACCCCGATGGCGGCGCCACCAGCGGTGCCGAAGGCCTGTGGGTGGACAAGGATGGCATCATCTATGGCGCGCAGGTGAAGGAACGCACCGTGGCGCGGCACTTGCCGCAACAGTAAATCGGATCCTCCCCCCTCTGGGGGAGGTGGCAGCCGCAGGCTGACGGAGGGGGCGCGCACTTCGGCCCTGGCCAGCCCCCCCCGCCCTTCGGGCACCTCCCCCAGAGGGGGAGGATCATTGCTCATTTCACCGGCGTCCCCGCCGATCCGCTGCCACCATCGACATAGCGTGTCGCCCACACCCCGCTGGCGACGCCCAGGATGATCGTCTCCTCGTCGGCGCCGTCAAAATGCACCGCGCCGGCCGGCACCACCACGAAGCTGCCGGCCGGGAAATCGCGGGCCCTGGCCTTGTCCATGCCCAAGCCCCAACCCAGTTTCAGCACGCCCTTCAACACGAAGATGCGCGCCGTCGTGCTGTGGCTGTGCGGCTTGTCCCAACCACCCGGCGGCAGCGCGAAGGCATAGGAGAAGGCTTGCCCCGCCACCTCGCGGCGGCCATCCAGCAGGGCAAAGCGGCTGCCATCGGCGGCGGGCGGGCCCCACGGGATGGTGTCGGGCGTGAGGGCGACAGCATCGGCCGGGGCGGCGGCGAGGGCGAGCAGGATCATCAGCATGGCCCCACGCTACCGCCGGCCCGCCCGCCGGTCTGGCGAGAATCGGACGGTGATTTCCGCGGCCAAACCCTCTATGGCCAGCGCCATGATCGTCACCCGTTTCGCCCCGTCGCCCACCGGCCG
>CAZAWH010000026.1:9951-15175 GCA_964488775.1 uncultured Sandarakinorhabdus sp. | reverse complement strand
CCTCTATGGCCAGCGCCATGATCGTCACCCGTTTCGCCCCGTCGCCCACCGGCCGCCTGCACGCCGGCAATATCCGCACCGCGCTGGTCAACTGGCTGCTGGCAAAGCGGGACGGCGGCCGCTTCCTGCTGCGGCTGGACGACACCGATCTGGCCCGCTCCACGGCGGAATCGGCGCAGTCCATCCGTGCCGATCTGGCCTGGCTGGGCCTGTCGCCGGATGCCGAGGTGAAACAGTCCGACCGCTTCGCCCTCTACGAGGATGCACTGAATCGCCTCGCCGCGCAGGGCCGCGCCTATGCCTGTTACGAAACCCCGGAAGAGCTGGAGCTGAAGCGCCGCGTGGCCCTGTCACGCGGGCTGCCGCCGATCTATGACCGCGCCGCGCTGGCGCTCACCGAGGCTGACAAGGCCAAGCTGGAGGCCGAGGGCCGCCGGCCGCACTGGCGCTTCAAGCTGGATGAATCCGCCGATCTCGACTGGACCGACGGCGTGCGCGGCCCCTGCCATTTCCCCGCGGCCTCGCTGTCCGATCCGGTGGTCCGCCGCGCCGATGGCTCGTGGCTCTACATGCTGCCGTCGGTGGTCGATGATATCGACATGGGCATCACCGACATCGTGCGCGGCGAGGATCATGTCACCAACTCCGCCGTGCAGCTGCAGATGTTCGCCGCGCTCGGTGCGCCGCCGCCGCGCATGGCCCATCTGGCGCTGTTGACGGGCGCTGATGCCGCGCTGTCCAAGCGGCTGGGTTCGGAAGGGGTGGACGCCTGGGCCACCGCCGGCATCGAACCGGTGGCGGTGGCCGCCCTGCTCGCCCGGCTCGGCACCTCGCAGCCGGTGGAACCGCTGGCCCGGCTGGCCGATCTGCTGCCCGGCTTTGCGCTGTCCCACTTTGGCCGCGCCCCCGCCCGCTTTGATCCGGCCGATCTGGCCAGCCTGTCCGCCCGCTGCCTGCACCACATGGATCATGACGATGTGGCGGCCCGGCTTCCGGCCGGCATCGGTGCGGCCGAATGGCAGGCGATCCGCCCCAATCTCACCCGGCTCGACGAAGTGGCGGCCTGGCACGCCATCATCGCCGGGCCGATCACGCCCGTGGTGGAGGAAGCGGACTATATCGCCACCGCCCGCGCCACGCTGGCCGATCTGCCCTGGGGCGATGACATCTGGAGCCGGCTGGTCGAGGCGCTGAAAACCGCCACCGGCCGCAAAGGCAAGGCCCTGTTCCTGCCGCTGCGCCTGGCGCTGACCGGCCAGCCGCACGGCCCGGAAATGGCCGCGCTGCTGCCGCTGATCGGGCGGGACGAGGCGCTGCGCCGGCTGGCGGCATGACGACGCTGCTCTTCCTCCACGGCCCGCCGGCCGCCGGCAAATACAGCATCGCCCGCCGCGTTGCCGATGCCACCGGCCTGCCGCTGTTCCACAATCACCTGATCGTCGATGCGGTGCACGCAGTCTTTCCCTTTGGCTCGCCGGCGTTCGTGCGCCTGCGCGAAGCCTTCTGGCTGGAGACATTTGCTGCCGCGGCGGCCGAGAGGCGTTCCCTGATCTTCACCTTCCAGCCGGAATCGAGCGTCTCCCCCGGCTTTCCCCAGGCGGCGGCCGACATCTTCACCCGGGCCGGCGGGCGCTGCCGCTTTGTCGCGCTGCAACTGGATCTGGCGGCACAGCTGGACCGGATCGCCAACGCCGATCGCGCCCGCTTCGGCAAGCTGCGCGATCCCGAACTGCTGCGCCGGCTGCACGCCGATTTCGCCGCCGCCGAAGCCGCCATGCCGCCATCGGACCTGACCATCGACACCGCCGCCACCAGCGCGGACGCGGCGGCGGCGCAGATCATCGCGCTGCTCGACAGGTGACGCCGGGCCGCTGATTGCCGCACCACTGGCCAAGCCGGCGTGACCCGCCTATCTTGGCCAGCATGGCTTTTCTCGACCCGCTTGATGCCGCCCAGCGCCGCCGCCGTTACTGGATCGGCGCCGGTGCCGTGCTGGCGACGACGATGATCATGACCCTGTTCCTGATCGAATCGCGCTGGGGCTATTCCAAGCCCGATCCGGTGATCATCTATGCCCAGAGCTGGAAGGCTGACCGCAGCCGCGCCGATGCCCTCGCCGATGCCAAGGCGACGAAGGCCGCGCGCGAGGCCAAGCTGGCCGAATCCCGCGCCTATATCGCGACGCTGACCGGCAAGGCGCGCGAAGAGGCGCAAAAACAATATGATGATTATGTCGCCGGCGGTGGCTTCAAGAAGGACATTCCCTATGTCGCCGCCCAGCCGAGCGTGGAGGCCATCGTGCGGGTGCCGGCCCCGGCCGAGCCGCCGATCGAGTGAGCAGCGCCGAGGATTGGCGCTGGATGGGCGCGGCATTGGCGCTCGCCAGCCGCGGGGTTGGCCTTGCCACGCCCAACCCGTCGGTCGGCTGCATCATCATCAAGGACGGCCGGGTGATCGGCCGTGGCCACACCCAGCCCGGCGGCCGCCCCCATGCCGAGGCGATGGCATTGGCCGAGGCCGGCGATTTGGCGCGCGGGGCCACCGCCTATGTCACGCTGGAACCCTGCGCCCATCAATCGCCGCGCGGGCCCAGCTGCGCCGAAAGCCTGATCGCCGCCGGCATCGCCCGGGTGGTGGTGGCCGCCCCCGATCCCGATCCCCGCACCAATGGTGCCGGCCTGGCCCGGTTGGCAGCGGCCGGCATCGCGGTGACCAGCGGCGTGCGCCAGGCCGAGGCAGAGGCGGGTCTGGCCGGCTTCCTGACCCGGCTGCGGCTGGGCCGGCCGCATATCACGCTGAAGCTGGCCACCAGCCTGGATGGCGCCATCGCCATGGCCGATGGCCGCAGCCAATGGCTCACCGGCCCACGCGCCCGCGCCGCCGCCCATCTGGAACGGGCGCGCGCCGATCTGATCATCGTCGGGCACGGCACCTGGGAGGCCGATGCCCCCCGGCTGGATGTGCGCCTGCCCGGGCTGGAGGGGCGTCGCCCTCGCATTGCCGTGGTCGGCCGCGGCGTGGTTCGTCGGGGCGAGGGCCTGCCCGCCCATGTCCAGCATCTGCCCGATCTGGCCGCGCTTTGCGCCGATCCCGCCCTCCATGTGCTGGCCGAAGGCGGCATGGGCCTGGCCGCCAGCCTGCTCGCCGCCGATCTGGTTGACCGGCTGCTGCTGCACCGCGCCCCGGTCCTCGTCGGCGGCGGCCGCACGCTGGGCAGCATCGGCCTTGCCGATCTGGCCGAGGCGCATGGGCGCTGGACGGCGCAGCCGGCCATCACGCTGGGCGTCGACCGCATTGAAGCCTTCACGCGGAACAGGTAACGCATCTCCATGTTCACCGGCATCATCACCGACATCGGCACCATCACGGCAGCAGAGGAGCGCGGCGACCTGCGCGTCACGGTCGCTTGCGGCTATGACACCGCCGGCATCGCCATCGGCGCCTCGGTCGCCAATTCGGGCGTGTGCCTGACCGTGGTGGCCAAGACCGCCGACAGCCTGACCTTTGACGTGTCGGCGGAAACCCGGCGGCACACGGCGGCGCGGATGTGGCAGCCGGGCGCGCGGCTCAACCTGGAGCGCGCCCTCAAGGTCGGCGACGAACTGGGCGGCCATATCGTCACCGGCCACGTCGATGCCGTCGGCACCATCGCCAGCATCGAGGCCGAGGGCGATTCCAAACGCTTCACCTTCCAGATGCCGGCCAGCGTCGCCCCCTATGTAGCGCCCAAGGGCAGCATCTGCCTCAACGGCGTGTCGCTCACGGTCAACGAGGTGAGCGACGATGATCTGGGCCATTGGTTCACCGTCAACATCATCCCGCACACCGCCGAATGGACGACCTTCGGCACCGCGGCGGCTGGGGACGAGGTGAATATCGAGATTGATGTGCTCGCCCGCTATCTGTTCCGGATGAACCAGCTCAAGTCTTGACATCGCAATGTGACAGGTTCATGCCGGCCTCACATTAAAATGTGAGGCCATGTGATGAGCGAATCCCTGATTGCCCGGCTGCGTGACCTGGTTGCCAGCGGTGAGGAGACCAAGGCCGGCATGGCCCGCGCCGCCGGCCTGCACGCCAACAGCCTGCGCGCGCTGGACGAGGCGGACTGGAACCCCACCGCCGAAACCCTGCGCAAGCTGGAGGCCTGGCTGGCCGATCGCAGCGCCGGGCCCGCCCTGTCGCCGATCGAGGAGATCATCGACGAGGCCCGCAACGGCCGCATGTATATCCTGGTCGATGACGAGGATCGCGAGAATGAGGGCGATCTGATCATCCCCGGCCAGATGGCGACCCCCGATGCCATCAACTTCATGGCCAAATATGGCCGCGGCCTGATCTGCCTCGCCATGGCGGCCGACCGCGTGAAGGCCCTGGGCCTGCCGCTGATGGCGCAGCACAATGGCACCCGCCACTCCACCGCCTTCACCGTGTCGATCGAGGCGAAGGAAGGCGTCACCACCGGCATTTCGGCGGCCGACCGGGCGCGCACGGTTGCCGTGGCCATCGATGCCGCCAAGGGGCCCGAACATATCGTCTCCCCCGGCCATGTGTTTCCGCTCGTCGCCCGCGATGGCGGCGTGCTGGTGCGCGCCGGCCACACCGAAGCCAGCGTGGACATCAGCCGGCTGGCCGGGCTGAACCCCAGCGGCGTGATCTGCGAGATCATGAACGACGATGGCACCATGGCGCGGCTGCCCGATCTGATCCCGTTCGCCCGCCGCCACGGCCTGAAGATCGGCACCATCCGCGATCTCATCGCCTATCGCCACGCCCACGACCGGCTGGTGAAGTGCGTGGCCGAGACGAAGCTGGAAAGCTGGCACGGCGGCGAATGGACGGCGAAAACCTATGCCAACACCGCCGAATATGGCGAGCATATGGTGCTGCAGAAGGGCCGGATCGAACCCGGCAAGCCCACGCTGGTCCGCGTCCACACCCAATCCATGTTCACCGATATGTTCGCCGAAAAGGGCGAGCGCGCCGGCCAGTTGCAACGCGCCATGGACGTGATCGGCGACGAGGGCGCCGGCATCATCGTCATCATCCGCGACGGCAGCCCCACCGCCATTTCCGACCAGATGCGCGCCAAGGGCAAGGGGGAGCCCATCACCCTGCGCGATTATGGTATCGGTGCGCAGATCCTGGTTGATCTGGGCGTGACCGACATGATCCTGCTCACCAACCAGCACCGCAACATCGTCGGCATCGAAGGCTATGGCCT
>CAZAWH010000026.1:0-9851 GCA_964488775.1 uncultured Sandarakinorhabdus sp. | reverse complement strand
TGATCCTGCTCACCAACCAGCACCGCAACATCGTCGGCATCGAAGGCTATGGCCTCAAGGTCGTCGGCGAACGCGCCATCCCGCCGCGCGCCTGAAAACGCCGGCCGGTGCTGCCGAAATACAGCCTTGTCGAGCGGGAGCGCCGCTGGCTGGTGGCGCAATTGCCGCCCCTGCCGGCCGCGCATCGCCGCATCGAGGATCGCTATATCATCGGCACCCGCCTGCGCCTGCGCCGCATCATCGATAGCGAAACCGGCACGGTGCAGCACAAGCTGACCCGCAAATATGACAGCGCCGATCCCGCCGCCCGCCCCATCGTCACCGCCTATCTGGAGGCGGCGGAGCACGCGGTGGTCGCAGCGCTGCCCGCCCATGTCATCACCAAGCGCCGCCACCGGCTGGACGGGTTCAGCATCGACCTGTTCGATGGCCCGCTCGCCGGCCTGGTGCTGGCCGAACGCGAAGCGGCCGATGCCGCCAGCCTGGCCGCGGTGCCCCAGCCGGCCTGGCTGGGCGCGGACGTGACCCAAAATCCCTGCTATCAGGGTGGCCATCTTGCCGCCCACGGCCTGCCGGAGACCTGAGCCATGCATATCCTGATCGTCGAAGCCCCGTTCTACACCCACATCGCCGCCATGCAGCGCGACGGCGTGACCGATGCCCTGAAGGCCGCCGGTGCCACCTGGGACGTGATCAGCGTGCCTGGCGCGCTGGAAATCCCGGCCGCCATCGCCTTTGCCGATGCCAGCGGCCAATATGATGGCTATGTCGCGCTGGGCTGCGTGATCCGCGGGGAAACCTATCATTTCGAGGTTGTGGCCGGCGAAAGCGCCCGCGCCATCATGGCCCTCACCCTCGACGGCCTCGCCATCGGCAACGGCATCCTGACGGTCGAGAACGAAGCCCAGGCCATCGCCCGCGCCGACAAGACCCAGAAGAACAAGGGCGGCGAGGCGGCCGCCGCCGCGCTCGCCATGGTCGGGCTGAAACAGCGCTTTGCCTGAAGCCCCGGTTCATGCCACGCTGCTGGCATGACGCTGCACCCCATGCTCGCCCAGATGCTCAGCCTGATGCCGGCGGAGCCGGACTATGGGCAACACACCGCCACCGCCGCGCGCGCCGCGATGCAGGCGCGCGTTGCCATGCTGCTGGCGATGGCGCCCAAGCCGGCGGGGCGGGAGGATATCATCGAGGGCGGCCTTGGCCTGCGCATCATCAGGCCGCCCACGCCCGGCCCCCACCCCGTCGTGCTGTTCCTGCACGGCGGCGGCTGGGTGGTGTGCAGCAACGACACGCACCAGCCGCTGGCGGTGGCCATTGCCAATGCCACCGGCGCGGCGGTGGTGATGGTGGAGTATCGGCTGGCGCCCGAACACCCCTTCCCGGCGCCGCTCGATGATTGCCTGGCCGGACTGGCCTGGGTGCGCGAGCAGGGTGCGGCGCACGGGCTTGATGCCAGCCGCATCGTGGTGGCCGGCGATTCGGCCGGTGGCAATCTGGCGGCGGTGGTGGCCGCGCATGCGCCCGATCTTGCCGGGCAATGGCTGATCTATCCGGTCACCGATTGGCCCGATGCGGCCGCCTATCCCAGCTATGCCGAAAATGATGTCGGCTTCGGCCTCTCGTCAGCGGCCATGCGCTGGTATTGGCAGCAATATGGCGGCGACGGGCCGGATGCCCGCCCGATGCGGCGCGCCGATCTGGCCGGGTTGCCGCCGGCGCTGGTACAGACTGCCCAATATGATGTGCTGCGTGATGAGGGCGAGGCCTATGCAAGCCGGCTGCAGGCCAGTGGTGTGCCGGTGCAACTGTCCCGCCATGCCGGCATGATCCACGGCTTCCTGTCGATGACCGGCCTGCTGCCCGGCGCCGATGCCGCGCTGGCCGAAGGCGCGGCCTGGGTGAAGGCCCGCCTTCAGAGCAGGTAAACCACGACATAGCGGGCCACCAGCGCCGCCATGGTGATTTCGCACCAGCGTTTGCCGCCCGCCAGCATCGCCGCCAGCATCAGGATCACCAGCACCACGGTCAGCCCCAGCGACAGCGGCCGGGTGAGCAGCTTCGCCAGCGCCGGCTGGCTGGCGTAAAAGGCCAGCTGGCAGGCCAGCAGCGTCAGCATCACGCCGATGACGATGCGGCGCACCCGGAAGAAATGCGTGTCGTGATCCCCGGCCTCGTCACTGTCGCGCGGGAAGACCAGGCTGGCGGCAAGATAATAGGCACCGGTGAACAGCATGATCGCCATCAGCGCATGGCCCGACACCGCCAGCACATCGCGCGTCACCCACGCCGCCTGCCAGAAGCTGATCAGATCAAGCAGCACGAACGTGCCGAGCAGCGGGGTGAGCCAGCCAATGCGCACCGCCGAACCGGGGCGCAGCTGCGCCTGGATCGCCCGCGCCAGCCCGGCCAATATCTCGGTCAACGACAGGCCGAGCAGCAGGCCGAAGAAGGAGAAGATGAATTCGAACTGCGACATGGCCATCACCACAGCATCGCCCGCCGCCGAACACAAGCGCCGCCCCGCGACATTCCGAAGCGCGGTGCGCACGCCGCAGTGCAACATGACCGCACAAGGCCTACATCCACGGCTGTCTGATCCTCCGACTTTCAGGCACCAAGCGGGCGGTGGCCCAAGCGATCCGACCCGCCATCCACCGCCCGCTTGCCCCCTTGCTGGCGCCCGCCAGCCGAATTGCCACCATGACAGCGCGCGCCGATGCGCCTATGGCAGCCGGCAATGCAAGCCCAACTCGCCCATATCGATGCGTGGATCTTCGATCTCGACAACACGCTCTACCCGGCGCACTCGTCGCTGTTTCCGCAGATCGACGCGCGCATGGGCCTGTTCATCCAGCGCCTGCTGAATGTCGATCCGGCCGAAGCCCATCGCATCCAGAAGGGCCTGTTCCATTCCCACGGCATGACGCTGCCCGGCCTGATGGCGCTCTACAACGTCGATCCGCACGATTTCCTGGCCCAGGTCCATGATGTCGATCTGGAGGTGATCCGCCCGCATCCGGAACTGGGCGATCTGATCGCCCGCCTGCCCGGCCGCAAGTTCGTCTTCACCAACGCCGATGCGCCCTACGCCGAACGGGTGCTGGAACGCCTGGGCCTCACCCACGCCTTTGACGCGCTGCACGATATCCACGCGCTGGATTATGTGCCCAAGCCGCAGCCGCCGGCCTATGCCCATATGTGCGCCGCCCATGGCATCGATCCCGCCCGCGCCCTGTTCGTGGAGGACATGGCGCGCAACCTGGCCCCGGCCAAGGCGATCGGCATGACCACCGTGTGGATCGACAACGGATCGGAACAGGGGCCCGATGTCGGCCAAAACCATATTGATTTCCGCATCAACGATCTGGCCGAATTCCTGGCCGATGTGCTGACCCAACTGGAGCTGCAGGCATGAGCATTGAACAGATCATCGAAGCCGGCTGGGAACGGCGCGCCGAAGTGAACCACCGCACGGATGGCGAGCTGCGCCTGGCAGTGGACCGCGCGCTGGCCATGCTCGATGCCGGCGAACTGCGCGTCGCCGAACCCGATGGGTCGGGCCACTGGGCCGGCTGGACCACGCACCAATGGCTGAAAAAGGCCGTGCTGCTGTCGTTCCGGCTCAACGACAACCAGGTGATGCCCGGCCTCGGCCTCGCCAATTTCTATGACAAGGTGCCGTTGAAGTTCGAAGGCTGGGGCGATCAGAGCTTCCGCGAAGCCGGCTTCCGCGCCGTGCCGGGCGCCGTCGTCCGCCGCGGGGCCCATATCGCACCCGGCGCCGTGCTGATGCCCAGCTTTGTCAACATCGGCGCCCGCGTCGGCAAGGGCACCATGGTCGACACCTGGGCCACGGTCGGCAGCTGCGCCCAGATCGGCGAGAATGTCCACATCTCGGGCGGCGCCGGCATCGGCGGCGTGCTCGAACCCCTGCAGGCGGGCCCGGTCATCATCGGCGACAATTGCTTCATCGGCGCCCGCGCCGAAGTCGCCGAAGGCGTGATCGTCGGCGAAGGCGCCGTGCTGTCGATGGGCGTCTATCTCGGCGCCAGCACCAAGATCATCGACCGCGCCACCGGCGAGATCCACATCGGCAAGGTGCCGCCCTATTCGGTCGTCGTCTCCGGCAGCCTGCCCGGCAAGCCGCTGCCCGACGGCACCCCGGGGCCGAACCTTTATTGCGCGGTGATCGTCAAGACGGTGGACGCCCAAACGCGCAGCAAGACCGGCATCAACGACCTGCTGCGGGATTGAGGAAACTATTGATTGGGCATATTCTGGCGGGTGTTCAAAGATTGGAGTATCGGCATGTGTGATTATTGGGCAGCCCTCAGTTTCAAAGAAAACGGGGCACCTTGCACGTATTCAAACGCGAAACCGAGCAATCCACATCAAGTTAAAGACGCCGTTGTAATCGAAATTGATCCTGATGGCGCGAAGTATCGCTTAGCTTCGATCTCTGGTGTTTTTCTGGTTGATCCAAAATCATTAGATCAATCAGGGGGTCCGTTCATTCTTTGCAGATGGTTTAACAGCCGACTTGAAACGAGAGGTTTGAAATTCATACTTTCGCCCGGCAGTTTCAGGATTCACCGCAACTACACTGGCGAGGTATTCTGCAACATCGCTCCCTAGAATTTCTGTCTTTCGGCAGAGTGTTTCCCCTTGTCATTCCTCAGGCCGGTCGCTTTGATGGCAAGCAAGGGGGACCCATCGTGCGCACCATCATCGCCGGCCTGTTGGCCGCCAGCATCGCCGTTCCCGCCGCCGCCCAGCCGGCGCAACTGCGGCCCGACCAGCAGGCCTTCCGCGCGCTCTACAAGGAGCTGGTGGAGACCAACACCAGCGTCTCCACCGGCAGCTGCAACCTGGCCGCCGAGCGGATGGCGGCGCGGCTGAAGGCGGCGGGCTATGCCGATGCCGACATCAAGCTGTTCCCCGGGCCGCCGGAGCGCCCGCTGGATGGCGGCCTGGTGGCAACGCTGCCCGGCAAGGATGCCAAGGCCGGCGCGATCCTGCTGCTGTCCCACCTTGACGTGGTGGAGGCCAAGCGCGCCGACTGGGAGCGTGACCCGTTCAGCTTCATCGAGGAGGACGGCTGGTATTATGGCCGCGGGGTTTCCGACGACAAGGCGCATGGCGCCATCTTCACCGATGCCATGATCCGGCTGAAACAGGCCGGCAAGCCGCCGAAACGCACCGTCAAGCTGGCGCTGACCTGCGGCGAGGAAGGCGGGCCGTTCAACGGCGCCAAATGGCTGGTGGAAACCCACCGCGACTGGATCGAGGCGGAATTTGCCCTGAACGAAGGCGGCGGCGGCAAGGCCGATGCCAGCGGCAAGCCGGTGAGCCTGGCCTTCCAGGCCGGCGAGAAGGTCTATCAGGATTTCGTGCTGGAAACCCGCAACCCCGGCGGCCACAGCAGCCGCCCGCGGCCGGACAATGCGATTTACGAACTGGCCGCCGGGCTGGTGCGCCTGTCGCGCAACGATTTCCCGGTGATCCTCTCTGACACCACCCGCGCCTATTTCACCGAAATGGCCAGGATCGCCGATGCCGAAACCGCCACCGCCATCCGCGCGCTGCTGGCCAACCCGGCCGATGCCCATGCCGAAAGCATCGTCAGCCGCGATCCGGCCTGGCATTCCACCCTGCGCACCACCTGCGTGGCAACCATGCTGGACGCCGGCCATGCCCGCAACGCGCTGCCGCAGCGCGCCCAGGCCAATGTGAACTGCCGCATGTTCCCCGGCGAAAGCGTGGAAAAGGTGCGCGGCCAGATTGCCGAGCGGTTGGGCGATCCCAGCATCAGCGTGACGCCGCGCGCCAGCGAGAACCCCAAAGCGGCCGCGCCGCCGCCGCCGCTCAGCCCGCACATCTATGGCCCGGCGCTGGCGCTGGCGGCCAAGCATTTCCCCGGCATCCCGCTGATCCCCACCATGGCGACCGGTGCCACCGATGGCCGCTATCTCAACGCCGCCGGCATCGCCACCTATGGCATGCCCGGCCGCTTCGGCATGCCCGATGGCAATGGTGTGCACGGCCTCAACGAACGCATTTCGGTGGCGGGCGTGATGAAGGAACGGGATTATCTGTTCGATCTCATCACCGCCTATGCGGCCAAATGAGAGCGCTGGAAGTTTGCTGAGCAGAAAAGATGTTCGGCGCCGGACTGGACCCGAGGCCCTCCACTCCATTTGCCTTCAGGCGTGGGGGCAGGGCAGGTGTCCGCTTACGCCCCATCCTTCGACCGTAGGCCACCGACAGTGCACCTCAGAAATTGCTGCACTGTAGATGTCGGGCGCTGATCGGCCACGGCCCCATCAGCCCGGACATGACTGAGGAGAAGGCGGCGCAGTTCATTCAGGCGCAAATTGCGCATCGAAACCTTGCCTCAACAGCCAGGCTCCGGACGGTTAGTCATTTGTTGGGCGAAGACCTCATGGGTGCCGACATCGGCAGCACCGCCAAGCCTGCTTGACTCATAACTCTACATATGTTGAGAAGATCTGTGCCGCGTGTCAGACGCCCTTCCAACCAGATGCTCGCCTTGCTGGGCGTCCTTGCTGCACGGCCTGCAGAGTGGCGCCACGGATACGACCTTATGAAGGAAACCGGGCTCTCGTCCGGCACCTTGTACCCATTGCTGATGCGCATGAGCGACCAGGGGTTGGTTGAAGCCCGATGGTGTGAGCCTGTGCAGCCGGGGCGGCCGGCGCGGCACGCCTATCGACTGACCTCCGCCGGGCTGGCGCTCGCCCTCACGCAGCCAACGGGCAGCGATGCTCCCGTTCTCCTCCCGCGGCCGCTTCCATCATGATCCTGGCGCTTGCACGCTGCATCATGGTGGTGGCCGTTCGTTGCCTCGGCGATTATCGCCGCGATTGGGCTCGGGCGATGGAGACGGAATTCCGGGCCGCAGCCGACGCCGGCGAGCCGCTCCGTTTCGCCACGGGTTGCCTGATTGCAGCGCTGCGAGAGGCGCCCATGCATGACGAAGGACGCTTTCTGTTGGCGAACCACGTGCTCGCAACGGGCGTCCTTCTACCCACTGGCGCGCTGCTGCTGTCCAGTGTTCTCAGCGGCTCCCCTTTCATTGCAGCTGACGATGGCACCGCCGCCGGACTTTTCGGGTCTGGCGCCCCCCAGCTTTTTGTCAACGAAGGAAACGTCGCCGGCCTCCCGCTGATGGCGTTGCTCACCGCTGCGCTGGGCGCAGGCCATACGCGCATGGCGTGGCTGGTGCTGGACCGAGATTGGGAGCGCGTCGCCGTCCTGGGCAGGATGGCGGCGGCGCTGCTGATCACGACACTGATCTTCAGCGGTATATTCTTCCCCGGCAACGTCTGTGCGGTCCCTCAGGCCGCGCTGGTGGCACTCGAGCTGTCCGCAGTCTGCTCGCTCGTGCGTTGGCACGAGGCTCTGCCGGGTCCGGCGGTGGCTGATCCGCATTGAGGTTTCATGCGCGGATAACCACCGTGTTTGCCGGTTCGGATCGCCGCTCACGTCCGATTCCGCATTCAACACGGCGCTGGACGCTGGCATGATCAACAATCTGCAGATGCTCCGTGCCGCGGCGGCGATTGTCGTGGTCATGTTTCACGTCGGGCTGGTGCGGGCCACTGCAATGTCGTTCACGGTCGGTGCGGCAGGCGTCGATGTCTTCTTTGTCCTCAGCGGCTTCATCATCGCGCACAGCGCATCGCGCGATCCGCGGCGCTTCCTCGCGCGCCGACTCATTCGCATCCTGCCACCCTACTGGATTGCCACGCTCCTCGCCGCTTTCTTGACACTGCCCGTTCTGTCCTGGCGTGATGCGGCGAACTGGCTCGTGCAATCTCTCTTCTTCTTGCCAGGGCCAGAGGGGCGGCCACCGCTCATCTTCGTCGCATGGACGCTGGTTTATGAGCTGGCCTTCTATGTCCTCTATGGCTTGGTGCTGTTTGCAGGGGTGCGCCGTGCGCCGCTCATATGCCTGGTACTGCTGCCGATCATCGCGCTCGTCTCGTTGTCGGGGCTGCCCGGCCCATGGCCACTTGCCCTGGAGTTCACGATGGGCATCGGCATTTTTGTCGCAACCGAACGCTGGGCCGGCACGCCGCCCGCAGGCACCGGGCCCGTCCTGCTTGTCATCGGCCTCGGCGCGCTATGGCTGATGCCACGGCTCACGCACTATGATCCCAGCGACTACCAAAGCCTGGACCGCGTTCTGACCTGGGGTTTGCCGGCCGGCAGCGTCGTGCTCGCCGCTTTCCTTGCCGAACGATCCGGGCTCACAGTTCGCAACGGCTTTGTCCTGCTCCTCGGTGCTGCCTCCTATGCGATCTATCTTCTCCATCCCATTTTCATCGGTCAGCTGCTGTGGCTGCCGGGGATTGGGCTGTCCACAAGTTGGGCGCTTTGCCTCGCCGCAACGGCGGCCATCGTAGCGCTTGCCGTCCTGTTCCACCGCTGCATCGAGGTGCCGCTGCTGCAGGCGTTGCGCCGGCTGATCGAGGATGGCCGCCAACAAAGCAGCATGATCTGAAAAGGGCGTGATTGGCATGAGCGAAGAAGGCTGCTTCCCACCCAGTCAGGACAACAGGCTGGACAAGTCCGAAATGTGGAACACGACGGCAACCGTCGCGCTTGTCTGCGCGGCAGTCTTGGCTGGGTGCAGTCCTGCCCGTCCGCCCCCGCTCAGCACGACCTTCCAAGGTCTGCCCGTCAGTGGAAGCCTCAATGACGCGCTGCGGGCAGGCTTCAGCAGGTGCGTCGAGATTGCCCTTGAGCTGCGCTGTCGCCGAGACAATGTGATGCTCTTCAGCCAAGGTCCATTCAGCGCTGCGCTCGATCTGGCCGGCAGCGATGGAGCCGGCGGGTTCGGACAATTGACACTATGGCATGACCGCGACCAGAACGCCCTGTTCGCCATCACCAAGGCCCTGCAACGGCAGGGTTGGCGCTACTGCTACACCGGCGAGGACCGTCGGGGAGATCAAGCGATCTATACGCGTGAGGATATCGCATTCATCATTTCGATGGATATCAGCTACTATGGCAAGCGTCGGCTTCGCGTCCTGCCTCGGTCGAGCTATCGAGGGGCGGCCTGCCCACTTGAAAGCAAAACATAGATTTGCGTCGTGATCGCACAGGGCGGCTCGGGCTCGCAGATTTGATCAGTTGCGCGAGAGCAGCACCCTATAGACCAGCTGAGCTGTCGAGCGTTTATGGTGTGGCAAGCGGCCGTTCCGCAATGTCTCGGTTTGCAACGTCTGCAATGCCAGACCGAACCCCGGAGACGGGCAGTCGTAAAGCCACCTCATCTCGGCCACTGAGCGCCGCCCGAAACCGAGAGTGGGCGCAGGCGCTGTGCCCCTGCCCGCCGGAGGCCCGTCTTCCTCGGCGTTTTTCGTTATTGCCATCCTGCACGCGCCCAGCTTTGATGGGCGAAACCAAGGGGATTGTCATGCGCTTCATTCTTCTCGCCGCCAGCCTGCTCGCCGCCACCGCCGCCAACGCCCAATATGCCAGCAAACAGCCGGGCGAGGCGCAGTTCCGCGATCTCTACAAGGAAATGGTGGAGACGGACACCAGCGTCACCACCGGCAGCTGCACCGCCGCGGCCGAGAAGCTGGCGGTGCGTTTCAAGGCCGCCGGCTATGCCGATGCCGACATCACGCTGTTTTCCGTGCCGGAATTCCCCAAGGAAGGCGGCATCGTCGTCCATCTGAAGGGCAGCGACAAGAAGGCCCAGCCGATGCTGCTGCTCGGCCATCTCGACGTGGTGGCCGCCAAGCCGGAAGACTGGACCCGCAGCCCGTTCAAGCTGATCGAGGAGGGCGGCTATTTCTATGGCCGCGGCACCT
>CAZAWH010000025.1:23592-27407 GCA_964488775.1 uncultured Sandarakinorhabdus sp. | reverse complement strand
GAAAAGGCCAGCGATTCGATGAAATAGCTGCCGGCCGCGCCATAGCCGACGCGCCGCATGGCCTGCGCGGCGGCGGGGTCATTGGGGGCAGGGGCGAACACGCCATATTCGCGCGCCTTGTTCCACCGGACGATGATGAACGCCAGCGCCACCAGCAAGAACAACCGGCTGGCAAAGGTGGCCCAGGCGCTGGCCACGGCACCTTCGACGCCGAACATGTTGCCGCCGGGCACCAGCCACAGATTGACCGCAAGGTTGATGATGTTGGCCAGCCACATGGCGATGGTGCCTGGCAGGGCGCGGCCGTGCGCTTCCAGCCAGAACAGGCCGGCATCGGCAACGATGATCGGGATCAGCGAGACCGCCTGCACCTGCAGCACCGGGGTGGCGCCTTCGGCAAGGCCAGGCGCCATGTGGAAGGCGGTGAGGATCGGGCCGCCGGCCAGCGCCAGGAAACTGGCGCAGGCGATGGCGATCCACAGCGCATAGGACAGGCCGCGGCGCAGGATGGCGCCGGTGTCGGCGGCGCGGCCTTCGCCGATGGCCTGGCTGGTCATGACCTGGACGCCGTGCAGCAGGCCGAGCGCGGTGGTGAGCACCACGCCGGTGACCGCCCAGGCCAGCGCGTGATAGCCCAGATCGGCCGAGCTGTGGCGGCCGACGACGATGGTATCCACCAGGCCCATGGCCATGATGCCCAGGCGCGACGCGACGACCGGCGCCGCCAGCGTGACGAGCGCGCGCAGGCCGGAACCGGCCGCCTGGGGGTGATCGGGGGCCTGCCCCATGATGTGATACTCGGTTGTGGTTGCCGGCGGCTCATACAGGGGCCGGCGGCGGTGGGCAAACCGGGCAAAGGCAAATGACGTTGACCGGGGCAATCACCGCCGCAAAATGGGGTTCTGCACTGGGGCGCGCAGCCGCGCCCGTTTCGGGGGAAACAACATGCGCAGCATCATGATGGCGGCCGCCCTGGGCCTGATGGCCACGCCGGCGATGGCGGTGACCACATCAATCTATGTGTCGGGCCAGTCGGGCACCTATGCCAACGACAGTGGGCCTGGCCCGCGGGACCCGGTCAGCGGCTCCACGCCGGATGGCGATTATGTGGCGGCTGCTGCGGCCGGTGTGCTGAAAACCTCGGTGATCAGCGACCTGCCGGTGAACACGACCGGCATGTACACGGTGTCCGGAATGACCAGCGTGGTCAGCTTCACCGATGTGTTGATGGTCAGCGGGCCGGGGCTGACGTCGGGCAGTTTTGTCGCCAGCCTGATCATCGATGGCCTGCTGTCGCCGCGGGCATCGTCCATGCCGTTGAGCGACAATGGCGGCTATCCCAATTTCGAGATCAAGGTGGAGTTGCCCGATCTGGCCACCACCGTGTTTGATTTCAATTACACGGCGAGCAATCAGAATGGCATGGTGGGCGGCGGCGGCAGCCTGAACGGGATGCGATACGGCGGGCCGTACACCGGCACGTTCAACTTCAGCATTCCGTTCGAGACGCTGGTGGGCCAGACGGTGAAGGTCTCGCTCACCTGTGCGGTGTTCGCGCAGACGCGCAACATCGGCGACACCGCCGGCGGCACCTGCGATTTTGCCCACACCGTGACCTGGGGCGGGGTTTCGCAGGTGCTGGACCAGAATGGTGATCCGGTCAGCGGCGCCAGCATCACCGGCGCCACCGGGGCCAATTATGCGCAAAGCTTTGCCGGCGCGGTGCCGGAACCGGCCAGCTGGGCGATGATGCTGGCCGGTTTTGGCCTGGCGGGGGCCGTGTTGCGGCGGCAGCGGCGGCTGGCTGCGGCCTGAACGGGCCTTATTTGCCCATCAGGCGCAGCACTTCCGAACGGCTGCTGGCGTCATCGCGGAACACGCCCATCATGCGGCTGGTGGTCATCACCACGCCGGGCGTCATCACCCCGCGCGCCGACATGCAGGCGTGGGTGGCCTCGATCACGACGGCGACGCCCACCGGATCGAGATGCTGCTGGATGCAGTCCGCGACTTCGGCGGTGAGGCGTTCCTGCACCTGCAGGCGGCGCGAATAGCCGTGCAGCACGCGCGCCAGCTTGGAAATGCCGACCACGCGGGCGCGCGGCAGATAGGCGATGTGGCCCTTGCCGATGATCGGCGCCATATGATGTTCGCAGTGGGACTGGAACGGGATGTCGCGCAGGATCACGATCTCGTCATAGCCGCCGACCTCGGCAAAGGTGCGCGACAGGTGCAGGCCGGGATCTTCGGCATAGCCCTTGGTGTATTCGCGCCAGGCCTTGGCGACGCGCTTGGGCGTGTCGAGCAGGCCTTCGCGGGTGGGATCATCGCCGGTCCAGCGGATCAGCGTGCGCACCGCCTCTTCGGCTTCGGCCTGGGGGATGGTGACGAAATCGGCCGGCGCCGGCGAGTCCATCGGGGCATCATCGTCATAAATGGCGGAGGTCATGGGGAAAACTCCAGCTTGAGGCATCAGCCTGGCCCGCTGCGGCCGGACGTGAGACAGGGGAGCGGGCGGCCTAGGCGGATAAGCCTTTGCCGACAATCGCGCCATTGTCGCAGCCGCGCCTGCGCGCCGCAGCTGCCAATGCCAAGTGACGAAGCGTTTAGCCTGCGGCGTTCGGGTCAGCCGGCGGCGTTGGGGGTTAGCCTGCGGCGCGGGCGCGGCTGGCGCGCTTGCGCTCGTGCGGGTCGAGGTGGATCTTGCGCAGGCGGATGTGGTTGGGCGTCACTTCCACCAGCTCGTCCTCGTCGATATAGGCGATGGCCTGTTCCAGGGTCAGTTTCTTGGGCGGGCTCAATTGGATGGCGTCATCCTTGCCGCTGGCGCGGAAGTTGGTCAGCTGCTTCGACTTGAGCGGGTTGACCTCCAGGTCTTCCTCGCGGGCGTTCTCGCCGATGATCATGCCCTGATAGACGGCTTCGCCCGGCGCGATCATCAGCGTGCCGCGCGGCTGCAGATAGCCCAGTGCATAGGCCACGGCCTCGCCATTGTCGGTGGAGATCAGCACGCCGTTCAGGCGGCCGGAAATCGGGCCCTTGTAGGGGCCATATTTTTCGAACAGCCGGTTCATGATGCCGGTGCCGCGCGTGTCCGACAGGAATTCGCCGTGATAGCCGATGAGGCCGCGCGACGGCGCCGAGAAGGTGAGGCGGGTCTTGCCGCCGCCCGACGGGCGCATGTCGGTCATCTCGGCCTTGCGGGTGGCCATCTTCTCGACAACCGTGCCGGAATAGGCCTCGTCCACGTCGATCACGACGGTTTCATAAGGCTCGGTCCGGTTGCCGTTCTCATCCTTGTCGAAGATCACGCGCGGGCGGCTGATCGACAGTTCGAAGCCTTCGCGGCGCATGGTTTCGATGAGCACGCCCAGCTGCAGTTCGCCGCGCCCGGCGACTTCGAAGGCATCCTTCGACGGCAGTTCGGTGATGCGGATGGCGACATTGCCTTCGGCTTCGCGCGCCAGCCGGTCGGCGATCATGCGGCTGGTGACCTTGGAACCATCCTTGCCGGCATAGGGGCTGTCGTTGACGCTGAAGGTCATCGACAGGGTGGGCGGATCGATCGGCTGGGCCGCCAGCGCTTCGGTCACGCTCTGTTCGGCGATGGTGTCGGCAACGGTGGCCTTGGTCAGGCCGGCCAGCGCGATGATATCGCCCGCCTTGGCTTCATCCACCGGCACGCGTTCGAGGCCGCGGAAGGCAAAGATTTTCGAGGCGCGGCCAACTTCGGCCACCGTGCTGTCGGGGTTCAGCGCGTGGATCTGGCTGTTGACCTTCAGCGTGCCCGACATGACGCGGCCGGTGAGGATGCG
>CAZAWH010000025.1:0-23492 GCA_964488775.1 uncultured Sandarakinorhabdus sp. | reverse complement strand
ACCAGCAGAATCACGCCATCGACCATCGACAGGATGCGTTCGACCTCGCCGCCGAAATCGGCGTGGCCGGGGGTGTCCACGATGTTGATGCGATGGCCGTTCCATTCGATGCTGGTGCACTTGGCCAGGATGGTGATCCCGCGTTCCTTTTCCAGATCGTTGGAATCCATGGCCCTTTCGGCAACGCGCTGGTTGTCGCGGAAGGTGCCGGACTGGCGGAACAGCTGGTCGACCAGGGTGGTCTTGCCATGATCGACGTGCGCGATGATCGCGATGTTGCGGATGGACATGCGGGGGCTTCCGAAGGCGGGATGGGCGGGCAGCGCCGGCACCGTGCCGGCTGGATCGGCTGCGCCCATAGGGCAAGGGCGGCGTTTCGGCAAGAATGGCGTGCTGCAGTGGCGAACAGGGCCGCCCATCCGGGTGGGAACGCCCCGTTGACTCAACCCCGGCTGCTGGGCCAAGTCACGGGCGAAGCGGGAGGGTCGCCCGATGGATGACACAGAGGATGGCAGTGCTGCACCGCGAGAGATCCCCGGTCCAGACGTTTCGGGCCCGGCAGCGCGGAGCCAGCGCATGAGCGTGGGCGCCCTGCTGGCCGAAGCCCGCGCGGCCGCCGGCCGTGAACTGGCCGATATTGCCCGCGAAACGCGGGTGCCGCTGCGCCATCTGATGGCAATCGAGGCCGATGACCACCAGGCGCTGCCGGCTCTGCCCTATGCCCTGGGCTTCGTGAAAAGCTTCGCCCGCGCGCTGGGGCTGGAGGCCGAGGCGGTGGCGGCGCAGTTCCGCGCCGAAACTAGCCTGGCCCCGCATGTGCCCAGCCCGGCCCCGCTGGCGCCGATGGACGAAGGCCGCCTGCCATCGCGCAGCCTGGCCTGGGGCAGCCTGGCGGCGCTGGCCATCGTGGTGGTGGGCCTGGGCCTGTATGGATCGGGTGTGTTCGATCCGCCGCCGCCATCGCCCGCCGTGGTGGCCAGCCCCGACAATGGTGCGGCCCCGCCCGCGCCGGCAACCGCGCCCGCCCCGGCCGTCGATCCGGCGCTGGCTGCCGGCGATCCGGCCGCCCTGCCCAATGCTGCGGTGCCCAATGCCGCCATTCCCAATGCCACCTTGCCCGGGGCCGCCATCGCCCCGGCACCCACGGCGGCAGCACCGGCGCGGACGGCCATTCCCACCGCCGGGCCGGTGGTGTTGCTGGCGCGCGAGGATGTGTGGGTGAAGATTTATGATCGGGTGACCCGCCGCCGGGCCTTCATGGGCGTGCTGTCGGCCGGGCAGCGCTTTGACGTGCCGGCCGGTTCCGATCTGGTGCTGCGCGCCGGCAAGGCCGGGGTGATCGAGGTAAGCGTGGCCGGGGTGAAGCTGCCGCCGCTGGGCGGGCCGGTGGCCACCATCGATGGCGTGGTGTTGACCGCCCCGGCGCTGGCCGCGCGCTTTGATCCGGCCGCGCCGCCGCCACCGCCGCCGGTGCGCCGGCCGCGCCTGCGCGTTCAGCCTCAGGCAATCCCGGCCCCGGCACGAGCAGCCCCGGCAACCCCGCCGCCCCCCGAGGGCCGCCCACAAGTGACTGGAGCTTGACCATCGTGCGCCTGCCCGCTGCCTTGTTGTTCCTTGCCCTTGCCGCGCCGGCCCCGCTGGCGGCGCAGGCGGTGGACGTGGGCAAGCTGGACCGGCGGGTGGAAAAGCTGGAATCGGAAATGCGCGCGGTGCAGCGCAAGGTGTTCCCCGGCGGCGACAACCGGTTTTTCGCCCCGGAAACCCCGGCAGAGGCGCCGCCGCCGCCGCCGACCGCCGATGCCAACCCGGCGACATCGCCGCTGGTTGATCTGACGGCGCGGGTGGAATCGCTGGAATCCAGCCTGAAGGGCCTGACCGGCCAGATCGAGGCGATCGAATACAAGCTGCGCCAACTTGAGGACGCGCAGCGCCGGATGAAGGGCGATGTGGAGTTCCGCCTGACCGCGCTGGAAAAGCCGGCCGGGCCCGATCCGGCTACCGATCCGGCGGCGGCGGCGGCAACCCCGCCGGCGGGCGCCGCCCCCGCCGGTGCCGCGGTGGTGCCGCCCCCGGCCAAACCTGGGGTGCCGGCCGCCGCCAAGCCCGTCACCCCGGCCAAGCCGGCCACGGCCGATGCCGCCTGGGCCCTGGCCTATCCCAAGGTGACCAAGCGCGATTGGCCGGGCGTTGAAACCGCGATGACCCAGTTCATCGCCGATTGGCCGAAATCCACCCGGGTCGCGCAGGCGAAATATTGGCTGGGCCGCAGCTTTGCCGCCAGGGGCCAGCAGCCGCAGGCCGCCAAGGCGTTTCTGGACGTGTATCAGACCGCGCCGCGTTCGGCCCCCGCGCCCGACGCGTTGATCGGCCTGGCTGGCGCGCTCAATGCCATGGCCAAGGCGCAGGATGCCTGCCAGGTGCTGACCGAGCTCGAATCGGTTTATGGTGCCAAATTGACCGACACGCAGAAGGCTGATGCCGGGCGCCAGCGCCTGCGCGCCAAATGTGCCGCCTGATCTGCCCCCTGATCTGCCCCCTGATCTGCCGGCCCTGATCGCGGCGGCGCTGGGTCGGCCGCTGGCGCCGGATGCGCGCATCGCCATCGCGGTTTCGGGCGGGCCCGACAGCCTGGGCCTGCTGGCGCTGGCCGCCGCGCAATTGCCGGCGCGCATCACCGCCGTGACGGTGGATCACGGCCTGCGCGCCGCATCGGCCGCCGAAGCCGCCGGGGTGGCGGCGCAATGCGCGGCGCGCGGCATCGCCCATGTGACGCTGCGCCGCGATGGCCCGCCGCTGGCCCGCAATGTCCAGGCCCAGGCCCGCGCCGCCCGTTATGCCCTGCTGGCCGATTGGTGCCGGGCCCATGGCCATGGCCTGTTGCTGACCGCGCATCATGCCGACGATCAGGCCGAAACCCTGTTGATGCGGCTGAACCGGGCCAGTGGCGGCGAGGGGCTGTCGGGCATCCGGGCGGCGCGCGATCTGGGCGGGGTGATGCTGGTGCGGCCGCTGCTGGCGGTGCGGCGGGCGGTGCTGGCAAAGGCGGCGGCGGGCTGGCAGGCGGTGGATGATCCGGCCAATCATGATCCGCGCCATGATCGCACCCGGATGCGCGCCGTGCTGGCCGCCACCCCTGCCCTCGACCCGGCGGCGCTGGCGGCATCGGCGGCGCATCTGGCGGCCGAGGCCGAGGCGCTGGCCTGGGCGGCCGATCTGGCGTGGCGCAGCCGGGTGGAACCGGCGGGTGCGGCGCTGCTGATCGATGCGCGCGGCCTGCCGCCGGCGCTGGTGGTGCGGGTGCTGGCGCGGGCGGTGGCCAGCCTGGCCGGCGGGGATGGTGGCCGGCCGCCGCGCGGGCAGGATGTGGCGCGGCTGGCGGCGCGACTCGGGGCGGGGCAGGCCGGCACCCTGGCCGGTGTGCGGGCCCGGCCGGGCCCGGTGTGGCGGCTGGATCGGGCCCCGGCGCGGCGTTCGGCCCCGAAAAACGACGAAATTGCCGAATGATGCGAGGCAGAACAGCACAGGCCAATTGCAACAGCGGCAATCCACCCTATTTTGGCAAGATGGCCGTGTTGCCGTTTCTGGCGGTGAACCCGTGCCGATGATCTGATGCAGACGACAGGAATACGCAATGTCTGATGGCCCCAACAAGCGCCCGCCCAACCCCTGGATGCGCAATCTCGGCTTGTGGCTGGTGATCCTGGTGGGCCTGGCCATCGCGGTGAACCTGATGCAGGGATCGGGCAGTTCGCGCAGCGGCGATGCCATGGCCTATTCCGATTTCCTGGCGCGCGTGGATGACGGCGCGGTGAAATCGGTGGAGATCAAGGGCGACGAGATCGTTGGCCGCACCAGCAGCGACGAGGAATTCCGCACCTTCAACCCCGGTGACAACGCCCTCATTGAGCGGCTGCGCCAGAAGGGCGTGCGCTTTGACGCCAAGCCGGAGGAGAGCCGCTCGCTGTTGGCGCAATTGTTCTTCAACATGCTGCCGTTCATCCTGATGATCGGCATCTGGATCTTCGTGATGCGCCAGATGCAGAACGGCGCCGGCCGTGGCGCCATGGGCTTTGGCAAGAGCCGCGCCAAGCTGCTGGTGCAGAAGGAAGGCCGGGTGACGTTTGACGATGTGGCCGGCATCGACGAGGCGCGCGAGGAGCTGCAGGAGATTGTCGACTTCCTGAAGGACCCGTCGCGCTTCAGCCGGCTGGGCGGCAAGATTCCGAAGGGCGCGCTGCTGGTTGGCCCGCCGGGCACCGGCAAGACGCTGCTGGCCCGCGCCATCGCTGGCGAGGCCAATGTGCCGTTCTTCTCCATCTCGGGCTCGGATTTCGTCGAGATGTTTGTCGGCGTGGGGGCCAGCCGCGTGCGCGACATGTTCGAACAGGGCAAGAAGAGCGCGCCGTGCATCATCTTCATCGATGAAATCGACGCCGTGGGCCGCAGCCGTGGCGCCGGCCTGGGCGGCGGCAATGACGAGCGCGAGCAGACCTTGAACCAGCTGCTGGTGGAGATGGACGGCTTTGATGCCAACGAGGGCATCATCATCATCGCCGCCACCAACCGGCCGGATGTGCTTGATCCCGCCCTGCTGCGCCCCGGCCGCTTTGACCGGCAGGTGGTGGTGGGCCGCCCCGACATCGAAGGCCGCGAGAAGATCCTGTCGGTCCACATGAAGAAGGTGCCGCTGGCGCCCGATGTGAACGCCCGCACCATCGCGCGCGGCACGCCGGGCTTTGCCGGTGCCGATCTGGCCAATCTGGTCAACGAGGCGGCGCTGCTGGCGGCGCGGCGCGGCAAGCGCCTGGTGTCGATGCGCGAGTTTGAAGACGCCAAGGACAAGGTGTTGATGGGCGTCGAGCGCAAGACGATGGCGATGACCGAGGACGAGAAGAAGATGACCGCCTATCACGAGGCCGGCCACGCGCTCGTCTCGCTGCACGAGCCGGCGTCGGACCCGATCCACAAGGCGACCATCATTCCGCGCGGCCGGGCGCTGGGCATGGTGATGCGTCTGCCGGAACGTGACCAATACAGCTATCACCGGGACAAGATGTACGCCAACCTGGCCGTCGCCATGGGCGGCCGTGTCGCCGAGGAGGTGATCTTTGGCTATGACAAGGTCAGTTCCGGGGCGTCGTCCGACATCAGCTATGCCACGGATCTGGCCCGCTCGATGGCGACGCAGTGGGGCATGTCGGACAAGCTGGGCCCGTTGAAATACACCGAGAACCAGGAAGAGGTGTTCCTGGGCCACAGTGTGACGCGGCAGCAGAATGTGTCGGAAAAGACCGCGCAGATGATCGACGAGGAGGTGCGCGCCATCGTCAACACCGGTTATGACCGTGCCAAGCAGCTGCTGACCGACCATATCGACCAGCTGCACGCCATTGCCGGCGCCCTGCTGGAATATGAGACGCTGACGGGTGACGAGATCAAGACGGTGATGGACGGCGGCACCATCGATCGCGGCGCCACCACCACCACGCCGGTGGCGCGCCCGTCGGCTTCGGGGGCGGCCATTCCCAAGGCGGGCCGCCGCGGTTCGGGCCTGGGTGAAGCGCCGGCCGGCGCGTGAGGCGCTGGCTGGCCGCGGCCCTGCTGATGGTGGCCGGACCGGTGTTGGCGGCTGCGCCGGTGATCGGCTGGTTCGAGATCCCGGCGCGCGATCTGGCGCGGGCGCAGCGTTTTTACGAAGCGGTGTTCGGCATCCGCATGGCCATCGAGACCGTGGACGGATATCGCATGGCGGTGTTCCCCGGCGATGGCCAGCCCGGCGGCGCCCTGGTGCAGGGCGATGTCTATGTGCCGGGCAAGGCGGGGCCAATCCTGTATTTCCGGGTGGCGGATGTGGATGACGTGCTGGCCCGGGCGGTGAAGGCCGGCGGCCGCGTGCTCTATCCCAAGAAGGACATCGGGGCCAACGGCTGGGTGGCGGAATTTGAAGACAGCGAGGGCAACCGCATCGCGGTCAATCAGCCCAGGTCCTGATCGGCTGCATCCCTGTGCTCGCCGGGTTCGCGGGCCAGTTCGGGTTTGGTGAAGGCATAGACGGCGAGGCCGAGCAACGCCGCCGCGCCGAGCCAATAGGTGAGCGTGTGGCCGAACTGATACAGGCCAATGCCAACGGCGGGCGCAAAGATGAAGCAGCTGCCATTGACCGACGTGACGGCGCCGGCAACGCCGCCCTGTTCAGCGCGGGAGACGGCGAGGCTGGCCCCCGCGGTGAAGCCGGGGCGGGCGAGGCCATAGCCCAGGCTCATCAACGCGAAGGCGATCACCAGGCCGTGCAGATCCTGCGCCAGCGCGATGCCGGCGGTGCCCAGCGCCGCGATCAACGTGCCCCAGCGCATCAGCGAGGGCGGCGTGAGGCGCAGCTGTGGGATCAGGCCCCATTGCGCCAGCAGGGTGGAAAAGGCGCCGGCCATGAAAATGACGGCGATTTCTTGCTGGGATTCCATGGCGTTGCCGCCCAGCGTGTCGATCACCAGAAAGCCCAGGGCCTGGCCGGTGGCGGCCTGGATGGAGCCTGAGACAAAGCCGAAGATCATGAAGGGCAGGATGCGCTTGTCCTTGATGCTGAGCCGCTGCGGCCGGCCGGCGGCGGCGGCCTTCACGCTGGCGCCGGTGGTGCTGCCGGCGACACTGGGTTCCGATGACGGGGCGCCGCTGCCGGCCTGGGGCTGGCCGGGGCGGTGGGTGGGATCATCATCGGGCAGCACGCGGGCCACCGCGATGGTGACGATGGCGGCGATCAGGGCAAAGGCGAACATCGGGCCGGCGAGGCCCAGCGGCGCCAGGATGAACAGCGGGGCCACCGCCGGGCCGATGATGGTGCCAAGGCCAAAAGCGGAGGCCAGGCTGGACAGGGCCGCGGTGCGATCCTGTTCGTCGGTGCGGGCCGCGACATAGGCCTGGGCCGCCGGGTTGGAGGCGGAACCGAAAATGCCGAACAGGCTGCGCAGCGTTGCAAACAGGGCGAAGGTGGCGATCGGCACCAGCCAGCCCTGCAGCCCGGCATAGATGGCGATGCCGCAGCCGGCCATCGACACCATGAAGCCCAGCGTGCCGACCAGCATGAGTCGCCGCCGCCCCCGCATGTCGGACTGGCGGGCCCAATAGGGCGCGCTGAACGTCCAGAGCAGGGCAGAGAAGGAGAAGATGATCGCCACCAGCATGTCGGGGATGTGGATCACCCGGGCGATGGCGGGCAGCACGGTTTGCAGCGCCGTGTTGCCGGCCGCCACGGTGAGCAGCGCCGCGAACAGCACGGCAAATTCGCCGCGCGGCAGGGACGAGGCTTTCAGGCCGGCAAATGGGTTGGGCGGTTGCACAGGGCCTCTTTTGGGCCGGTGGCGCGGCAATGCCAACCCGTTACTTTTCCCCCACAAGCGCCGCGAGCCGATGCACATCGGCAATATAGTCCGCTTCGGACAGGCCGGCGTGTTTGAGGCCGGTGGCGGCGTGGGCCAGCATCCGGGCGAGGCCGGCATCGCCCAGCCGGTGGGTGAGCAGGGCAATGAAGCGCGCGGCGCTGGCGTCGTGCAGATCGGCGGTCAGGCTGGCGGCGACGGCCAGTATCTCGTCGGCATGGGGGCTGGCGGCGCACAGGCGCTGGATGGGCAGATCCTTGGCCAGGATCGCGGCGGCGAGGCCGGTGGCGGCATCGGCATCGGCGGGCCAGGCCCGTTCGGCGGCCATGGCAGCATCGGCCAGCAGGGTTTCGGCCACGGCGCGGAACAATTCTTCCTTGCCGCAGAACATCAGATAGAGCGCCGGCCGCGACATGCCGGCGGCGGCGGCGACATCGCCCATGGTGCACCGGCGATAGCCATGGCGGGAAAAGGCCTGGATTGCCGCCTGCACCACGCGGGTGCGGCGGTCTTCCGTGGCAGGGTTTGACAAAACAGACGACATTTGTCAGTTTGTATCACGTCACAGGGCAGGGAGACAAGCTGATGGGCAGCGAATCGCACAAGGGCAAGGTGCTGGTCACCGGCGCGTCGGGCTATATCGCCGGCTTCGTGATCAAGGCGCTGGTGGCCGAGGGCTGGCAGGTGCGCGGCACCATCCGCAATCTGAACAGGTCGGCCGAGGTGCGGGGGACGCTGGGCCTGCCCGATCTGGAACTGGTGGCCTGCGATCTGATGAGCGATGCCAGCTGGGCCGAGGCCATGGCTGGCGTGGACTATGTGCAGCACATCGCCTCCCCCATTCCGGCCGGCGAGCCGAAGGACCCCAACGAGCTGATCGTGCCGGCCCGCGAAGGGGCGCTGCGGGCGCTGCGCTTTGCCCGGGCCGCCGGCGTTCGCCGTGTGGTGATGACCAGCAGCATGGCCGCCATCGCCTATGGCCATGAACAGGGCCGCGCGCCGTTCACGGAAGCCGATTGGTCCAACGTCGATTCCATGGATGCCTATGCCTATATCAAGTCCAAGACGCTGGCCGAACGCGCCGCGCGGGACTGGATGGCGGCCAACGGTGCGGGCATGGACTATGTCTCGATCAACCCGGCGGCGGTGCTGGGCCCGGTGCTGGGCGCGGACTTTTCCACCAGCCTCGAAGTGGTGAAGAAGCTGCTGGATGGCGCCCTGCCGGGCCTGCCCAACCTGGGTTTTGGCGTCGTTGATGTGCGCGATGTCGCCGCCCTGCATGTGCTGGCGATGACGACGCCGGGCCTGAACGGTGAACGCTTCATCGCCCAGGGCCGCTTCATCTGGATGCGGGAGGTGGCCGAGGTGCTGAAAAGCGGGCTGGGCGCCAAGGCCCGGCGCGTGCCGACGCGCGGCCTGCCGGATTGGCTGTTGAAGCTGCTGGCCAATTTTGACGCCACGGTGAAGATGGTGGTGCCCGAACTGGGCCGCCGCCGCGACGCCAGCGCCGCCCATGCGCTGGACCGGCTGGGCTGGAAGACGCGCGATGAGGCGACGACGATCCTCGATTGCGCCAACAGCCTGATCGAGAAGGGGTTGGTGAAGGGGTGAATTCCCACCCCCGGCCCCTCCCGCAAGCGGGAGGGGAGACCGTGGCACCAATGCCCCTCCACCGTCCTGCGGACGGTCCCCCTCCCCAAACAAGTTTGGGGAGGAGCTTACTTGCCGCCGCCCGCGATCCAGCGGTCGATCTTGGCTTCCAGCACTGCCATCGGCAGGGCGCCGGTCATCAGCACTTCGCGGTGGAAGGCCTTGATGTTGAACTTCGGCCCCAACGCAGCTTCGGCCTTGGCGCGCAGGCGGCTGATGGTGAGCTGGCCGATCTTGTAGGCCAGGGCCTGGCCCGGAATGGCGATATAGCGCTCCACCTCGGCCGTCGCGTCGGTGCGGCTCATGCTGCTGTTGGCCAGCATGTAATCGATGGCCTGATCGCGGCCCCAGCCCTTGGCGTGGATGCCGGTGTCCACCACCAGCCGCATGGCGCGCAGCATCTCGTCTTCATAACGGCCCTGCAGCTGATACGGGTCGGTGAAGAAGCCCAGTTCCGGCCCCAGGCTTTCGGCATAGAGCGCCCAGCCTTCGGCAAAGGCGGTGTTGCCGCCAAAGCGCTGGAAGGCAGGCAATTTGTCATTCTCCTGCGCCAGGCTGATCTGGAAATGATGGCCCGGCACGGCTTCATGGAGATAGAGGGTTTCGACGCCATAATTGCTGCGCGAGGGCAGATCATAGGCGTTGTAATAGAAGATGCCCGGCCGGCTGCCATCCGGCGTGCCGCCATTGTAACTGCCGGCGGCGTCGGTCTTTTCGCGGTGCGGCGGCACCGGCTTGATCTCCAGCGGTGACTTCGGAATGGTGTCGAACAACTTGCCCACCACCAGGTCAACCCGCTTGCCGGCGGCGCGGAAGGCATCGCCCATGGCCTGGGCCGTGGCGAACTTGAACTGCTTGTCGGTGCGCAGAAATTCGAAAAAGGCCTTGCGATCGCCCTGGAAGCCGACCCGGGCCTTCACCGCGTCCATGCCCTGCAGGATGCGGGCAACCTCGCCAAGGCCGATGTTGTGGATCTCATCCGGGGTCAGCGCCGTGGTGGTGTTGCTGGCCACCAGATAGCGATAGAGCTCGGGCCCGCCCGGCATGGCGCCCAGGCCCGGCGCTTCGCGCGCCACCGGCAGATATTCGGTTTTCAGGAAATCGCGCAGCCGGATCAGCGCCGGGTTGACCCGTTCGCCCACCATCCTGGCATAGGCCGCCTTCAGCCGGGCCTGGTCCTCGGCGCCGATGCCGTCCGGGAACTTCTGCACCGGCTTCATCATGATGGAGCCATCAACGCCGGCGGCGGTGAGATTGTTCAGCTGATCAATGATGTTGTTCACCACCAGCTTCGGCTGCACCACACCGGTTGCCATGCCCTGGCGGAAGCGCAGGATCGCCAGATCGAGCATGAGCGCGAACTGGTCGTGCCGCTTCAGCGCATCCTCATAATCCTTAACCGTCTTGAACGGCGCGGCGCTCTCCCCCGATTGCAGCTCGGCAACGAAATTGTGGAAGCCGAAGAAATGATCGATCGGCCGCGGTGCGGTGGCGGCCACCAGCGCCGGCGACACCCCGGCCAGATCGGTCTCGCGCTGCCACTTGAACGTGTCGTAACTCACCTGCTCGTCCGGCGTCAGCGCCGCGCGATCAATGGCGGCCAGCGCCTTCAACTCGGCCTCCGCCGCCCGCTTCTCGGCGGCATAGGCGGCATCGGTGATCAACTCCCCCATCTGGTCCGCCGCCGACGTGTCGCCCCGGAACAGGCGATAGAGCGGATTGCGCTTCAGATTGTCGGCATCGCTCTGGGCGAACAGCGCCGCCAGCCGGGCGGACGGGCTCTCCGCCGTTTGGGCCGGCGCCGGGGCCGTGCTCTGGGCCAACGCCGGGGTGATGGCGAACAGGCTGGCGGCAATCAGCAGGGCGGCAACGCGCATGGGGATACTCCAGGAGTTGGTTGGGGGCGTATTGCTCCCATAAGACGCTGATCGGCGCAGTCAATCACTGGCCGCAACCCTGCGGCGGCGGAGCCTGTAGGTTACAAAGGCTACAGTTTCTTGCTGTGCGCGAGGAGTTCCGGGGGGACGGCTGGCCCTCACGAAACGCCACGCCAGCGAAGCGTAGTTGGCTTGGTGTAGGACAGGAAGAGGAAGCCTCCGGCGGGCAGGGTCGCAGACCCTGCACCCGTTTGTATTAGGGCGGTGCTTGGTGGCGGCTTTGGGCCGGAACCATGGACGTCTGGCTTTAGCAGAACCATCCTAGGCCCAGACGCTGGTCGCGCTCGTAGTGAAGGCACGATTCGCATCTACATCAGTCAGGAAATCTGCCCACAGATTCTTTCCCAGTTTTCGTGAGGCGAATGCGCCAGCCATGGCGAGGAAGCCTTCGAGCACAATCGCTTGGTCGGCTACAAATCCCTGCAAAATGGTCTCGGTGCTTTTTCCGTACGCTAGAAACAGCGCTTCACGGTAGTTCGCCTTACCCCGGTAACGGGATGCCTGATGAATGAATCCCATGCTGCGCGATGACAGGCGGGCGTCACGCAAATGGCGCGCCGCCTTGGTCCGGAAATCACTGACGCCAAGGCTCTTATATTCCTTAGATTTTCGGACATCTTCTGTCGCCTTCCATGCATACCATTTGGCGGATCCTGACAGGTAGCTTGCCGCCGCGCCCAGCGCGTCCGACTTTGAAGAGGGAGTTGCCTGCAACTTTCCACCGCTCCCTGCTCGATAGGTCTGTACTTCAGCCGAAAAGGTCTTCTCTATTAGGCTGCTGACCCGCCAGTTGAACGGCACCATTGCCAATCCGCGAGCCGCGATATCCGCATCCCACACTTTCGCGGTGCCAGCGTGGTCCTCTTGGAATGAGCCGTTCTGTGCTGCTGTCATCGCGCTCGCGGCATTTGCTATCCCGTAGTACCAGGCTAGAATGCCAATCCGCGCATAATCGGCATTCGGAGAGTTGTTTTTCATTTTTTGTAGGGCAGAGAGGTGGTGCAACCCGAGAAATAGCTGTTCTAGCACTGTGTTTTCAACAAGTGCTCCCATGCTACGCTTACCCTGTTTTCTATAGAACTGAGTCGCAGTACTAAAATTTATTTTATTATCCTCTATCAAAATAGCAAGTGCGCGCATCCAATTGACTGTCGATGGCAGTGCGAACTGCGGATCCGGCTTGCCCTGGGGCTCGTTGATCGTTCCACCTTCAATGATCCGTTTGTATAACATTATGTGAGTGACTTTCCCTAGAGAGTGCACTACGTGTTTTTATTCTTCAATTGCGTACTTACACCAAATCATAACGGCATTAAACTTTATTTTGGTGAGTCCGTCTCCAAGGATTTAGAGAGGGTCTACAACTAGCCAGCCATTTATCGCGTCAGACTCTAAGCAAGCGACGGTCCTTGCGCCCGATGATCCGGACTCAAGTCGGCCGACCCTCTGGCGCAAGCAAACCCTCTTCCCACCAGCTTGCCCGAGAGAGATTGGGTGCAGGGTCTGCGACCCTGCCCGCCGGAGACATTTCTCCCTCCTTTTACTGCCCCCTCACTCCACCACCTTGCCCCGTGCCATCACCCACTTCACCTGCGCCAGCTGCTTGGCGTCCGTGGTTGGATCGCCATCGGTGGCGATGATGTCGGCGGCTTTGCCGGGTTCCAGCGTGCCGGTTTCGGCGGAGAGGCCGAGCAGCTCGGCGGCGCCGGTGGTGGCGCTGATCAACACGTCTCGCGCGGTCATGCCGCCAAATTCGACCATGTCGCTGGCTTCCTGGCCGTTGCGGCCGTGTTCGAAGACGCCGGCATCGGTGCCGAAGGCGATGCGGGCGCCGGCGGCGCGGGCGATGATGATCTGTTTGCCGCGGCGTTCGAGGATGGCGCGGACCTTGGCTTCGACGACCGGCGTGTAGGCGCCGCTGCCGAGGCGTTCGGCGGTGGCGCGGAAGGGCAGCAGGGTGGGAACGAGCCAACCTTTGCTGGCGGCCAGCGCCCTGGCGCCGGCTTCGTCGGTGAAGCTGCCATGTTCGATGGAATCGACCCCGGCGCGGGCGGCGGCTTCGATGCCGCGTGGGCCGTGGGCGTGGGCGGCGACCTTGAGGCCCAGGCTGTGGGCGGTGGTGACGATGGCGCGCATTTCATCGTCGGTGAAATGCTGATCAAGGCCGCGGCCCTGCTGGCTGAGCACGCCGCCGGTGGCGGTGAACTTGATCACGTCCGCGCCGCGCTGGCTGGCTTCGCGGACGCGCATCGCGCATTCGCTGGCGCCGGTGCAGGTGTTGCCCTGGTCGAGCGCGTCGTTGACGGCGGGGCTGAAGCCGGAGGTGTCACCATGGCCGCCGACGATGGAGAGGGCGGGTCCGGCGGCGAGGATGCGCGGGCCGGGGAAGAGCCCGGCGTTGATGGCATCGCGCACGGCAAAGCCGGCAAGCCGCGCACTGCCGAGATCGCGCACGGTGGTGAAGCCGGCGCGGGCGGTGATGCGGGCGTTTTTCAGGCCATAGGCGACGGAGAGTTCCGGGCTGTCCACCGCTTCGCGCCAGAAGGGGGTGCCGGGATCGCCGGTGAGGTGGACGTGGCAATCGATGAGGCCGGGGGCGAGGGTGCGGGCGGATTGATCGATGATGCGGGCGCCGGCCGGGATGGCGGCGCTGGCCGGCTGGATGGCGGTGATGCGGCCATTGCTTACGATGATGGTGCTGGGGCCGAGGGCGGGTTTGGCGGCATCGGTGATGACGCGGGCGGCTTTGATCGCGATGGTTTCGGCAGTGGCCGGTGATGCCAGCAGCAGGGCGGCGATGAGGGTGGTGCGCATGGATGGTCCCCTTTGGAGGCCGCCATGGTGCGCCGGGGCCGGGGTGGCGGCCAGTTGCAATGCGGTCATCTTGGGCACCGGGCGCTGACACCGCCCCATCCTTCGGCTGGGGAGGACCGGTTTCGGGCGGGTGCGCCTGAAAACGAACGGGTCCAGGGTCCGCGACCCTGGCCGCCGGAGGCATTTTCAGCTCTTCGATATTCCCAGCCGCCGCAGTTCGATCTTGGGGCAGCGGTCCATCACCACGGTCAGGCCGGCGGCTTCGGCGCGGGCGGCGGCGGCGTGATCGATGACGCCGAGTTGGGTCCAGACGGCCCGTGCGCCGGCGGCGATGGCCTCGTCCACCACGGCGGCAACAAATTCGCTGCGGCGGAACACGTCCACCATGTCAATGGGTTCGGCGATGTCGGCGAGGGTGGCCACCACGGTCTGGCCCAGGATGGTCTGGCCGGCGAGCTGCGGGTTGACGGGGATGACGTGGTAGCCGTGGGCGAGGAGGGCGGCCATCACCGTGTGGGCGGCGCGGTCGGGCCTGTCGCTGGCGCCGACGAGGGCGATGGTGCGGGTTTGCCGGAGCAGGGCGGCAATATCGCTGTCGGCGGTGAGCGGCATGTCAGAGCCCGACCGTGACCATGACGCTGCGGGCGATCTCGTCAAACTGCGCGCCGGTCTCGCCGCCGATCGGCTGGGCGGTTTCCGAGGCGGTGCGCACCGCCATCTGCAGGGGGATGCGGCCGAGGAAGGGCACGCCCATGGCCTGGGCTTCGGTTTCGGCGCCGCCATGGCCGAACGGGTCGGAGACATGGCCGCATTGCGGGCAGCAATAGCCGGCCATGTTTTCGACGACGCCGAGCACGCGCACGCCGACTTCGCCGAACATGGCGACGGCGCGGCGGGCATCGATGAGGGCGAGATCCTGCGGGGTGGAGACGATGACGGCGCCATCGGGCTTGAGTTTCTGCGCCAGGGTGAGCTGCACATCGCCGGTGCCGGGCGGCAGATCGATGACCAGCACGTCCAATGCGCCCCAATCGCATTGTTCGACCATCTGGACGAGGGCGGAGGAGGCCATCGGCCCGCGCCAGACGATGGCCTTGCCCGGATCAGTCATCATCCCCATCGACAGCGCCTTGATGCCGTGGCGAGATTCGGGTTGCAGCCGGTCATGCTCCACCCGGGCGCGGCCGGTGATGCCGAGCAGGGTGGGCACCGAGGGGCCATAGATATCGGCATCGAGCAGGCCGACCGCCTGCCCGGCGCGGGCGAGGGCGAAGGCCAGATTGGCGGCAACGGTGGATTTGCCGACGCCGCCCTTGCCGCTGGCCACGGCGACCAGCTTGCGGATGCCGGGGACGGTGGTTTCCCGGGGGCGGGCGGCCCCGGCGGGGGCGGCGGCGCGATCGGCAGTGAGGATGATGCGCGCGGCGGTGACACCGGGCAGACGGCGGACGGCGGCTTCGACCTGGGCCTGCAGGCGTTCGGCGGCGGTCTTGTCGAGGCCGTCGACCGCGAGCACCAGGCCGACCTGGCCATCATCCTTCACCACGATGCCGGCGGCGCGGCCGGTGGCCAGCAGGCTGCCGCCGCCCGCCGGATCGGGCAGGCCGGCCAGGGCCTGTGTGACGTCGTCCTTGATTGCCATGCGCGGTCTTTTCCGTTCTACATCCGTCAACAAACGCCGCAGCGGCGCCGCTTGCCCTCGCAATCCCTGTTCGGGGTTCGTATATAGCGGTTTGACGCGCACTGATAAGGTCTGGAACAACATTCCCATGCCCTGGCAGAACAATGGTGACCCGTGGGGGAACGACGGCGACAGCGGCAAGCCGGAGGATGGCGAGCCGCAGCGCCCGCAGGCGAACAAGCCGGTGAATCCCTGGGGCGACGGCCCGGCGCGCAAGCCGACGCCGATCCGGGGCGGCAAGGGCAATGATTTCGATGATCTGATCCGCCGCAGCCAGGACCGGCTGCGCAGCCAGTTCGGCGGTGGCGGTGGTGGCGGCGGCCTTGATCTGGGCGATGGCCGCTGGCTGTTGTGGGCCGGCGGCGCGATTCTGGCGGCCTGGGTGGCGTTGACCAGCTTTTACCGGGTGGATGCCCAGGAACGCGGCGTGGTGCAGCGCTTTGGCCGCTATGTCGAAACCACCGGGCCGGGCCTGCATTTCAAGCTGCCGTGGCCGATCGACGCGGTGGAGCGCCGCAAGGTGGAGCAGATCAACATCATCGACATCAGCTCCAGCGAAGGCGCCAACGAGAATCTGATGCTGACCGGCGATCAGAACATCATCAACCTGGCCTATACGGTGCGCTGGAAGATCCGGAATCCGGAGAATTTCCTCTATGTGCTCGCCGATCCGGAAAAGACGGTGCGTGAGGTGGCGGAAAGCGCCATGCGGGCCGAGATTGCCCGCGCCTCGTTGAACGACGCGCTGGGCCCGCAGCGGGCGCAGATCGCCGATCAGGTGCGCGAACGCATGCAGGAACTGCTCGATTCCTATCGGTCGGGCGTGGATGTGCGCGGCGTTGACATCAAGCAGGCCGATCCGCCGGCCGCGGTGGACGAGGCGTTCAAGGATGTTTCGGCCGCCCAGCAGGATGCGCAGCAATATCTGAACCGCGCCCGCACCTATGCCCAGGGCCAGGTGGCCCGAGCGCAGGGCGATGCCGCGGCCTTTGATGCGGTCTATGCCCAGTATCGCCTGGCGCCGGAGGTGACGCGCAAGCGCATGTATCTGGAAACCATGGAACGCGTGCTGCAGAAGGTGGACAAGACGGTGATCGATGCGCCGGGGGTGACCCCCTATCTGCCGTTGCCGGAAATCCGCCGCCGCGCCGCCGCCGCCCCGGCCGATCCGGCCACCACCACGCGTTGATCGGGGATCGCCACGATGGAAAACATGATGCGCAATCCCGCCCTTCTGGCCGGCATCGGCTTTGCCGCGGTGGTGCTGGGGATGACCAGTTTCTACACGGTGCCGGAAACCAAGCAGGCCGTGGTGCTGCGGCTGGGCAAGCCGGAGCGGATCGTCAACGAATATGACCCCAAGGCCAGTTTCGGCGAAACCGGGGCCGGCCTGGCGGTGAAGTTGCCGTTCATCGAGGACGTGAAGTTCATCGAGAAGCGGGTGATGGACCTGGACATGGACGCGCAGACCGTGCTGTCCACCGACCAGTTGCGGCTGGTGGTGGATGCCTTTGCCCGGTTCCGCATCGTTGATCCGCAGCGCATGGTGCAGACCGTGGGCAGCGAGGAAAATGCCGCCGACGCGCTGAAGCGGATTCTGGCGTCGAAGTTGCGCAACGAACTGGGCAAGCAGCCGTTTTCGGCGCTGCTGAGCCCGGAGCGCGGCGCCCTGATGGAGGAAATCCAGGAGACGGTGAACCTGCAGGCCAAGCAATATGGCGCCGAGATCGTGGATGTGCGCATCAAGCGCGCCGATCTGCCGTCGGGCCCGCCGCTGGAAGCCGCCTATGCCCGCATGATGTCGGCCCGGCAGCAGGAGGCCGCCACCATCCGCGCCCAGGGCAACAAGCAGGCCCAGCTGGTCCAGGCCGAAGCCGACGCCCAGGCCGCCCGCATCTATGCCGACAGCTTTGGCAAGGATCCGGAATTCTATGCCTTCTATCGCGCCATGCAGGCGTATCGGACCACCTTCCAGGATGGCACCGCCACGGTTGTGCTGGGCCCGAACAACGAATTCCTGCGCGAATTCGAAGGGCGGCGGGGCAATCGTTGACGGCCGCACCGCCGTCTGTCGCCGTTCATGCACGGTTAGGCGTGTTGTCAGCATAAGGCGGCAACGAGCCTGCCAACCGGAAAGAGAGACATGCCCAACCCATTTCTGCGCAATCTGATTCCTGCCGCCGTTCTGGCCACCGGGGTGGCCGCCATCGCTGTGGCCCAGGCGCCGGCCCAACAGCCGGCCCAGAATGCCGAAGCGCCGGCGGTGCCGATCTCTCCGCCGGGCGGCGCGCCGCGCAGCTTTGCCGATCTGACCGCGCGGCTGGCGCCGGCGGTGGTCAATGTCTCCACCACGCAGAAGGTGGAAATCGGCCGCACCCGCCGCTTCCCCGGCCAGCCGGGCAACCCGCTGGAGGAGTTTTTCCGCCGTTTCCAGGAACAGCAGGATGGCGGCGAGCCGGTGACGCGCGAGGCGACCAGCCTGGGTTCGGGCTTCATCATCGCGCCCGATGGCTATATCGTCACCAACAACCATGTGATTTCGGCCGGGGAAAGCCGCAACCAGCCGGTGGAATCGATCACGGTCACCCTGTCTGACCGGCGCGAATACAAGGCGCGCGTGGTCGGCCGCGATCCGTTGACCGATCTGGCCGTGCTGAAGATCGAGGCGGCGGGCCTGCCTTATGTGCAGTTCGGCAACAGCCAGACGGTGCGGGTGGGCGAATGGGCGATTGCCATCGGCAACCCCTTTGGCCTGGGCGGCACGGTGACGGCCGGCATCATTTCGGCCCTGCACCGCGACATCGGATCGGGCCAGTATGACCGCTATATCCAGACCGATGCCAGCATCAACCAGGGCAACAGCGGCGGCCCGCTGTTTGACCTGGCTGGCAATGTGATCGGCATCAACACCGCCATCTTCTCGCCCACCGGCGGCAATGTTGGCCTGGGCTTTGCCATTCCGGCCGAACTGGCCAAGCCGGTGGTGGACCAGCTGAAGGCGACCGGCACGGTGAAGCGCGGCTATCTGGGGGTGGCCATCCAGCGCCTGACTTCCGATATCGCCGATGGCCTGGGCCTGCCGAAGGACAAGGGCGAGATCGTCGCCAATGTGGAGGCCAATGGCCCGGCCGGTCGCGCCGGCATCCGCCAGGGTGACGTGATCCTGACGGTGGGCGGCCGCGAGGTGAATTACGACAACAGCCTGTCCTACATCGTGGCGACCACGCCGATCGGCGCCACCGTGCCGATCGAACTGATCCGCGACGGCAAGCGCATGAAGCTGAATGCCACCATTGCCCAGCGGCCATCGGAAGCGGTTGTGGCGCAGCGTTCCGGCCTGCCGGCCAACGACGACCAGCCGGAGGATGATGACGGCAAGGCCCCCGGCATCGAAGCCGCCAAGGCCAGCCTGGGCATCACCCTGCAGCCGATCACGCCGTTGCTGCGCCAGCAGCTGCGCATCGATGAAAAGGTGCAGGGCGTGGTGATCGCCGGCATCAGCCCGGCATCGGACGCGGCGTCCAAGGGCCTGCAGCGCGGCGACATCATCCTGAAGATCGGCCAGAAGCCGGTGACCAACCCGGCCGAGGCCGCCGCCGCGGTGGAGGCCGAGCGCAAGGCCGGCAAGGACACGGTGTTGATGCTGGTGCAGCGCGGCACCACGCCGCCGGTGTATCGCGGCGTCAAGCTGATCCCGCTGCCGGCGGCGAAATAAGCCGGCGCCAGGCGGACCGACCGACGCACCGACAGATTGGGGGGAGCGGGCAACCGCTCCCCCCATTGGCGTTACAGCGGGCGTTCGTAGATGCGGTAGGTGCGTGTCACATGGCTGTCGATGGCGTCGGCGATGGAGCGCATCGGGCCATTGTCGTCGAGGATCCAGCCGATCTCGCCTTCGCTGGCGCCGAATTCGGCCACTGCGGCGCGGCGGATATATTCGATCATCTGGAAGGCCATCAGGCTGGCGACGCGGTGGCCCTGCAGCGATTTCCTTATGCCCATCAACGGCACGCGCATGCGCTTCACCTTCGGCGCGCGCAGCCGCCACAGCAATTTTGCCCAGCCGAACGGGAAGAGATTGCCGTTGAGATCGCGGGTGAGTTCATTGATGTCGGGCAGGGTGATCATGAAGCCGACGGGCACGCCTTCATATTCGGCGATGCGGACGAGATTTTCGAAGATGATCGGTTTGAGTTTCTTGCCGACATAGGCGATTTCGGCCGGGGTGAGCGGCACGAAGCCCCAATTGTCGGACCAGGCGTCGTTGAGGATGTCGAGGATCAGCGCGGCTTCCTGGTCAAACTTCGCCTTGTTCACCGGCCGCGTCACCAGCTTGGCGTTGCGTTCGGAAAAGGCGACGATGCGCTGCACCATCTCGGGGAAGGGCTGGGCGATCGGCAGCGACCAGGCGTGCAGATCCTTGATGCCGGCATAGCCGCGGGCGGTGACCAGCCGTTCATACCAGGCGCGGTGGTGGCCCATCATCACCGTGGGCGGCCCGTCGAAGCCCTGTACCAGCAGGCCCGGCTCGTCCCAGACCGACAGGCTGAACGGGCCGAGCGCGCGCGTCATGCCACGGCCGCGCAGCCACTCTTCGGCGGCGGCGAACAGGGCATCGGCGACGGCCTGATCATCGATGCATTCGAACATGCCCCAATGGCCGGTGCCGGGGCCGCCGCCGGGGGCGGTGGGCGCGATCACCAGTTGATCGACCTGGGCCGAGATGCGGCCGACCACCTGGCCATCCTGCAGCGCCAGCCAGAAGGCGGCTTCGGCATGGCCGAACCAGGGGTTGGACTTGATGCCGCCAATCAGGCCCAGCATCTCGCCTTTCAGCGGCGGCACCCAGTTGGGATCATCGGCATAGAGCCGCCACGGCAGTTCGACAAAGGCCTTGCGGTCGGCAGCGCTCTCGACGCGCTTGAGGGTGATCGTGCTCATCGGGCCCTTGGTAAGCGGCAATCAAGGCAGTTTGGGGGCAATCATTCTTCGGTGCGGATCAGCACGGCCTCGCCGATCAGCAGGAACAGGACGAAGGGCGACCAGGCCGCCATCAGCGGCGGCACCGTGCCGAAATTGCCCATGGCCAGCATGAAATTGTCGGCCACGAAAAAGGCGAAGCCCAGCGCCATGCCGACCACGGCACGCACGAACAGCTTGCCGGAACGGGCGAGGCCAAAGGCCGCCACCGCGCCGAGCAGCGGCATCAGCACGGCCGACAATGGCCCGGAAATCTTGTGCCAGGCCGCAGCCTCCAGCACGTCGGTGGATTTGCCGGCGGCCTTTTGTTCGGCAATCTGCGGCCACAAATCCCACAGGGCGACGAAATTGGGGTTGATGGTGGCGGTGGTGAACTGGCGCGGCACCACATCGGTGGTGAACAACAGCTGGTCGCGCCGTTCCAGCCCGCCGCTGGCCACATCGAACAGGCGCACCTCGTTCAGTTGCCAGCCGCCGGCCGCCGGGGTGGCGCTGGCCGCCATCACCACCTGCACCAGCCGGTTGCCGCGCCGGTCATAGATGGTGACATCGCCGAGCCGTGTGGCGGGGCCGCGCCCCGTCACCTGTTCGGCGTGGAACAGATCATCGCCGCCGCGCACCCAGCTTTGCGTCTTGGCCGCCGTGGTGCCGGGCAGCTTGCGATATTCGGCCTCTTGCCAGGCCTTGAGCGTGGCGCTGGCGCGGGTGGCGATGCGCTCGTTCCAGGCGAAATTGGCCGCCGCAACGCCCAGCGCCGCCAGCATCAGCGGCGCCAGGATGTGATGCGCCGACAGGCCGGCCGCCTTGAAGATCACCACCTCGCTGTTCTGGTTCAGCGTGGCGAGGGTGACGAGGGTGGCCAGCAGCACCGAGAAGGGCAGGAACAGCTGCACGATCTGGGGCGCACGCAGGGAGACATAGACCCACAGATCCGCCTCGCTGTTGCCGGCGGCGGCCAGCACCTTGCCCGATTCGGACAGGAGATCGAGCGATTGCAGGATGACGGTGAGGCCGATGATGAAGGCCGCCACCCGCACCAGGAACATGCGGGCGGTATACCAGGCGATGGTGCGGGAGGGGAACAGCGCCATGGGTTTTATCCGGCCGAGAGCACGTCATCAGACCAGCGCTGGCGCTTCACCAGCTTGCCGGCGATGCCGGCGACGAGGCCGGTGATCTTGCCGAACCAGCGGTCGAGCGCGCCGATCGGCTGGCCGCCGGGCCGGCTGAGCACGCGGAACATCCACAGCGCCAGGCCGAGGAACAGGGCATAGGGCACCCATTGCGCCAGCACCGGATCGACCCGGCCCAGCGTGCCCATGCGTTCGCCATATTCGGTGAACTTGTGGAAGGTGACGAGCGCGATGATCGACAGGAACACGCCCAGCGCCGAGGTGGAGCGTTTCGGCGGCACCGCCATCGCCACCGCCAGGAACGGCAGCACGAACATGATCACGCATTGCACCAGCCGGCGGTGGAAGGTGGCGGTGGCGCTGCGGCGCAGGTCGGCCGTGTCGCCGTGCAGCATGGTGCGCAGCAATTCGGGCAGCGTGGCTTCCAGATTGCCTTCGCCGCGTTTGCGGAACGCCGCCATTTCCGGCAGCGGGATCGGCAGGTCATGCTGGGCAAAGGCGAGCACGCGTGGGCTGGCATCGGGGCGCGGGCTGTGCACCAGCGTGCCATCCTGCAGCCGCAGCAGGATCGTTTCGGGATCATCGGTGGCAAGGAACGTGCCGCGCGCGGCGGTGGCGGCGATGGTCTGGCCATCGCGGCTGCCGCGCACGAACAGGCCCCTGAGATCGGTGCCCTGGTTGCGGGATTCTTCCACCCGCAAGGTCATGCCGCCGCCCAGATTGGCGAATTCGCCGACCTTGATCGAGGCGCCGAGCGCGCCCGAGCGCAGTTCGAAGCGCAGATTTTCATAGGCATAGCGGGTGACCGGCTGGAGCCAGCCGACAATGCCGAAATTGACCACGGCAAACACGCCGGCAAAGATGAACGGCACGCGCAGCAACCGGCCATAGGAAATGCCGACGGCCAGCAGCGCATCCAGTTCCGACGACATGGCCAGCCGGCGGAAGGCCAGCAGCGTGCCCAGCATCACGCCGATGGGAATGCCCAGCGACAGATATTCCGGCAGCAGATTGCCCAGCATGCGCCAGACGACCGAGACCGGGCCGCCTTCGTTGATGACGAAATCGAACAGCCGCAGCATGCGATCAAGCACGAGCAGCATGGCAGCCACGACCAGCGTGCCGACCAGTGGCACCAGGATCAGGCCGAACAGATAGTGATCGATACGCTTGGTCACGCCGCTGGCTCAATTCCCTGCCGGGCGCGACGGCGACCGGGCGGCTATCCTATAGCCGCCCAGCCTTGCTGCGTCATGAAGAAATCAGGCGGGTTCGTGCAAGGCCAGATTGGCCATTTGCGCGGCCTGTTCGAACTTGCCGAGCACGGTGTCGATCTGTGCATCGCTGTGCAGGGCGCAGATGGAGCAGCGCAGCAGGAACACGCCGGCGGGCGTGGCCGGCGGCCGGCTCATGTTCACATAGACGCCCAGTTCGATCAGGGTGGACCACATCAGCGCGGTGGTTTCCTGATCCGGCATCAGCACCGAGACGATGGCGCTTTCCGGCGTTTCGGTGGCGAGGCGGAAGCCGCGCGCCTTCAGGCCGCCGTGCAGGCGCCGTGTCGCTTCCCACAGCCGGGCGCGCTTGTCGTGCGCGGTCATCAGCTTGCGGATCGAGGTGGCGGCGCTGGCCACCACGGCCGGCGGCAGCGAGGCGGTGAAGGTGTAGGGCCGGCAGACGAGGCGCAAGATCTCGAACTTGGGGTGGTTGGAGACGCAGAAGCCGCCAACCGTGCCGACCGACTTGGAGAAGGTGCCGACGACGAAATCGACATCATCGGCCACGCCCTGCTCTTCATAGACGCCGCGGCCGTTGGGCCCGAAAAAGCCCATGCCATGGGCTTCATCGACCAGCACCATGGCCCCGTGTGCCTTGGCGATGGCGACCAGTTCGGGCAGCGGCGCGATGTCGCCCAGCATCGAAT
>CAZAWH010000024.1:0-28730 GCA_964488775.1 uncultured Sandarakinorhabdus sp. | reverse complement strand
GCCCAGAGGCGATTCGCAGCAATTACATCGGTCAGCTCGAACGGCTGCGCCGCGTCGGCGACCGGCTGGGCAAGGGCGCACCGACCCTCATTGGCGAGTTCGGCATTCCCTTCGACATGAATGACGCTTCTGCCTACGCCGCATGGGCAGGCGGTGATCGAAGGCCATCAGTCTGGCAGGCACAGACGGAGGTGCTCTCGCTCATGTATGATGCGTTGGACCGGCTTCAGCTGCATTCCACCCAATGGAACTACACTGTTTCAAACCGCAATGACCCGATGATCGGCGATGGCTGGAACCAGGAGGATTTGTCGATCTGGTCAGCGGACCAGGCCACCAATACCGATGATCCTGACAACGGCGGCCGTGCCGTGGCCGGGTTCTGTCGCCCCCATGCACTTGCGGTCCAGGGCACGCCGGTAAGCCAGATCTGGGACTGGAACGCCATGCGCTATGAATTTTGGTGGTATGCTGACCCTTCGATTGCTGCGCCAACATTGATCTTTCTGCCGCACATGCTTGCCGACCGAGTGTGCAACATCGAAGTGGACAACGGCGGCTCGCTTTGCATCGAGAACGGAATGTTGTGGGTGTCCGCCACAAATCCCGGCAAATGCAGGATTTGTTTCGCAACTGCATGATGCATGGCGGGATCGAAGGGTCGGCTCTCCGATGGCCAAATTTGCTGATCACATGATGGGAGTTGGGCTCTGCGGATTGCAACGCGCCAGGGGCCAGAATTCAGACTCACACACAACTTTTCCAGATCAGCCATTTGGCAAGTCAATAATAATTCTCCAATGATTCCAGTGCCCAGTTTTGTCCTGTTTAGTGCACCACCTCCCTGCTATGCGCAGCGGCCCGCAGGTTGCGTATGAGACCATCCTGGCCGGTTTGTACCATTGCCTGGTTTCCACACTGACCGTCAGGCCAGCATCTCGAAGGTGCTGACAGCCAGCAGGGCGGGTCACAATCAGGGAGCGGCTCACCAAGCGCCGGACCCCAACCGATCCCGCAGGAAAACCAGGGTGCGAGATCGGTGGTGAGAAAACTCTGCCATCAACATGTGGCAGAATCCGCGCCCTTCCACGAAGGGTCCGCAGTCACCAGTGATAACTGACTGAAATCCCTGTTGTCTGGTCCCTGCGCATCGAAAGTGATTGCTGAAGTCCACCGATGCTTGACCTTGCAACGGTGGAAACCCCTAGAGCGATTCGCCAATGATCATCCAGCAGGTTTGACCTGCCCTGAACGGTTTAGAGGCGAAGATGACAAGACACAGGATCGTTGCGGCTGCGGTGGCTGGATTGCCGGTCGTAGCAGCGCTTTTCTGGTTCGGCACCCCGGCCAACAGCGTAGACAAAGCCGCTCCCGCACCTGCAGCACCCCAGGTGCTGGCAGCTGAAACACTCGTGCGCCCGCTCGCCAGGACGGCGGCTTTCACCGGCACATCGACGGCGGTTGAAACGGTCGAACTGCGCCCCCGTGTCTCCGGTTTCGTGACGGCCGTCAGCGTGCCGGAGGGCGGGATGGTGCAGCAGGGACAGATCCTGTTCACTCTTGATCGGGCGCCATTTGCAGCAAGGCTCGCGGCAGCCCGGGCCGCCAGCCAGGAAGCAGCAGCGCGGCTGGCCCTGGCGCAGGCGGAACTTGGCCGCGCCACCCGGCTTGGCGCGCAGGGCGTGGTTGCCCAGGAGCGGGTTGATCAGGCCACCGCCGCGCTGGCCGAGCGGGAAGCCCAGCTGGCCGCAGCGCGTGCCGCAGAACGGCTGGCGGCGTTGGACCTGTCCCATACGCAGGTGAAGGCACCCATCAGCGGCCGGGTTGGCAAGATCGAAGTGACGCGCGGCAATCTTGTGGCCACCGGAGAGACGGCACGGCCGCTGACCAGCATCGTTTCGGTTGATCCCCTCCGCGTCGAATTCGCCATCGACGAGACCACCTATCTTGCCGCGCTGGCGCAGGCCCGCCGCTCGGGCAGGGCCCCGTCGCTGCCGGTCGCGGTGCAGCTTGATGATGGGCAGGTCCGCCAGGCGCGGCTCGATTTTCTCGGCAACCGTCTTGATCGCAGCACCGGCACGATTCCCGCGCGGGCACTGATGCGCAACCCTGATCACAGCCTCACACCGGGGCTGTTCGCCAGGGTGTCGCTGGCGCTCGGGGCCGAGCAGCCGACGGTTCTGATCAATGACCTCGCGGTCGGCGTGGAGCAGGGCCAACGCTACGTGCTCACCCTCGATCCCGCCAATGTGGTGCAGCGCCGTATCGTGCGACTGGGCGGGACTGTCGATGGCCTGCGCATCGTGGAGGCGGGCCTGCAGCCGGGCGATCGCGTGATCCTGAAGGGGCTGGTCGGTCCCGGCATGAAGGTCAGCCCGCGGATGATCCCGATGGCGGCGAACGCCGACACCAAGAGCGGAGACCGGTCATGAGCTTCCCGCGCTTCTTCATCGCGCGGCCGATCTTCGCGGTCGTGCTATCGGTGCTGTTCGTCATTGCCGGTCTGGCGGCACTGCTACGTCTGCCGCTCAGTGAATATCCGGCGGTCACGCCGCCCACGGTTCAGGTGACAGCCACCTATCCGGGCGCCGGGCCGGAAGTGATCGCCGAAACCGTTGCGACCCCGCTGGAACAGGCCATTAACGGGGTCGAAGGCATGATCTACATGCAATCGCAGGCCGCGACCGATGGCCGCCTGACACTGACCGTCACCTTTGCCCAAGATACCGATCCCGACTTGGCCCAGATCCAGGTGCAGAACCGGGTGCAGCGTGCGCTGCCGCGCCTGCCGGCAGACGTGCAGCGGCTGGGCATCACCACCCAGAAATCCTCCCCCGACCTCCTTATGGTCGTTCACATGCTGGCGCCGGATGGCCGGCACAGTCCGCTGGACGTCTCCAACTATGCCATCGCGCAAGTAAGGGACGAATTGGCGCGTCTGCCCGGCGTGGCGGACGTGCCGGTATGGGGTGCCGGGGAATATGCCATGCGGGTCTGGCTCGATCCCGGCAAGGTGGCTGCGCGGGGATTGACTGCCGGCGACATCGTCGCGGCAATCCGTGAGCAGAATGTCGAGGTGGCTGCTGGCGCCATCGGTCAGTCCCCCGACGCCCGCTCCGCCTTCCAAGTTGCCATCGATACGCGCGGGCGTTTGCAGACCGAAGAGGAGTTTGGAGCAATCGTCGTGAAGACGGGCGCCAACGGTGATGTAACCCGGCTGCATGACGTGGCCCGCATCGAATTGGGAGCGGATCGCTATGCGCTGCGCTCCCTGCTCGATGGTCAGCCGGCCGTTGCACTGCAGATCATCCAGGATCCGGGCGCCAATGCACTGGAAGTGGCGGCCTCGGTTCGCGCCACCATGGCGCGGCTGGCCAAGCAGTTCCCGGCCGGCATCAGCCACCGCATCGCCTATGATCCCACCATCTTCGTGCGGGCCTCACTCGGTGCCGTGGGCAGCACGCTGGTCGAGGCGCTGTTGCTTGTCGTCGTGGTGGTCATGCTGTTCCTGCAGCGCTGGCGGGCGGCCCTGATCCCGCTGCTGGCGGTGCCGGTGTCGCTGATCGGCACGCTGGCGGTCATGCAGGGACTTGGCTTCTCGCTGAACACGCTCAGCCTGTTTGGTCTCGTGCTGTCGATCGGCATCGTCGTCGATGATGCCATCGTGGTCGTCGAGAATGTAGAGCGCCACATCGGCCTGGGCGCCACGCCCACCGATGCCGCCCGCCGCGCGATGGATGAAGTGACCGGCCCGATCATCGCGATCACTGCGGTGTTGGCCGCCGTATTCATTCCCACCGCCTTCCTGCCGGGCCTGCAGGGTGAATTCTATCGCCAGTTTGCGCTTACCATCGCGATCTCGACGATCCTGTCAGGCCTGAACTCGCTCACCTTGTCGCCTGCGCTGGCCGGCGTGCTGCTCCAGGCCCATGGTGCGCGTCGGGATGCCCTGCAAAGGCGCATCGATGCCGGGCTGGGTTGGCTGTTCGCGCCGTTCAATCGCCTGTTTGATCGCGGTGGCCAGCGCTACGCCGGCAGTGTGAAGCGCATCACTCGCGCCGCCACTATCGCAGGCATTGTCTATGGCGGCCTGATCGGCTTGACCGCGCTGGGCCTTGCCCGGTTGCCAAACGGGTTCGTGCCGGCGCAGGACAAATATTACCTTGTCGGCGTCGTGCAACTGCCCAATGGTGCCTCGCTTGATCGCACGACCGACGTCGCGCGTGAGGTCACGCGCATTGCCCTGGCCGAGCCGGGTGTTGAGAGCGTCGTTGCCTTCCCCGGCCTGTCGATCAACGGCTTTGTGAACGTGCCCAATGCAGCGGTCGTGTTCGCCATGCTTGATCCGTTCGAGCAGCGCCGCGGCGCCGACATGACGGCCGGCGCCATTGCCGGCCGCCTGCAGGCCAAGGTGGCGCAGATTCCCGATGGTTTCATCGGCCTGTTCCCGCCGCCACCTGTGCCCGGCCTGGGCGCGACCGGCGGCTTCAAGCTCCAGATCGAGGACCGCAATGGGGCCGGCCTGGAGGCCTTGTCCGCCGCCACGGGCAAGCTGTTGCAGGCTGCAGCCAGGGAACCGGCGCTGGCTGGCCTGATGACCAGTTTCAACGTTGCCTCTCCTGAGCTTGCCGTCGAGGTCAATCGCGACAAGGCCAAGGCGCAAGGCGTTGCCATCACCAGCGTCTTCGAGGCCATGCAGGTCTATCTGGGATCGCTTTACGTCAACGATTTCAACCGGTCCGGCCGCACCTACCAGGTGTTCGTCCAGGCCGAGGCCAGCGAGCGCACGCAACTGGATGCCATTGATCGCCTGCATGTGCGCGCCGCCGATGGTGCCATGGTGCCGCTGGCGACCCTTGTTGACACCCGTTCGTCGGCCGGGCCGGACCGCGTGATCCGCTACAACGGCTATGCCTCAGCCGATGTCACTGGTGGGCCAGCGCCCGGCTACAGTTCCGGCCAGGCCGTTGCTGCGATGGAGCGGCTGGCGGCGGAGACGCTGCCGGCAGGCATGAGCGTGGAGTGGACGGACCTCACCTATCAGGAAAAGGCCGCCGGCTATGCCGCGCTGTATATTTTCCCACTCGCCGTGCTCATGGCATTCCTGATCCTGGCTGCCCTCTACAACAGCTGGGCGCTGCCGCTGGCCGTCATCCTGATCGTTCCGATGTGTCTTCTGGGCGGTCTTGCCGGGGTGTGGCTGTCGGGCGGAGACATCAACATCTTCACCCAGATCGGGTTCGTGGTGCTGATCGGCCTGGCGGCCAAGAACGCCATCCTGATCGTGGAGTTCGCGCGCGATGCCGAGCGTCACGACGGGCTGGACCCGGTGGCAGCGGCCATCAAGGCCTGTCGCCTGCGCCTGCGTCCCATTCTGATGACCTCGATCGCCTTCACGGCCGGGGTGATCCCGCTGGTGCTGGCCAGCGGCGCCGGAGCCGAGATGCGCCATGCCATGGGCATTGCGGTGTTCGCCGGCATGCTGGGCGTCACCCTGTTCGGCCTGTTCTTCACACCGCTGTTCTATGTCGTCATCCGCCGGCTGGTGCTGGCGCGCGCCAAGCGCCGCAGGGGCACCACGGCCACAACCGAGGCACTCGCATGACGGGCTCTCTCATCAACCGGCGGCTGCTGCCGCTCCCCATGATCGCCGCTTTGTTGACAGGCTGTGCCACCACTGGTGGTTCATACCGGGTACCGGCGGTGGACGCGCCACCGGCCTTCGCCGCCCAACCGGCAGGCATGACGTCCACCGCGGTCGAGGCGCGCTGGTGGCAAGTATTTGCCGATCCGGTGCTGGACGGGCTGATCACCCGGGCGCTGGATGCCAATCCTGATGCCCGCATTGCCTTGGCCCGGGTGAAGGAGGCGCGGGCTCTGGCGGGCGTGGCCCGCAGCGACCGCCTGCCCAGCGGTAGCGCTGGCGCCGCCTATCAACGTCGGCGCCTTGCCGATTTCCAGCGGCTGGGCGTGCTGCCCCGCACTGTCGACCAGTTTTCCGCCAGTGCCGAGGTGGGCTGGGAGCTTGATCTGTTCGGCCGGGTGCAACGCTCGGTCGATGCCGCCGAGGCCGAACTGGGCGGCGCCGGGGCGCTGTTGGCGGCCAGCCGCGTCACCGTGATGGCCGATGTGGCCAGCCGTTATGTCGATCTGCGCACGGCGCAAGCCCAACTGCGCCTGGCCGACGCCGCCCGTGCCAATGCCGCCCGGATACTGGACATGGCCCGTCACCAGGCCGAAGCCGGCACCGGATCAGCGCTAGACGTACTGGCTGCCGAAAGCCGGCTGCGGGAGGTGTCGGCAGCGGTGCCGACCCATGTGCGCGACGTGGCCGTAGCGCGGCATGCCCTTGCTGTCCTGCTGGGCGAGGCACCGCAGGCCTTTTCCGTTCCCGATGCCAGCCAGCAGGCGCCCATCGTTCAGCAGGTCGCGGTCGGCACGCCGGCCGAATTGCTGCGCCGTCGCCCCGACATCCGCGCAGCCGAGCGCGCCCTCGCAGCAACAAGCGCCCGCGCCGGCATGGCAAGGGCGGAGTTGTTTCCGCGGCTGGGCATTACCGGCTTCATTGGCCTGCTGGCAGGCGGTATCGGCAACCTCTTCACCGGTGGCGCGCTGGCCATGTCGGCCGGCCCGACCATGAGCTGGAGTCTGTTCGACTTGCCGCGGCTCAAGTCACAGGTTGGCGCTGCCGATGCGCGAACGGAGGCTGCGCTGATCGTCTATCATCGCACCGTGCTGGATGCGCTGCGCGAAACGGAAGACGCGTTGGTGAGCCTTGGCGCCGTCCAGGCGATGTTGCAGCAACAGTCGGCGCGGGTCGCGGCAAGCCGCGAAGCCCTGCGACTGATGACAGCCCGCTTTGCTGAAGGTGAAGGCGAGCGGGTTGACGTGCTGGCGGCCGAAGGTGCGCTGATCGAGGCGCAGGCGGCCCTCTCCGCCGTGCAGGCCCAGCATCACCAGGCGGTGATCGCCGTCCACCGCGCCCTTGGCGGTGGCTGGGATCCGGCCGCAAAAAGGACGGTGGCAGGCGTCTAGCGGACGCGCAGGCGATTGGCCTCCAGCTCACCCGGCGCACCAAAGCGGGCAGGCGTCCGGCGCCGCGCCGGGGCGGGGGCAGCGGCCGGTTCGGCCAGCCCCTCGATGATCGGACAGTCGGGCCGGTCATTGCCGTGGCATGAGCGCGCCAGTGATTCAAGCGTGTCGATCATCTGTTGCACTTCCAGCAACTTGACGCGCAAGCGCTCGACATGATTGAGCGCCAGTGACTTCACGTCCGCACTCGCGCGCTGGCGATCGGTCCACAGCGCCAGCAGGTCGCCGATCTGTTCGACACTGAAGCCCAGATCCCGCGCCCGCCGGATGAACCGCAGGCGGTGCACATCGGCGGGATCATAGTCCCGATAGCCGCTGTCACGCCGCGCAGCGCGCGGAATGAGGCCGATCTGTTCATAATAGCGGATCATCTTGGTGCTCACGCCAGTGGCGCGCGAGGCTTGGCCAATGTTCATTGCATCTGCTCCGAAATGATAGTGCCATGGTGGCGCAATGGCCGCCAGCCATCACGGGCGGGCGGCCATTGCAGTGAGGTTCAAGCGGCAATCCGGGTGGGCACGCGCCCCGGCGACGCTGACAGGCCAAGCGCGGCTGCAAGGCCGGGCTGCTGGCTGGCGAAGCGGCCGAAGAACACCAGATTGCCGATCAGCGTGATGGGCGCGACGCGCAGGCCAGTGCGGGCCTGCGCCTCGGCCATCACCGCCGGATCGGTGAGGTCGCGTTCCTCGAAATCGACGCCGCGGGCGGCCAGCCAGGCTTTCAAGGTGTGGCAATCGGGGCAGGTTGGCGTCGTGTAGATGATGGGCCGCGGGCCATTTACAATCGACATGATGAAGATCTCCCGATGTCAGGCGGTGCGGGCCGCAACGGCCGGTGGCGCGAAGCCCCGCAGCCGCAGCGCATTGCCGAGCACGAACACGCTGGATAGTCCCATCGCACCGGCTGCAATCACCGGGGACAGCAGCAAGCCCAGCGCCGGGTAGAGTACACCGGCGGCAACCGGGATCAGCACCGCATTGTAGCCAAAGGCCCAGAACAGGTTTTGCCGTATGTTGCGGATGGTGGCCTGGGACAGGGCAATGGCCTTGACCACGCCAACGAGATCTCCCGCCATCAGCACCACGTCGGCCGCCTCGATGGCGATGTCGGTTCCGGTGCCGATGGCGATCCCCACGTCGGCTTCGGCCAATGCCGGCGCGTCGTTGATGCCGTCACCCACGAACGCCACTGGACCGAATTTTTCGCGCAAGGCCTGCACGGCCACGGTCTTGCCGTCCGGCAGCACATTGGCCACCACTTCATCGATCCCGATCTGCTGTGCAATGGCACGGGCGGTGCCAGCATTGTCGCCGGTGATCATCGCCACCCTCAACCCCAGCGCCTTCAGGGCCTGGACCGCCTGCGGAGTAGTCGGCTTAATAGGATCGGCCACGGCCAGCAGTGCTGCCAGTTGGCCATCAATGGCAGCAAAGAGCGGGCTGCGCCCCTTGCTGGCCAGGTCTGCCGCCAGTTGTCGCACCGACGTCACATCATGGCCCAGCGCCTGCATGTAGCGGTCTGAACCGATGGCAACTGGCCGGCCATTGACCGTGGCAACCAGCCCGTGCCCCGGCAGGGACTGGAAATCGGTCACCAGCGGCAATTCCAGACCACGCGCCATCGCAGCGGCCACGATGGCCGCGCCAATCGGGTGCTCGGACCTGGCCTCGACCGCAGCAATCAGGCGCAACATATCGCCTTCGTCAAAGCCGGCGAGCGGGTGCAGATCCGTAAGTTCGGGCCGGCCAAGTGTCAGGGTGCCGGTCTTGTCGAGCGCCACCACCCTGGTGTCGCGAAGGGCCTGCAGGGCATCGCCGCGGCGGAACAGAACGCCAAGCTCGGCTGCACGACCCGTGCCCACCATGATCGATGTGGGTGTGGCGAGGCCCATGGCGCACGGGCAGGCGATGATCAGCACGGCCACCCCGTTGACCAGCGCCATCGCCAGTGCCGGCTGCGGCCCGAAGATCAGCCAGACGGCGACCGTGAGCAGCGCGAGCCCAATGACCACCGGCACGAACACAGCGGTCACCTTGTCGACAAGGGCCTGGATCGGCAGCTTGGCCCCCTGCGCCTGTTCCACCATGCGGATGATCTGTGCCAGCACCGTGTCCCCGCCGACCTGGGTCGCGCGGAAGGTGAAGGCGCCAGTGGTGTTGATGGTGCCGCCAACTACCGTGGCGCCTGGCTGTTTTTCCACGGGGATCGGTTCACCGGTGATCATGGCTTCATCGACAAAGGAGTGGCCTTCGATCACCTCGCCATCCACCGGCACGCGCTCTCCGGGGCGCATCTGCACAAGATCGCCACTGACCACGTCGGCCAGCGCCACGTCCACCGCCACACCGGCCCGCACGACGCGCGCGCTGCGCGGCTGCAGGCCGACGAGATGCCTGATCGCGTCCGAAGTCTGCCCCTTGGCGCGGGCTTCGAGGAAGCGGCCAAGCAGGATCAGGGTGACGATCATCGCGGCCGCTTCGAAATAGACATGCTGGGTGCCGTCAGGCAGCAAGTCCGGCGCAAGGGTCGCCACGGCCGAATATCCCCAGGCCGCACTGGTACCGAGGGCCACCAGCGCGTTCATGTCGGGGGTGCCGCGCAGGAGCGCCGGAAAGCCCTTGGCCAGAAAGCGCCAGCCCGGCCCGAACAGCACGACGCTGGCCAGCACCAACTGCACCAGCCAGCTCTCGCGGTGGCCGACGGTGGCCATCACCCAGTCATGCACGGCCGGGATCAGGTGCGATCCCATCTCGATCGCGAAAAGCGGAGCGGTGAACAGGGTGGCAATCGCCAGCGACCGGCGCAGCGCCGCCATTTCCGTCTCGCGGCGTTCGTCAGTTGAATTGGCCGGCGCCGCGATGGTGACGGGCGTCGCCGTATATCCGGCGCCAGCGACGGCTGCGATCATTGCAGACATGGGCACCACGCCGGCCACGTGTCGGACCAGCGCCCGTTCGGTGGCCAGGTTGACGTTGGCCGAACTGACGCCGGGCAAGGTTGCCAACGCTTTCTCGATGCGGGCAACGCACGAAGCGCAGGTCATTCCTTCAATGGAGAGTTCTATGGTTTCGTCGGGCACGACATAGCCGGCCGCGCCGATGGCGGCGACCACGGCCTCAACCGGTGCGACGCCGTCAAAGGCCAGATCCGCCCGCTCGGTCGCCAGGTTCACGCTGGCGTGGGTCACGCCCGGCACAGCCTTCAGCGCCCGTTCCACCCGGCCCACGCACGAGGCGCAGGTCATGCCCTCGATCGGGATGCTCAGGCTGTCAGGCAGGCCCATCAACTCGTCTTCTCGGCGCGGCAGCGCCACCACATTGTGCATTGATTCTACTCCCGTTCATGGGTGATGCCCGCAGGCTGCGGCTTCCAACGATGGGAGAGTCAACAGGGTTTGATGGTGCGGCATTTGCCGCTTGACCTTGTCGCGATGGCAAGCCGCACAGATTCTGGCAGCGAACCAGAAAAGGAGAGAATCATGCTTCGCTTCCACGTCCCCGCCATGACCTGTGGCGGCTGTGCCCGTTCGATCACCCGGGCCTTGCAGGTGCTCGACCCTTCGGCCCGGATCGAAACCGATCCCCCGGCACGCGAGCTGCGGTTCAGCGGGTCGGCAACGGCAAGTGCGGTGATCGCGGCGCTGGTCGCCGAAGGCTATCCGGCCGTCGAGCGTTGAAACAGCGACAGGCCGGGCCTTGCAACGGGCCCGGCCTGATCCGTCAGGAGTGGGAGAGCAATATGCCTCCGCCAGCCAGCGCTGCAGAAATGCCATTGGCCCGCAGCGCATGCCACAGCAGGGCGGCATTGATGCTGATGATGGGAATGCCAAGGCGGGGCTCCAGCCGTTCGGCCACGTCGATCAGCGACATGTTGGTGCCGCACTGGACAACGGCATCGACCGACGCGCCGGGTGGCACGAGATGCTGCAGGATGGCCTGTTCCTTGGCCCAATCGGGCACATGGGCGACATGGCGTGCGGTGGCGCAGGCAAAGCCAAAATCGGCCACGACCTCATGGCCCAGTTCGGTGAACATCCGCCGGGCATTGGCATTGCCGGCCGGATCGAAGGGGGTGATCAGTGCGATGCGGCGGGCATTGACGGCACGGAGCGCGGCATCAGCCGCATCGTGCCAGGCGGTGACGGGCAGGCTGCTGCGGGCAACGAGCCGCTCCGCTGGCGCTTGCACGGCATCGAGGCCCGACAGGATATGTTCGAGGCTCATGCCCAGGATCAGGTGGTCGGGCACTGCCAGCAGTGCCTGCGGCACGGCGGCTTCAAGGCCGGCCAGGAACTGATCGCGATAGGCGGCCAGCTCGACCGCGTTGCCGATGCGCGGATCGGGCGTCACCACGCCGGTCGCATGCACGCCGATGCCGTCCATGGCCGGCAGCTGGCGGTTCCGGACCAGCAGGGTCCAGATTTCATGTTCGGAACTGGTGTTGGTGGCCGGCAGCAGCAGGCCCAGCTTCAGCCGGTGGCTGCGGGCATCGGGATAGCGGGCGTCGGGATCGATCGCCATAGCCACCGGCTGTCCGTTGAATAGCGGCCCATGGCTTGCCAACAGCGGCGCCCGCTCGCGCGCGAAACGGACAGGCTGTGCGGCACGGCTGAGCACGGCGTGACTATCCCGATGAAGCAATGGCAAGAAGGGGGAGCATTGCTGCTCCCCCTCGCCTGGTCAGAAGTTGTAGCTGATGCCGACCAGCGCCTGGTGACGGTTGTATGTGCCGTCATTGGCATCAAAGTCGCTGTAGCGATATTCGATGCGGGCCGAGACATGGTCGGTGATGGCGCGCTCGATGCCGCCGCCCACCTGCCAGCCGTCGAAGTTCTCCGATTGGCTGAAGGTGCCGCCGGCGCTGGTCACGCTGGCGCGCACGCGGGTGTTGGCATAACCGCCGCGCACATAGACCAGGGTCTTGGCATCGGCCAGCACGCCAGCGCGGGCGCTGACATCAAAGCTATAGCGCGGATCGATGACGAGCGGGCGATTCTGGGTGAGCGCCGACACCTTGTCGTCGATGGCGCCGCTGAAGCCCAGCTCGGCACCGATCAGGAAGCGGCCACCCAGCGTCTTGTTGTAACCGGCATAGCCGCCCAGCAGCACGGAGTCCTGATCAACCGGCGCGTCAGCCGGCGCATTGTTGACCGTGCGGCTGGCCATCTCGTCGCGGTTCCAGCCCGCGGTCACACCAACATAGGGGCCATCAAACGGCGCGGCCAACGACGGCGTGGCGGTCACGGCAGCCGTGCTGACCAGAGCAAGGGAAAACAGGGTCTTGAACATCGTCTCATCTCCAAAAATTGGCCCCGCATGGGGTCAGGATTGGAGATAGACGGCTTCCTGATCGGTTACTATTGGCTAATATCGCAATTCATTGTTTCCAGAAATGGGCTAATCAATCAGCTCGCGACCGGCCGTCATTGCTGCCCAGGGCAGGACGGCGAGGCGATCGGTCAGGAAATCGATCAGCACCCGTACGCGGGCCGGCCTTTGGATGTTGGGTGGCATCACGAGATAGAGGCTCACCGGCGCCATGCTCCAGCCCGGCAGAACCACCTCAAGTTCCCCGGCGGCAAGCTGGCGCCAGATGGAAAAGATCGGCTGGATGGCGAGGCCGTGGCCCGCCACGAGGGTTGGCACCACGAAATCGGCGTTGTTCACCTTGACGCGCCCCGGCACCTCGCCTTCCCATTGGCCATAATCGGGATGGACCAGTCGCCAGTGCCCGGGGTTGGCGAGGTTGCTGTAATGGACGGCGTGATGCCGAGCGAGTTCCGACGGATGGGCGGGGCGGCCATAGCGATCGAGGTAGGACGGTGCCGCAACAATCGGCCGGGGCACCGCACACAGGCGCCGCATTTTCAGCGAGGAATCGGGCAAGGCCGCGATCCGCAGGGCAAGATCGTAATTGCGACCGATGATGTCCTCATGCTCGTCGCTTAGATGGAGATCGAGGGCCACGTCCGGGTAGAGAGACAGAAAATCCGGCAGGATCGTCGCCAATTGCTGCTGCCCGAAGGCCATCGGCGCCGTCATCCGCACCAGGCCCACCGGGCGATCCACCTGCATTGCAACCTGTGCTTCGGCGGCCTCAGCTTCGGCCAGCATCCGGCGCGCATGGGCAAGGGCGGCACGCCCGGTTTCGGTCAGGATCAGCTGCCGTGTCGTTCGCTGCAACAACGGCGCCTGCATCTGGGTTTCCAGCCGCGTGATGGCCTTCGAGACCGTGGCCTTCGACACCTGCATGGCCTGGGCCGCCCGCGCGAATGAGCCGTGCTCGACAACGCGGGCGAAGACTGCCCATGCCTCCAGATCAGGCAACCGTGACACGCGCTCTTCCCCCGCCAGTGATATGTTCAAGATCGCGTCAGGTTGATGCACGCATCGTCAGCCGGTTTCAATCGGCGCTGACCAGGCTTGTTTGGCCACTTAGCATTGCAGTCACTTCGGGTAGGACTGCGTCAAGCGAAAGGCCAGCCCACGGACGGATCACGCGCGACCGGATTGGCCAGATCGACCGATGTTAACGACCGACGATGCCAGGCAGGCCGATGTTTGCGCACGCGGCATCCAGTGGCGTTAGCCGGTCGATATGCTCGCCTTGCCGCTACTGCAGCCTCCAGGCTCGCTGGACTTGGCCTGCCGGTGCTCGAAATGGCGACGAGCGTTTGTGCACAGATTGGCGGTCGACCGCCGTTCTGGCCAAATTTCCCAATGATTCCAGTGTCCAGTTTTGTCCTCTCTGGTGCACCACCTTCCTGCAAAGCGCAGCAATCCGCGAGGCTGGGGCGGCAGCTTGTGCCTGGGTCCATCCTTTCCGGCTTTCACCACGGCCCGGTTTCTGCACTGACCCGTGTGCCAGCATCCCGAAAGTGCTGTCAGCCAGCAGGTCGGTCCAGAGAAAGGTGTCGGATCAAAGATTTGCCCGGCTTTAACCTCCGCTGGATGACAGCAGGTGGGCAGGTCACCGCCAATCCTGTTTGCAGGTAGTTCGGGTTGAGCCTGACCTCAGACCCAAAAAGCCGCCATCAGGGACATCATCACTCGGATTCAGGGCAGGAATTTGAAGCTGCGGCCACCGAAGCTGAATTCGGTGGTGCGCGGTTTCCACAGCGGGTTGACCATCTTTGCCGACCAGGCGGCGTGGGCGCTGCGCATCAGATCGGCCTGGGCGGCATCGCTGGAGATCAGGTTGCGGGTTTCGCCGGGATCGGCCTTGAGATTGTAGAGCAGTTCCTGGCCATTGGCGTCGCGCACATATTTCCAGTCACCCTGACGCACGGCGGCCATCGGGCTGGTGCGCCAGAACAGCGGCGGCCTGGCCTTGGTGGTTTTCAGCTGGGCTACCAGATCCATGCCGTCATAGTCACGGTCGGCCGGCAGGCGGAGGCCGGCGGCGGCGACGGCGGTGGGGAAGATGTCGAGGCTGGAAACCGGGCGGTCGACGGTCTGGCCCGGCCTTACCTTGCCCGGCCAGCGCATCATGAACGGCACCCGCACACCGCCTTCCAGATAGGTCAGCTTGCCGCCGGCCAATGGCTCGGCGCTGCACAGATCGGGAATATAGGCCGCGCAGCCATTGTCGCTGAGCAGCACGACGACGGTGTTCTGCGCGAGACCCTTGGCCTCCAGATGGTTGAGGACGCGCCCGATCTGGTGATCGGCCATGGCGACCATGGCGGCATAGACGCGCTGGGTGGTGTTGGGGATGTGGGCGAAGCGGTCATACCACTCGCGCGTCGTTTGCAGCGGCGTGTGCGGCGCGTTGTGCGCAAGATAGAGGAAGAAGGGTTGATCACCGCCGGCATCGATGAAGCGCAGGGCTTCATCGGTCATCACCTCGGTCATGTGGCGGTCGCCCATGTCAACGACGGTGCGCGTGGGGCCGGTCACGATCTGTTCGGTCGGGGCAACCACCTGATAGGGCTGGGCCAGTTCGCGGCCATCGCCGGGCCTGGAGGGCGGGAAGGCGTTGACGGCCGTGGGGGCATCGGGCCGGATGAAGTTGGTTTGCCCGGTGAGCAGGCCCCAGAAATGATCAAAGCCCCGGTTGGTGGGATAATGTTCGTCGTTCCAGCCCAGATGCCATTTGCCGATGGCGCCGGTGCGATAGCCGCCGGCCTTCAGCACATCGGCCAGCGTGCGTTCGCGCGGATCAAGGCCGCGATGTTCGGCCTGGTCCAGCCGGCCGGGGCCATTGTTGTATTCAAAGCCAAAGCGTTGCTGGTGACGGCCGGTCATCAGCCCGGCGCGCGATGGCGAACAGATCGGCGCCGAGACATAGCCCTGGCGGAACAGCGCGCCATCGCGGGCAATGCGATCGATGTTGGGCGTCGGGATGCGGCCGCGGTGATAGGCGGAGACATCGGCATAGCCCAGATCATCCATGATGATGACAAGGATATTGGGCCGGCGGGCGGCGGCCGGGGCCGAGACGTTGCGAGGTGCCGACGGGCCGGACACCGCCGCCGGCCCGGCAGTGCCAGGCGAGGAGACGGCCACTGCCGAGGCGCAGATGACAAGTCGGCTGACGCAGGCCAGCCATTTTTGCGCAGTCTTGATCATCATGCCCTCCGGACAGTAAAATTACCGACCGGTCGGTAAGTGTCAAGAGCCTGTGAAGCGGGACAGGATCGGCAGCAGCCGGGCAGCCGCATCGGCCAGCAGTGCCGGATCGGTGGCGTCGGCATCGTCGCTGGGCAGATGGTGGTGTGGGCCATAGCCGGCAAAGCCGAGATGGACGGGGTAGCCAGCCTTCACCACATCGGCCATTTCGCCAAAGGCGGCAACGCGGGTGGGCACCAGGGTGAATTCGCCGGCGAAGCTGGCCTGCACCATCGGGGCCAGCGCATCGGAAAACAGGGCATAACGGGTGGCGCGGTTGGGTGCGCGGCTGCTGGCGCTGGCGTGGGTTGCGATGCTGGCGCCCAGGTGCAGCCACAGCCGGGTATTGGCCGGGGCCGGCCCGGTTTCGAGGGCGCGGGCCATGCCACTGTGGCCGATTTCGTGCCCGGCGGTGGCAATGAACATCAGGTCAAAGGGCAGGTTGGCGCGGGCCCACTCCGCCAGCGCCAGGAACAGGGCGATGCCCGGCCCGCGTTCGCCGCCGCACGGGCCCCAGCCGGTGTAGGGCGTTGAAATCACGACGAGGCGATCGGTGCCGGGGCGATCGAGCCGGCCGATGACATTGTGGGCCACACCGTCGGACGCCTCGCCCATCATCTTGATTGTCATGGGCCTTTTGCTCGCCTGTGCCGCGCTGGCCATGGCGGTGCCGATGGCCATGACCGGCACCGGCCAGGGCGCATCATCGGCCTTGACGTTGAAGCGATAGGGGCCATCGGCGCCCAGGCTGGTGGCGGTGTGCAGCAGGACGGCGCGGGCCCCGTTGGCCGCCGCCGCGCGGACCTGGGTGGCGAGGCTGGCGGGCAGATAGCTTTGATCCTTCACCGCCACATCGATCAGGGCGATGCCGCCCGCGCCCAGGGTGGCGGTGATCTGCTGCTGGCCGGTGGGCGGCCACCACATGGGTGCGGCGGGCACTGGTTGGCCGTCGATGAGCAACTGGCTGCGCTGGCGGTGGATGCGGATGGGCACGGGCTGGCGTTCGATGCTGTACCCCAGCGATTTCAGCCGTTTGGCCAGCCAGTCTTCGGTGGTGCGGGCGCCGGGGCTGCCGGCCAGATGATCGCCCCTGGCAACATAGGCGCGGACATCGGCGTGCAGGCTTTGGCCATCGAACGGCGTGGCCAGCGCCGGGGCGGCCAGGGTCAAGGCTGCAACAAGGGCGGCGCGGATCATGGCGTTTTCCCTTCCCGATCAAAGGCTTCCAGTTCGGCGGCGGCGGCGCCATCGTTCATGCTGTGGGCCAGGCGTTCGGCGGCCGGGCCGTCACCGGCGGCGATCAGTGCCAGCAGTTCGTGCCAGCGCGCCAGCGAACCGGTGCGCTGGGCCGGGGTGCGGATGGATTCGATTTCCCAGGCATGATCAAGCCGTTCGACAAAGCTGCGACGGCGGCCGGGCACGCTGGCACCGCCGGCCACTTCGGCCAGCAGCATGTGCAACTGCCGGCGCCGCCATTCATAGGCATCGGGGCTGGCATCGGCGGCGCAGGCGACCATCTGGCTCAGCGCATCAGCCAGGCGGGCATGATCGGCCGGCCGGGCACGCTCGGCAGCGCGGCGCACGGTGAAGCCAAAGACCAGCCCACGCAAATCATTGAGATCAATCAGTTCCTCCCGGCTCAGCGCCACCACCCGCACGCCCTTCCACGGGGCATCATCCACCAGGCCGGTGGAGCGCAGCAGGTGCAGCGCCTCGCGCACGGCCGGGCGGCTGGCGCCAAAGCGGGCGGCCAGTTCGGTTTCGCGCAGGCGGGTGCCAGGCGGGATGCGGCGGGTGAGAATCTCGCCCACCAACGTATCGGCCATTTGCTGGGTGAGGGTGCGGCTGGTGAAGCCGGTGGGCGGCGCGGTCATGCCGCAAGGCTTGACTCGGGCTGGCCCGGCGGTCAACTCTGTTGCCAGATTGTCTGACAATCTGGCAAAATTGGAGGACGAGATGCGGCAGGTGCAGGCGGCGATTCTGGCGGTTTTCGTGGCGGCAGCCGGGCCGGCGGTGGCGGCAACGCCGGACTGCGTGGCGGCAAACGCCTATTCGGTGGCGCGCAACGGGGCATCGGTGCTGGTTCTGGTGAACGGCACGCCGCTGTGCCGCGATTATGCGAATGGCGGCGGGCCAAACATCGCCTGGGGCCTGGCATCGGGCACCAAGAGCTTTTCGGGCATCATGGCGGCGGCGGCCGCGCAGGACGGGCTGCTCAGCCTGGATGAGCCGGTGGCGAAGACCATCACCGAATGGCAGGCCGATCCCGCCCGCGCCGGCATCACGCTGCGCCAGCTGTTGTCGCTGACCAGCGGCATCACCGGCGGGCGGGTGGGCCGGCCGCCCAGCTATGCCGAGGCGGTCGCCATCCCGGCCGAGGCCGCGCCCGGCAGTCGCTTCAGCTATGGCCCCAATCCGTTCCAGATCTTTGGCGAGGTGATGCGGCGCAAGCTGGTGGCGGCAGGCAAGGGCAGCGATCCGCTGGCCTATCTGGATGCCCGCATCCTGACGCCGCTGGGCATCAAGCCGCAGCGCTGGGGGCGGGGGCCGACGGGCGATGCCATGCTTGCCGCCGGCGCGGCGTTGACGGCGGATGACTGGGCGCGCTTTGGCGAGTTCGTGCGGGCTGGCGGGCGCTGGGGCGGCAAGCAGCTGGTTGATCCGGCGACGTTCAAGTCGCTGTTTGTCGGCAGCAAGGCCAACCCGGCCTATGGCGTCACCTTCTGGCTGGCGGGCGGGCCCGATGGCATTGATCCGGCCGGCCGCACCCGTGATCCGGGCGAGAGCGCGGCCCTGCAGAAACTGGCCCCCGATCTGGTGATGGCCGCCGGCGCCGGGGATCAGCGCCTGTATGTGCTGCCGTCGCGGGGCATGGTGGTGGTGCGCCAGGCGGTGCAGCTGACCCGGTTTGACCGTCAGGCGCTGCGCCAGAGCGGCAACGCGCCGCCGCGCTGGAGCGATGCCGAATTTCTGGCGGCGCTGCTGGGCAAATAAGGCCTATTTGCGCAGCACGCCGCCGAGGCTGAGCCGGGTGATGTGATCGGCGATCGCGTCCAGTTCGAGCGGGCCGCCGGGGCGACGCCAGCGGCCCATCCAGATGATCATGCCGAGAATGGAGAAGGTGGCGACGTTGAGATCGACATCGGCAAGCTTGCCCTCGCGCTTCAGCGCCGCGAGCGTGCCGCGCACGAATTCGAAATAGGCGCGCTTGCGGGCGTCGATATCGGCCTGGCGTTCCGGGCCCAGCTGGCCGGGTTCGTCCACCAGGATGGTGATCGGGTTGCCCTGCGGCCCCTGCACGCGGCCGATGTTGTAGACATGGTTGCGGATGATCGCGGCCAGCCGGGTTTCGGGATCGTCGATCTGGCGCGCCGGTTCGACGACGTCGCGTTCCAGCACCTCCATGCCCCAGCGCATCAGCGTGTAGAGAAGATCTTCCTTGCTCTCGACGAAATAATAGAGGCCGGCCTTGGTGATGCCCACCGCCTTGGCGATATCGGCCATCGAGGTGTTGCCGATGCCCTTTTCGACAAACAGGCGGGCGGCGTGGAAGAAGATCTGCTCGCGCCGGTCTTCGGCAGCCGGGGGCTGCTCGATGATGGTGTCGCCCACGATCAGGCGTTTCGTCGGGTCGAACGACATGCAATGCGGCTCCGCTTGCCCGCCGCGGCCTTTGGGCCGCCGGGCGCGGTGCCACACCAGACCATGATGCTCATGGTGTCAACTCGCGGGTGGTGCCGGCGGCCACATCCAGTTCCAGCGTGCGGTCGGCGGCGAGGCCCGCCAGTGCGATGCGCGTGCCATCGGCCAGGATCAGCTCAAGATCGACGCGGCGGCGCTGGCCCAGGCCGAAGTGGGCACGCAGGGCAGACGAGCTTTTGTAGGACTGGCTGGAGGAGAGCTGGCGCGAGCCGATGATGCGGCCGCCATCGCGGGCGATCACCCGCGCGCCGGCCAGCCGGGCATGGGAGACGTTGGTGAAGGCCAGCGCAATCCAGTGGTTGCCCGCCCCGCCAAAGGCCCCGCGGTTGCGCCACACGGTGTCGAGGAAGCGGCCCTGCGGCAGCGGCGGCAAGCCGAACTGGCCTTCGGGATAGGAGTGGCCGGGATCGGCGATGAACATCAGATCCATCAGCCCGTCGCCATCCAGATCGCCGGCCTCCATGGCGATGCTGTTGCGATCAAGGCCCGACAGCGGCACCGGCACCGGTTCGAAGCGGCCATCGCCCTTGTTGAGGAACAGGATGTTGCGCAGCTCGTCCCAGGCGCCGTCAAGCTCGTGGCGATCGGCGACCATCAGATCGACGAGGCCATCGTTGTTGAAATCCTCGAACAGCGCATCGGCGCCATAGATGCTGTAATCCAGCCGGGTGAAATCCTTGCACAGCGGGTAGTTGGGCGTGAAATCCGGGCATTTTTCGTGGATGACGCCGGGCGCGCCGATCTTGCTGCCGAAAAATTCCTGCCAGTGGCGATAGGGCTGGTTGAGCCCGCCCAGCCCGGCGGCATCGGTGGCTTCGGCAAAGCGGAAATTGCCCTGGTTGCGCCACAGCCGCGCCACCGAGCGGTTGGTCTTCACCGTCCACGACAGATCATTGGGGCCGACGGCGATCAGATCGGCCAGGCCATCATTGTCGATATCGCCGGCGGCGAGATAGGGCAGGCTGATCGCCGAGGCCTCGGTTTCATAGAGCCCGGTCTGGCGGTTCCAGCGGGCGCGGCCAGCTTCGGCCAAGCCATTGCCGGTCAGCCGTTCAAAGCCGAACCTGCCGTCTTCCTTCAGGCGGTTGCGCCAGGTCCACACGCCGGTCTGATACTCGCCGCTGGCGCACGGATCGGTGGGCCGCGCCATGTTCATGTCGATATGATAGGATTGGACGACATCGAGATCGCCATCATTGTCGAGATCGCGCAGCAGGATGCCGGGGCTGGCGCGATCGATGGTGGGGTTGCAGGTGAATTCGCCGGGAAAGCCGGGGATCAGGCCGGAGGTGGACAGATCCTCGAACCGGCCATCGCCAAAGCGGCCGGAGGCGGCCGGCACATAGCGATAGAAGCGGTGGCGCGGGATGCCCAGGCGCTGGGTGTTGCCGATATTGTCGGCCGCAACCGCAATATCCAGCCAGCCATCGCCATCGACATCGGCAATGGCCGACTGGCGGTTGTAGGCCTGGTCGTTGGCAAGGCCCATGGCCTTGCCGACATCGCGGAACCGATCCCAGCCGCCGTCGCTGATCAAGAGATTGTTGCCGCCTGATGGCGCGTTCACCGGCCCGCGGTTGCGGGTGAGGAAGATATCGAGCCAGCCGTCGCCATTGAAATCAATGAGATTGGCAATCTGGGTGCGCAGGCCCATGGCATCGGCGGTGAAGCCGCTGCCGCTGATCAGGATTGGGTGGCGGGCAAAGCGCCAGCAGCCCTGGTTGAGGAACAGCCGGAGCTCGCCGCCGGCGCGGCGTTCGGTGCGGTTGCGGTTGTCCCCCACCACCAGGATGTCGAGCCGGCCATCGCGGTTCATGTCCACCAGCGCGGCGCTGCCGGTGCCATCGGCCAGATCGGTGATGCCGGGCACGGCGACGCGTTCGAACAGCGCCCTGGCCTTGGTTCGGGCGGCGGTTCTGGCGGCGGGGCAGGGCGCGTCACCGGCAATGGCCGGCGTGGCCGCCAGCCCGGCGATCAGAGCCATCATGCTGATCTTGCGTGCCAATCCTGTCATCATCTGCGCCCCCGGCGTTGCTTACCGACCGGGCGGTAGCATTTTTATACGCTGGCCTCCAGCCATGGTGGACAGGTGAGCGAAAATTAGTTACCTACCGGTCGGTAATTAAGGAGAAGCGAGCGGCAGCCAGCCGCCGCACCAGCTGGGGGAGGGGCCGCATGGCAATTGGTTTGCGCGCGTTGATGCTGATGGGGGTGGCGGTGCTGCCCGAAATGGCGCTGGCCCAGGCGGCCACTTCGGCCGAACGCGAATCGGCCGAAATCATCGTCACGGCCCGGCGCCGGTCGGAACGGTTGCTGGATGTGCCGGGCGGGGCCAGCGTGATCGGCAGCGGCGTGCTGGCCGAACGCGGCGGCGCCACCAACATTGCCGAACTGCTGGCCGGCCAGCCGGGGGTGCGCGTGCTCGACACCGCCAGCCCGGTGACCAACGAGATTTCGCTGCGCGGCTCGCCGACGACGCGCGGCACGTCGGGCGATCCGGCGGTGGGCCTGTTCCGCGATGGTGCCTATATCGGCGGTGCCGGTTTCTCGGGCCGCAGCTTTGCCCGCATCGACCAGTTCGACATTGGCCGGGTGGAGGTGCTGCGCGGCACCCAGGGCGCGCTGTACGGGCGCAACGCGGTGGGCGGCGCGGTCAACATGGTGTCGGCGCGGCCGGAGTTTGAAAACAGCGGCTGGGCGACGGTGCGCTTTGCCGGCGGCAACGAGCAGTTGCAGACCCAGGCCGTGGCCAATCTTGATCTGGGCGACGGCTTTGCCATGCGCCTGGGCGTGGACAATGTGATCCAGGACGGTGGCTTCATCCGCAACAGTTTCCGCAACAACTGGCTTGACCGCAACGACAGCACCGGCCTGCGCGCCCAGCTGCGCTGGAAGGGCGAGAAGACCGACATCCTGGTCCGCGCCGAACATTCCAAGGGGCTGGTGCCGGCGATCAGTTTCCGCATCTTCATCGAGCCGCGCCAGGGCTTTCCGGTTGGCCTGATCCAGCCGGAGCGCAGCTATCCCTGGTCAACCGATGGCTATTCCCGGCAGGAAATCAATGGCGGGCTGGTGGATGTGACCCACGAGATGGGCTGGGCGACGCTGCATTCGATCACCAACCTGCGCCAGCGCAAGGCCGATTATGCCTTTGACCAGGATGGCGGCAACCAGGCCGATTTCCTGGTGCTGCGCGCGCAGGGCATCATCACCGTCAACCAGGACAATGGCCTGGAACAGCAGCGGGAGGAGGACACGACCTTCTTCACGCAGGATGTGAACCTGACCGGCAAGCTGCTGGACGATCGGCTGACCTGGCTGGCCGGGGTGGAATATCTGCGGGTGCGCGCCAACAGCGAGCAGCGCAACCTGCGCACGCCGACCACGGCCAACCCCTCCATCGGCAATCGCCAGCCGCTGGAAATCGATCTGGACAGCTGGGCCGTCTATGGCTCGCTCGACATGAAGCTGACCGACAGCCTGTCGATCATCGGCGAAGCGCGGCAGACCTTTGACCGGCGCGCGGCGCGATCGCAGCGGTTTGATCTGAGCACCGGCCTGCCATCGGGCGGGGCCGGTTTTGTGGTGGATTTCCGCACCAGCCCGCGCAATTTCAACTACAACGCCACGGCCTCGTGGAAGCTGGCGCCGGATGTGCAGCTGTATGGCAAGGTGGGCACCAGTTTCCGCGCCGGCGGGTTCAACCAGGATCTGGGCGTGCCGCAGCAGCCAGTGCCGATCCCGGCCGCTTATGCCGACGAACGCACCACCAGCTTTGAAAGCGGGCTGAAGGGCCGGCTGGGCGGCGTGGTGGAATTTGGCCTGGCCGCCTATCAGAACAACGCCACCGACATCATCGTGCAGTTGAACAACGGCTGTTTCGTCGGCAACCCGGTGTGCAACGTCAATGGCACCAGTTTTTCCAGCAACGGCGGCAAGGCGCGCACGCGCGGGGTGGAGGCGGAAACCAGCGCCCGGCTGGCGATCAAGGGCGGCAGCCTGCGGCTGGCGGCCAGCGCCTCCCACCAGGAAGGGCGGGCGACCGACGGGCCGTTTGCCGGCCAGCGGCTGCCGCAGATCCCGCGTTGGGTGTTTGCCGTGGACATGAGCCTGCGCCGCAAGCTGACCGACGCCTTGGCCCTGTTTGCCAATGTGAACTACAACGGCCAGCGTGGCGGGGTGCATGATCTGGTGGCGCCAAACACGCCGCCGCCGTTCCTGATGGACCGGATCGACCAGCTCAATGCCCGCATCGCGCTGCAAACCGGCGGGCTGGAGGTGAGCCTGTTTGCCACCAACCTGACCAACGAGACGTTCGACATCTTCCGCGGCGCCAGCGCCCGCCGGCTGAACCAGCCGCGCAATTATGGCGCGCAGCTGGCGTATCGCTGGTGAAGCCCTGGGCGTGGGGGCCGCTGCTGCTGCTGGCCGGGCTTGCCGGCGGGGCGGCGGCCGCCTGGTTCGCCACGGGCCAGGTGGACAGTCGCGCCGGGCGGGGGCCGTTTCCGTGGAAGGCGATGGCCGGCAACGGCAGCGCGGCCGCCACGCCGTTGCAGCGCGCCACCGTGGCCCGCATCGGCATCTGGGCGCTGCCAAGCCAGGAGGTGGTGTATTTCAACACCGAACAGGATGATCAGGGCCGGCCGCTGGATGTGGCCTGTGCCTATCGCCTGCGCGGGGCCCGGGATCCGGCGGCGCGCTGGTGGTCGATCGGGGCGTATCGGGATTATCAGTGGATCGACAACGGCCTGAACCGGTACAGCGTGTCGTCGTCCAGCATCAGCCGTGATGCCGATGGCGGTTTTACGGTGGTGGCCGGCGTGCCGGCGCAGGGAGCGAACTGGCTGCCGCTGGGCGATGTGGCGGGGCGGATCACCCTGTTGTTCCGGCTTTATATCCCCGATCCGGCGGTGATGGCGGCGCCTGAACGCGTGCCCTTGCCCAGTGTGACCCGGCTGGAGTGTCGGCGATGAACCGGGGTGGGCGGATCGCGGCGCGGCTGGCGCTGCTGGCCGGCAGCGCGGTGGCGGGCTGGGTGATCATGCTGGATCGCATTCCCGTTCTGGCCACCGACATGCTGTTCGAGGCCATGACGGCGGCCGGCGCGCGCACCAACCGGCTGGGGCCGGCGGTGGTGCGCAGCGCGCGCGCCAACAAGGTGCCGATGGCCAATGCCGACATATTGGCGCGCAGCGCCATGCTGGATCTTTCCGCCGGGCCCTTGCGCTTCACCGGCACGCCGCCGGGCGACAAGGCGGCCTATTGGTCGGTTTCGGTGTTTGCGCACAACACCGATACATTGTTCGTGCTGAACGATCGGCAGGTGCCGCCCGGTCGGCCGGTGGTGGTGCAGTTGCGCCTGGCGCACCAGCCGCAGCCGGAAGCCGGGGTGTGGGATGTGGTGTTGCCTTCGCCGCGCGGGTTCCTGTTGGTGCGGCCCACGATGAAGGACCGCGAGGATGCAGCCGGCGTGGCGGCGCTGCAGGCGGCGCTGGCCGATCACCGGCTGGAGGCCTGGCCGTCGCGCTGATCAGCCCGGGCGGCGCAACTGGCTGGGCGGCGCGCCGAACCAGCGCCTGGTGGCCCGTCGCAGGCTGCGCGCCTCGGAATAGCCGAGCCCGGCCGCCAGATCTTCCAGCCCGGTTTCGGATTTCAGCGCCGCCAGCGCCTGTTGCTGGCGGACATGACCGATCAGCGCGCGATAGGTTTGCCCTTCATCGGCCAGGCGCCGCCGCAAGGTGGCGACCGAAAGCCCCATGGCGCCGGCCAGCCTTACCTGATCCAGCGGCGCCTGCCACAACAGGTCCAGCACCTGTTCGGTGGCCGTGGCGCGGGCCAGCGGTTCGGCAGTGATCTGGCGATAGGTTTCGAACATCAGGCTGGGCCACAGATCAAAGCGGTCGGCCACAATGCCCAGCGTGGCGGTGGCGCCGGGATAGGCCAGCACGGCAGCATCGCCGTGCCGGCGCAGCGGGCAACCGAGCAGCGCATAAAGGCTGCCGGCGGCCGGCGCCGTGGTGGCTGGCGCAAGCAGGCGGCAGGGGTGCAACCGCTGCCCCGTCATCCAGCAACAGGCGGTGTGGATCACCACCACAACCATTTCGACATAGAGCGCGCGCTGTTCGGTGGCCTGGCCCAGGCCGCCAAAGGCCAGACGCAGATCATGGCCATGCCGCACCTCCAGCGGCAGATCGGGCCAGACAATGCGCGCGGCGGCGGCCAGCCGTTGCAGGCCATCGCCCAGATCGCGCCCGAGCCGCATCGCTGCCAGCAACAGGTGAAAACTGCCATCCGGCACCGCCTGCGGGCCGATGGCGTGGCGTTCATCGCCAGTGCGTTCGATGTTGTTGCGCAGCAGCCGCCAGAAATCGAGATGGCCTATCGGGCCGCCATCATTGGGCAGACCGGCATCGGCCAGCATCTGCCGGGCCGGCGCATCGCCCAGCAGGGCCGCCAGAAAGGCAAAGGGAATCTGGGCCGGCATGGGTGGATGCTGCCGCACCGCGATCACGCAAGCAATGACGATTTTGAGCGAAAATGTCCGCCATGCCTGCCCCGTCCTGTCCTTCCCGATGCAGCCGCCAGCCGCCTAGCCTTGCCGCAATGACAAAAGGGGAGGTTGGGCAATGCACGTCTGGTGGCGTTTGGGAGCAGCCATGCTGGCGCTGGGGCCGGCAGGGGCGGCCATGGCAGCAGAAACCGTTGCCAGTGAGGCAGAGGAAATCATCGTTACGGCCGAGCGCCGCAGCGCCCGTGTGCAGGAGACGCCGCTGGCGCTGTCGGTGCTGGCTGGTGACGCGCTCAGGCGCGGTGGCAACCAGGGCCTGACCGAACTGGCCCAACAGGTGCCCAGCCTGAGCTTTGCGCAAAGCTTTGGCATCGCCCAAATCTTCATCCGCGGGGTTGGCAACAACTTCTTCTCGCCCGGCGGCGATCCCGGTGTCGCCACCTATGCCGATGGCGTCTATCTTTCGGACCAGGAAGCGACAGCGGTGGCATTCCTCGACCTGGCGCGGGTCGAGGTGCTGCGCGGGCCGCAGGGCGCGCTTTATGGGCGCAACGCCACCGGCGGTGCGGTCAACCTGGTCGCGGCGGCGCCAACCGACGTCTTGCAGGGCCGGCTGGGCCTGATGCTGGGCGATTATGGCCGGGTGCAGGGCGACGCCGTGCTGTCGGGCCCGCTGGGCGGCAGGGTGACGGCGCGGGCCAGCGTGCAATATCGCCGCCTGGCTGGGTTCAGCCGCAACGAACTGGCCGGCACGCCGGGCGCGCGCAGTCGCGGCGATGCGGAAGACAGCCTGGGCGGCCGGTTGCAGGTGGCGGTGCCGCTGGGCGAGGGCCGGCTGTTGCTGAGTGCCAGTGGCTATACCCAGGATGATGCCGGGCCGGCCCTGAAGATCCTGGCCGATCCGTTTCCGCAGCCGGCCCAACTGCTGTTCGGCGTGCGGCCGAGCAGCGATCCGCGCAGCTTCCAGAGCCAGGGCGCCGTCAACCGCCGCGATCTCTGGTCGGTCACCGCCCGGCTGGAACAGCCGCTGGGCGGAGCCGATCTGGTGGTGATTGCCGACACGCGGGGTTCAAACCGGCTGATCACCTATGATCAGGATGGCACGGCGCGCAGTGTCGCCACCACCACGCTGGACACCGACAGCCGCCAGTCCAGCCTGGAAGCCTATTTGCAGGGCACGGCGGGCCGGGTGGACTGGCTGGCCGGCGCCACCTGGCTGCGCTTCCGCCAGAGCCGCAGCACGCGGGTGGATGGTCTGCTGCCGGGCGCCTTCCTTGATCCGTCGCTGCCGCTCACCTTCCCGATCCCCTATGCCTTTGATGGCGGCGGCACGGTGACGACCGAGGCGCTGGCCGGCTATGCCGATGGTAAATGGACAGTGGCTGACCGTGTCGCGATCCGGCTGGGCGGGCGGTACAGCCATGATCTGAAACGGGCGCGCGAGTTTCTGACCTTCCTGGCACCCACCATCAATGGCACGCAGCGGCGTGGTTGGGGTGAATGGTCGGGCAAGGCCGGCATCGATTTCATCCCGGCGGCGGGCCAGCTCTTCTATGCCTCGGTGGCGCGCGGCTTCAAATCAGGGGCGCTGAACGTCGGCGCCTTCACCCCGCCGGTGGATCCGGAAATCAATGTGACCGTGGAGGCCGGCACGCGGCTTTCGGGCCGGGGCTGGACCTTCAATCTCACCGGCTACACATCGGATTACAGCGGCTTGCAGATCGTGCAGGTTGGCCCCTTGAGCCAGATCCTGGCCAATGCTGCTTCGGCGCGCATCAACGGCGTGGAGGTGGAAGCCAGCGTGAAGCCGCTGAGCCGGCTCACCCTCAGCCTGTCGGGCAGCTGGATGGATGCCGGCTTCGGGCAATTCTTCTCCACCGATCAGCGGCGCGGCTTCCAGCGCTTTGATGTGTCGGGCAACCGGTTGCCGCTCACCTCGCGCTGGCAGGGCACGCTGGCGGCGGCCTGGCGGGTGCCGCTGGCCGGAGAGAGCAGTCTTGAGCTCAACGGCCGGGCGCAATGGCGGTCCGAGTATTATTTCACCGAATTCAACACCGCCGATGCCCGCCAGGGCGGCTTTGTGCGCCTTGATCTGGGCGCGGCCTGGACCAGTGCGGACGACAAATGGGTGGTGAATATCTTTGCCCGCAACCTCAGCGACCGGCGGGTGCTGTCTTCGCTGGCGGTGGTCTCGCCCTTGCTGGGATCGGTGCGGGTCGCCTCGCTGGAAGCGCCGCGCCATTTCGGCATCGGCCTTGAACGGCGCTTCTGATGATGGCGCGCCGCGATCTTGCCGCCGTGCGAACCCATCTGCGCCAGCCGCCGCCGGCCGGGCTCGATCCGATTGCCGGCATGCGGGCGCTGGTGGCCGATTATGGCATGGGTTGTACCAGGCCGGGTCTGGCCGCCTGCCAGGTGAAGCCGGTGATGATCGGCCGATTGCCAGCCGAATGGCTGGTGCCGCCCGATGCCGGCGATGCCCGGCTGGTCTATCTGCATGGCGGTGGTTGGGTGGCGGGATCGCCCGCCAGCCATCGAGCCCTGGCCGCCGAACTGGCGCTGGGCAGTGGCCGGCCGGTGCTGGTGCCCGATTATCGGCTGGCGCCCGAACATCCCTTTCCCGCCGGTCTGGCCGATGCCGCCGCAGCGCTGGGCCACGCGGCAACGCATGGGCCTGACGGGCCCGGAGCGGCGGCGGGCGTGGCGCTGGCCGGCGATTCGGCCGGTGGCAACATGGCCGCCGTGCTGGCGCTTGGCCTTGGCCCGGCCGTGCCGGCCCTTGACCGATTGCTGCTGATCAGCCCGTTTCTGGCGGTGGC
>CAZAWH010000023.1:8552-29492 GCA_964488775.1 uncultured Sandarakinorhabdus sp. | reverse complement strand
CGGCCGAAGATCGACACCGAAACCTTGACGCGGCCATGGTCGTAATCGATTTCCTCGACCAGGCCGTTGAAACTGGCGAACGGGCCATCGAGCACGCGCACGCTGTCGCCGATCTCGAAATTGGCCTTCTTCTTGATCTTGGCGGCCGGGGTTTCCTCCGCCTTGGTGTGCAGCATGCGGGCGGCTTCGGCCTCGCTGATCGGCTGCGGCTTGTTCTGCTGACCCAGGAAGCCGGTGACCTTGGGCGTGTTCTTGACGAGGTGGAAGACATCGTCGGTCATCGCCAGCTTGGCCAGCACATAGCCGGGCATCGACTTGCGTTCGACCTGGCGCTTCTTGCCCTTCACCACCTCGGTCACGGTTTCGGCCGGCACCTCGATGGCATCGATGAAGCCTTCAAGGCCCATGCGGCGGGCTTCGGCGAGGATCGATTCCTTCACCTTGTTTTCAAAGCCCGAATAGGCGTGGATGATGTACCAGCGCGACATGAATATCCTCAGGCAGCCAGGCTCAGCAGGAATTTGACGGTGCGGCCCAGCAGCTGGTCGATGCCGAGGAAGAACAGCGAGAGCATGGTGGTCATCACCAGCACCATCACCGTCATCAGCACCGTGTCCCGCGCGGTCGGCCAGGCGATCTTGCGGGTTTCGGTTTGCACCTGGCGCACGAATTCCGCCGGGGAAACCCGGGGCTTCTTCGCCACTTCCGCTTTGCCGTCGCTCACGCGCACCTGCCTTGCAATAGCCAACACCAATCACGAATCGGCCCGCCGCACCGCGATGGACCGCCCATCAACACCAAGAACCGGCACGGGGCCCTGCCCCGCCGCCGGCTGCCTTGATATCGCCGCGCCCTTCACATGGGATCAGCCGCCTTTTTGTTCAACCACTTGTGGCCGAATATCAAGGCGACTGGCAGGAGTGGAGGGACTCGAACCCCCGGCCCTCGGTTTTGGAGACCGATGCTCTACCAACTGAGCTACACTCCTAGGCGCGAGGAGGGGGCTATAGAGAGGCGGTGCGCACGGCGCAAGTGCTTCGCGCCATTGAAACCGCCGCGCGCCTGCCGTAGAGGCCATGTGAGCGCGGGTATAGCTTAGTGGTAAAGCTCCAGCCTTCCAAGCTGGCTATGCGGGTTCGATTCCCGCTACCCGCTCCATCGCAGCGCCGCGAGCGCGCGGGCCGCGCGCCGACAGGCGCAAGATCGGCCGGGCGGGCGGCTGGCCCGCAGGCCGGCCGAACCGCTTCGACGTCAGCCGCGGCTTCGCCGCGGCCCCAACCCCTGCGCCCGCCCCTCTCCCCCTTTCACCTTCGCAAATTCGCCATCCGCGGCCTTAAGGGCCTGCGACGGCCGCCGTTCTGCCCTGCAAGCGCCAAACTGGGTCGAAGGAGACGGGCCGTCATGCAACATCAACCGGGGCCGATGGTGGCCGCAGCCACAGTGCCGGCACCGGCCGACGTGCCGCCACCGGGCGTGGGCGCCCCCGGTGGCCAGGGGCCGATCGGGTTCTTCGACCAGATCCGCGCCCTGCTGCTGAAGACCGGACTGCCGCCGGAGCCGCCGGTGTATGACGTGCTGTGGCGCTATGTGCGCGATGAGGATCATGACCTGTCGCTGGCGATCGACAAGGCCATGGCCGGCGAGGGCCTGACCCTTTCGTTGCTGATGACGCTGCGCGAAACCCATCTGGGCCAGATGAGCGAGGCCCAGGTGAACCAGCTGATCGCCGAGGCGCATGACCAGGCCGAAGCGCTGGGCCGCCGCATCGAAAGCGGGCAGACCGACCTGGCCGATTATGGCCGGGCCATTGCGGTGGGCGGCGAGAAGCTGGCCGGGCCGATGGACGCCACCAGCCTGGCGGCGCTGCTGGAGCAGCTGGGCGCCGCCACCGCCACCATGCAGGCCGCCAACACCCGCCTGATGGAGGAGCTGGACCAGGCCGCCGCCGAAAGCCGGGCGCTGGCCGACCGCCTGACCCAGGCCGAACGCGCCGCCGTGACCGACGCGTTGACCGGGGTGATGAACCGGCGCGGCATCATGGCCGCCATCGAAAAGGCCCAGGCCGATGCCGTGGCCAGTGGGGTGCCGATGGCGCTGGCGGTGGTGGATATCGACCATTTCAAGCGGTTCAACGACCGTTTTGGCCATGCCATGGGCGATGACGTCCTGTGTTTCGTGGCGCGGCATCTGGCCGATCGCCTGGCCCGCGACGGCGGCGCCGTGGGCCGGCTGGGCGGCGAGGAGTTTGTGGGCGTGATGCCCGGCATCGGCGCCCAGGCCGCCGCCGGCCGCATGGACCGCATCCGCGCCGAACTGGCCGGCCAGGTGCTGCGCAGCGCGGTGGACGGCAGCAGCATGGGCCGCATCAGCTTTTCGGCCGGCGTGGCCGAACATCGCGCCGGCCAGGGCCCCGACCAGTTGATCGAACGGGCCGACATCGCACTCTATACCGCCAAGCGGCTGGGGCGCGACCGGGTAGTGCCCGATCGCGGTTGATTTCGGCAAGCGGGCGGGGCCAACAAGTGTGTTGACAGCGGCACGCGGCTGCCGCATTTGGCCGCCTCCCGACAGGCTTGCCCAAGCGGACTGTGGAGGGGTGGCCGAGCGGTCAATGGCAGCAGACTGTAAATCTGCCGGGTTTCACCCTACGTTGGTTCAAATCCAACCCCCTCCACCACCGTGCCTGCACCAAGCACAGGATGGCACCTTGATATGGGCCGCAGGCCGCACCCCAAGAACCAGCTGGGCCAGAAAAGCCCGTTCCCGCGGCTGTATGGCCGGCACGCGGTGTTTGCCGCGCTGGACAATCCCGAACGCAGCTTCCGCAAATTGTGGCTGACGCCGCAGACGGCGAAGACCATCGAGCTGCCGCCTGGCCTGCAGGTGCAATATGGCGATGATCATGATCTGGGCCGGCTGTGCCCGGCCGATGCGCCGCACCAGGGCTATGTGCTGGAGGTGGAGCCGCTGGAGAATGTGTGGCTGGGTGACATCCTGAAGCAGGCCGACGATGGCGACAACCGGCCGATCATCGTGCTGGACCAGGTGACCGATCCGCACAATGTCGGCGCCATGATGCGATCGGCGCTGGCGTTCAACGCGCGCGCCATCGTCACCCAGGATCGCCACAGCCCGGCCGAATCGGGCGTGCTGGCGCGCAGTGCCAGCGGCGCGCTGGAAGCCTTGCCCTGGGTGCGCGTGGTCAATCTGGCGCGCGCGCTGGGCGAGATTGGCGAGGCGGGCTTCTGGCGCATCGCGCTGGATGGCGATGCGCCCGACGATCTGGAAACCGCGCTGGGCACCTGCCAGCCGGCGCTGGTTCTGGGCAGCGAAGGCGAGGGCCTGCGCCATCTGACCATCGAGAATTGCGACCAGCTGGCCCGCCTGCCGATTTCCGGCGTCGAAAGCCTGAACGTTTCGAACGCGGCGGCCATCGCGCTTTATGCCTGCGCGCGGCGCGGGCTGTGACCGATCTTGCCGCCCTGGCCGCCGCCTACACGGCGGCCTGGAACAGCGGTGATCCCCATGCCGTCGCGGCCCATTATGCGCCCGATGGCAGCATCAGCATCAACGATGGCCCATTGTGGCAGGGCCGGGCCGGCGTGGCCGACATGGCGGCCGGCTTCATGGCCGACATTCCTGACATGGTGCTGATGTGCGAGGGCGTGCGCGCCGCCGGTGCGGCTGCACTTTATCTGTGGCGCTTCACCGGCACCCATGCCGGCAGCGGCAAGCCGGTGGACGTGACCGGCTGGGAGGCCTGGCGCATCGGCGCCGATGGCCTGATCGCTGCATCCTGCGGCTGGTTTGACGCCGCCGATTACGCCCGCCAGACCGTTTGAACAGCAACGCGGCGCAGCCCCGGGAGGCCGCGCCGCGCGCTGGTTTCAGACCATCAGCCTCAGAACTGGACGCGGGCCCCAAAGCGGAACACGCGGCCCAGCGGGTTGCCGATGAACGGATCGTAGGACAGTTCCAGCCGCGATGCGGGCGGATTGGCATTGGTGAAATTGTCGATGCCGAACTGCAGCTGGGTGGTCACGCCGCCCATCGGGATATCATATTGGAAATTGATATCGTGCTGGGTGAAGCTTTTCACCACCGCGCCGAAGTTGGTCGGGCCAAAGTTGGTGACCGCGCAGTTGGCCAGACCGACGCAGCGTTCGTCATCCACCCCGCCGACATAGCGGACCTGGTAGCGCGCATTGAACCGCGGCAGCCCATAGTTGATCCAGCCGGTGGCACGCAGCGGCGAGACGGTGAGCGGATCGCGGAAATAATTGGTGAAGCCCTTGGCCTGATAGCCGGGCAACACCTGCACCCCGCGCACGGAGAAGGCGGCGAAGGTATAATCCAGCGTGATGCTGGCCTGCGCGCCGACGTTCAGCTTGCCGGGGCCAAGATCGGTCTTGTAATCGATCGACAGATCGATGCCGCTGGTCTTCAGGTTGGGGCCGTTCACCCAGTCGGTGCGCACGCGGCTGATGGCGTTGCCGTTGGTGACGCCCTGCACGCAGCCGCCCTGGAAGGTGATCAGGCTGGCCAGCGGGCTGCTGCAGTTGGCCAGGCCCAGGCCATTGGTGCCCGGCACCACGGCAGACGCGATGGCCTGACCCGGCGTGGTGGTGATGCGGCCGTCGACATCAAAGCTCCAGTAATCGGCCGAAACCGTGAAGCCCGACGTGGTGATGACCGCGCCAACGTTGTAGGTGAAGGCGGTTTCCGGACCCAGATCGGTCGGGTTGCCGAAGATGTCCACCGAGCGGAAGGCGTTGGCCGCGGCCTGGATGCCGGCCAGCGAGGTGATCTGGTTGGCCACCACCTGGTTGGCGAGCGGGCCGCGGAAGGTGGTGCCCACCGAACCGCGCAGCACCAGCCAGTCGGTCGGGTTCCAGCGCATGGCGCCCTTCGGGTTGAAGGTGGAGCCGACCGAGCCGCCATAATCCTCGTAGCGGGCGGCGCCGGTGAACTCCAGCTTGTCGGTGATCGGCACCTTCACTTCGGCAAACACCGCCTTCACATTCTGGCGCACCGATTCGGGCCGGGTGACGCCCAGGAAGATGAAGGGGCCAACGCCTTCCTGCGGCGTGCCGACGCAGCTGCGATCGCCTTCGCGGAAGCAGGGGTTGAGGTTGACGTTGGAGATCGGCAGCAGCGGGTTCGACGACCATTCGTTGCGGCGATACTGGAAGCCGAAGGCATAGGCGATCGGGCCGCCGCCCAGATCCCAGCTGGTCTCGCCGGAGAAGATGGCATCGACAACCAGCTGCTCCTCGATCTGGCGGGTGCCGCTGTAGGGCTGGATATAATCGATCAGCGCCGGCGAGTTTTCCGCCCCGCGCACATAGTTGGGATTGGTCAGGCCCTGGATCGACACCGGCTGCCCGGCGTTGATGAACGGGTTGAACCATTCGCAACCATTTTGCCCCGGCGTGTTGGCCGCGACATTGCAGTTCGGGCCGCCCAGGCCGTTGAGGGCGTTCTGCAGGCGCGAGCCCACCATGTCACGCGAGGCGGCATTCCGTTCGGACCGCCACCAGGTGCCGAACAGTTCGGCGCGGAAACTGTCGCTGAACTCGTGGTTGAAACCGGCCGACAGGCGATAGCTCTTGTTTTCGGCAAAACCGAGGCCAGCCCCGCGCACCGGTTCGGACGGATTGCCGAGCCAGCCGAACGGCCGCCACAGCACGGCAGTGATCGCCGCCAGCGGCCGGGCCGCGGTGGAGGCGGCGAGGCCATTCTGGGCCAGGAACGCCGGCACCCCCGGGTTGTTGGGGCTGACCGTGAAGCGGCTGGTGCTGCCCGATCCGGTCGGGCCCTGGATCGGCGGGAAGGATGGCGACTGGCCGACCGTGGTGTCGGTCTGGGCATAGGTGAATTCGGCGTGGAACTTGGTGCGGTCCGACAGTTCCGCATCGATCTGGGCATAGGCCTGGTAACGGTCTTCCTCTTCGATGATGTTGTTCCACGGCAGGAAGCTGAAGCGGCAGATCGGCAGCCCGGAACCCAGGCCGCTGAGATCATTGATGCCGCCCACCGCCGGGCAGGCGGTGTTGCCGCCATCGAGCACGGTGGTGGTGGAAGGGGCGCCGTTGACCAGATAGGTCGCGGCGAACACGCCCGGCGTGCTCGACGCCGACCAGGCCGACGGGTTTACCGCATAGGGCGTGCGGCTGAAATCCCGACTGTAGCTGGGCAGGGTGGAGCGGTGCTGCCAGCCGCCGCCGATCATCACATTGACCTTGCCGAAAGTGTGGCCAACGAGGGCCGACAAGGTCCAGTTGCCGCGCGAGCCCCTGATGGCGTCGAAATCGCCCTGCACCACGGCGCCGTTGAAATCCTTGCGGGTGACGAAGTTGGCCACACCGGCAATGGCATCGGACCCATAGGTGGCAGCCGCGCCATCCTTCAGCACTTCGATGTTCGCCAGCGCGAAGATCGGGATCAGGTTGGTGTCGGCAAAACCATCGCCCGGCGCCAGCACGGTGCGGCGGCCGTTGAACAGCACCAGCGTGCGCGTGGGGCCCAGGCCGCGCAGGTTCAGCGAGCCATTGCCCTGGAAGCCCTGGGCCGCGGTGGAGAACTGGTTGGTGTCGCCCAGCGAGGCGCCGACCGACGGCAGCTGCTTGATGAATTCCAGCGGCGAGGTGACGCCCTGCTTGTTGAGATCATCGGCGGTGAACACGTCGATCGGCACGGCGGCATCCTCGCGCGTGCCACGGATGAAGCTGCCGGTGACGACGATTTCCACATCTTCCTGCGGTTCGGTGTTGGCCTGGGCTGCCGCTGCCGGCGCGGCCTGTTGTGCCGAGGCGGCCGAACCCCACATCAAGGCCGATGTCAAAACGAACAGCGCGCTCCCCGCGCGCAATGCAGCAAGAGCCATTCTTCACCTCCCCAATGGTCAGCGTCGGGCCTCTTCCCACGATGGGCGGGCCGCGATCGTGACAGTTCAGTGTCAGGGCAAAATGACCATCTGGCAAGACGCGATTCGCAAGCGGCCGCGCTACAGCCGCTTGCGCCAGATCAGCACGCCGGCCGCCGCCGCCCAGATGGCCTGGGCCAGCACCACCGCGCCAAAGCCGATCACGTCCAGCGGCAGCAGCCCCAGCCCACCGGCCAGCGGCACCAGCAGCAGCGGCAGCGCCAGCAGGCCAAGCCGGCGGTGGTGCGGCCAGGCCGCCAGCCCCCACAGCGCCAGCGCGATGGCCCAGGCCGCCGTGCCGATCTGCGCCCAGGCGCGGGCCTGGCCGAACAGCGCCCACAGCAATGGCCGCACCTGTTCGGGCGCGGTGTATCCGGCCGCCACCATGGATTGCGCCACCGCCGACAGGGTGAAGCCGTTGATCACCGCCGCGCCGGTGAGCGCCAGCGCGCCGGCCAGTTGCGCCACGAACGCCCCCTGCACCACCAGCCGCTGGGCCCCCAGCCGGCTGGCCAGCCCGGCCTGGCCGATCAGTTGCGCCAGCATCAGCGCCAGCAGCGCGGCGTGCACCAGATTGGCCATCGGCCCGATGGCGGCCAGGCTGTCCAGCAGGGTGCGGCCATGGCCGTGGCCGGTGGGATGATGGGCCATGCCCAGCACGGACAGCGCGGCGGTGGCAACCAGCAGGGCCGCGGTGACGCGCGATTGATCGGTGGAATTGGTGGCTGGCATGGCAGGGCCCTCGTGGCTGCAAGACCACCACGGCTTAGGCCGGCCGGCTTGACCGATCACCAGACACATGGGCATATTTGTCTTGAAATGGACGCCATGCCGACCTTGTCCCGCAATCAGCGTGCGCCGGATCGGCGGCCGGCGCGCACCCGCGCGGCCCTGCTGGCGGCGTTTCGCGACCTGATGTTTGCCCAGCGCTATGACCGGATCGACGTGGCGGCGGTGTGTGCGCGCGCCAATGTCGGCCGCTCCACCTTCTATGCGCATTTTTCCGGGCGCGATGCGCTGCTCACCGCGTCGATGCAGCCGCTGCTGACCGTGCTGGCCGCAGCCGCGACCGGGGAGACGGCGCAACTGCTGTGGCTGCTGGACCATTTCTGGGAACAGCGCCGCCACGGCCGGGTGCTGTTTGCCCCGCCGCTGCGCCAGGTGCTGGAACGCACGCTGGCCGATGCCATCCTGGCCCGGCTGGGGCCGGATCAGCGGCTGGCGGCGGTGCAGATCGCCGCCGCGCAACTGGCGGCGGTGGAGGCGTGGATGACCGGTGCGGTTGCCGCCACGCCGGCCCGGATGGCGGCCCACATCGCCGCCACCGCCAACCTCGCTCAATAGGCCGTGCTCAATAGGCCTCGGTCTCGTAGATGCGGGTGATGTCGCCGCCCCAGGCGCCGTTGTAGAGCGCCAGCAGGCGATCGGCATTGGTGAGGCCGCTGGCGGCAATTTCGCGCAACGGGCCAAGGAAGCCCTGTTCGCTGTCACCCGCGCCGTTCAGCCGGCCGCGGGCGGCGAGGCCGGCATCGGCGATCTTCAGCACCTCGGCCGCCAGATCCTTCAGCGTGCCGCCATTGGGGCTGGCCGCGCCCAGGGCCAGCGCGGGCACCTCGCGGCGCAGCCGGTCGTGATCGGCCGGCGTCCAGTGCTTGACCAGATCCCAGGCAGCATCCAGCGCCGACTGGTCATAGAGCAGGCCCACCCACAGCGCCGGCAGCGCGCAGATGCGATCCCAGCGCCCGCCATCGGCGCCGCGCATTTCGAGATAGGATTTCATCCGCACTTCGGGAAAGGCGGTGGACAGATGATCCTTCCAGTCGCCCAGCCGCGGCCTTTCGCCGGGGAGGACAGCCAGCTTGCCAGCGAGGAAATCGCGGAAGCTGTGGCCGGCGGCATCGATATATTTGCCGTCGCGGTAGACGAAGTACATCGGCACATCGAGGGCATAATCGGCATAGCGTTCAAAGCCGAAGCCGTCTTCGAACACGAAGGGCAGGGTGCCGGTGCGGGCCGGATCGGTGTCGGTCCAGATATGGCTGCGGAACGACTTGAAGCCGTTGGGCCGGCCTTCGGTGAAGGGCGAATTGGCGAACAGGGCGGTGGCCAGCGGCTGCAGCGCCATCGACACGCGGAATTTGCGCACCATGTCCGCCTCTGACGCATAGTCGAGGTTGGTCTGGATGGTGCAGGTGCGCAGCATCATGTCCAGCCCCAGGCTGCCGACGCGCGGCATGTGGCGCAGCATGATGGCATAACGCCCCTTGGGCATCACCGGCAGGTCGGCGCGCGCCTTGTCGGGCCAGAAGCCGAGGCCGAGGAAACCGAGGCCGAGTTCGGCGCCGATCTCGCGGCATTGCCTGAGGTGCCGGTTGGATTCGGCGCAGGTCTGGTGGAGATTTTCCAGCGGCGCGCCCGACAGTTCGAACTGGCCGGCCGGTTCCAGGCTGATGTTGCCATCGGCGCCCTTCAGCGCAATGACCTTGCCGCCTTCCTCGATCGGTTCCCAGCCATAGCGGGTCATCGCCATCAACAGATCGCGGATGCCGCCGGGTTCGTCATAGGACGGGGCACGCATGTCGGCGGTGCGGAACACGAATTTCTCATGCTCCGTGCCGATGCGCCAGGCGTCGCGCGGCTTGGCCCCGTCGGCAAAGACCGAGACCAGCTGGTCGCGCGTTTCGATGATTTCGTCGTCGCCCGCGGCGGTGACCTTGTTGCTCATGCCTTGCGCCTTAAACCCGTTGCCGGTTTCAGGCAATCAGACCCGGTGGTTACAGGGCGATGACAGTCAGGCTGCGGCGATGGCGCAAACTGCCCCTTGCCAAAATGTCATGCATCGCCACATTGCGCCGCGATGCTGCCCCGCCCCCCCTTCAATGCGCTGGTGATTCTGGCTGCCCTGGCGCTGGGCGCCTGCGGTATCGAGCAGAGCCAGCCGGCCCCGACCCCGGATGCCGAGCGCTGGGGCCACCTGCCCCCCGATCCGGAGCGGCCGCAGCAGGCCGAAACCCCGCCGGCCGCCCCACAAGGGTGACCCTGCGCATCAGGCCAGTTTGACCCCACGCCGGCTTCTGGCATCCTCCGCGCCATCCTGGGGAGGATATGGCAATGCATGATCTGGTCATCCGTGGCGGCACCATCGTTGATGGCAGCGGCCGGCCGCGGTTTGTGGGCGATATCGCCGTGGATGGCGGGCGCATCACCGCCGTTGGCCAGATCAACGCGCCGGGGCGGGAGGAGATTGACGCCGCCGGCCGCATCGTCACCCCCGGCTTTGTTGACATCCACACCCATTATGACGGGCAGGCGACATGGGATTCGGAAATGGCGCCATCCAGCTGGCATGGCGTCACCACGGTCGTGATGGGCAATTGCGGCGTCGGCTTTGCGCCGGCCCGGCCTGATCGGCACCAGTGGCTGATCGGCCTGATGGAGGGGGTGGAGGATATTCCCGGCACCGCGCTGGCCGAAGGCATGACCTGGGATTGGGAAAGCTTCCCCGAATATCTGGACGCGCTGGAAAAACGGCCGCGCACCATCGATGTCGCCACCCATGTGCCGCACGGCGCCGTGCGGGCCTATGTGATGGGCGAACGCGGCGCGCGCAATGAAAAGCCGACCGCCGATGACATTGCCAGCATGGCCGAGATCGTGGCCGAAGGCGTGAAGGCCGGGGCGCTGGGCTTTTCGACCAGCCGCACCATCCTGCACAAGAGCATCGATGGCGAGCTGGTGCCCGGCACCACGGCCGAGAAGGACGAGCTGATCGCCATCGGCCGCGCCATGGGCCGGGTGGGCCACGGCGTGTTCGAAATGGCGAGCGACCTCAAGCGCGAATGGGACGAATTTGGCTGGATGGCCGAAATGAGCCGGGAAACCGGCCTGCCGGTCACCTTTGCCATGCTGCAGTCCATCGCCAAGGAGCTGCCGTGGGAAGAGCAGATGGCCGAGACCGCGCGCGCCAACGCCGAAGGGGCCAATATCGTTGCCCAGATCGCCATCCGGGGGAACGGCATATTGATGGCGTGGCGCGGCACCGTGCACCCGTTCAAGTTCCGCCCAAGCTGGCAGGCGATCGAGGCGCTGCCATGGGCCGAGCAATGGGCGCATCTTTCCGATCCGGCCTTCAAGGCAAAATTGCTGGCCGAAGAGAATGTCTGGCCGGAAACCGATGTGCTGCCGCTGCTGATGGCCGTCGCCATGGGCTGGCAGCTGCAGTATGAGATGACCGACGCCTTCAATTACGAGCCAACGCAGGCCGAGACGATCTGGGCGATGGCGAGGGCAGCAGGCCAGGATCCGGCCGAATATGCCTATGACCTGCTGTGCCGGAGCGATGGCAGCGGTTTCATCTATTTCCCCATCCTCAACTATGCCGATGGCAATCTGGATTTCGTCCATGGCCTGCTGCACCGGGATGATGTGGTCATTTCCCTGTCGGATGGCGGCGCCCATTGCGGCACCATCTGCGATGCCGCCAGCCCGACCTATCTGCTGCAGCACTGGGTGCGGGACCGGGCGCGCGGCACGGTCCCCCTTGAGAACGCCATCCGCCGCCAGTGCCACGACACGGCCCGGCTCTATGGCCTCAACGATCGCGGGGTGATCGCGCCCGGCTATCTGGCTGATTTCAACATCATCGATCTTGATCGGCTGCAACTGGGCAAGCCGTGGCTGGCCTTTGACCTGCCGGCCGGCGGCAAGCGCCTGCTGCAGCGGGCCGAGGGCTATGTCGCCACCATCAAGAACGGCGTCGTCACCTTCCGCGACGGGCAGATGACCGGCGCCCTGCCCGGCGGCCTGATCCGCGGGCCCCAGGCCGCCCCGGCCGCCGCCGCGCTGGCCGCCGAATGATGCGCACTGTTCTCGCCGCCCTGCTGCTGGCCACCAACGCCCACGCGCAGGAGCCGCCGCCCGGCGCCTTCAGCGAGGCCCGGCAGCTGCCCGGCCTGTCGGCCCCGGGGGAGATCGTCATCGATCGCGCCGGCATCCCCCACATCTATGCCGCCAACGCCCGCGACGGGTTTTTCCTGCAGGGCTATGCCGTGGCGCGCGACCGGTTGTGGCAGATCGATCTGTGGCGCAAGCGCGGGCTGGGCCGGCTGTCGGCCAGCTTTGGGCCGGCCTATGTCGCGCAGGACCGGGCGGCCCGGCTGTTCCTTTATCGCGGGGACATGGCGGCGGAATGGGCCGCCTATGCGCCATCCGCCAAAGGCTGGACCGAAGGCTTCGTGGCCGGCATCAACGCCTATGTGGCCGAGGTCGAAGCCGGGCGGGCGCCGTTGCCGATGGAATTTGCCGCCACCGGCACAAGGCCGGAACGCTGGCAGGCCGATGATGTGGTGCGCATCCGGTCCAACGCATTGACCAGCAATCTGGCCAGCGAGGTGGCGCGCGCCCGCGCCCTGTGCGGCGGCGATGTCCGCCACGAACCGCTGCGCCGCACCATCGAACCGGCCCGGCCGGTCACCATTCCCAAGGGCCTTGATCCGTGCAGCGTCCCCGACAAGGTGCTGGATGATTATGCGCTGGGCACCGGCGACGTGCGCTTTGATGGCGGCAAGCTGGTGCTGGCCAGCCTGGACCCAGACGTGCGCGAGGGATCGAACAACTGGGTGATCAGCGGCGCCCGCTCCACCACCGGCCGGCCGATCCTGGCCAATGATCCCCATCGCGCCCACGGCGTGCCCAATCTGCGCTATCTCTCCCACATCGACACGCCGGAACTGAAGATCGCCGGCGCCGGCGAACCCGCCCTGCCCGGCATCAGCTTTGGCCACAACGAGGATGCGGCCTGGGCCATCACCATCTTTGCCATCGATCAACAGGATCTGGTGGTGAACCCCAAGGGCATGACGCTGACCGAGGTGCGCGAGACCATCGACGTGAAGGGCGAGGCCCCGCGCGAAGTGGTGATGAAGTTCAGTGCCGATGGCCCCATCATCCACGAAGACCCGGCGTCGGGGCGCAGCTTTGCCCTGCGCGCCACCTGGGACCGGCCGGGCGCATCGGCCTATTTCAACGCCACCTGGGCGTTTCAAGCGCGCGGCTGGAACGATTTCCTCGTCGCCCGCAACCATTGGGGGGCGCCGCCCCTGAACCTCATGTATGCCGGGCGGGACGGCGATATCGGCTGGGCGCCGGGCGGCTTCGTGCCGGTGCGCGCCGCGGGCGACGGCCTGTTGCCGGTGCCGGCCGGCAAGGCCCACCGCTGGACCGGCCTGCTGGATGCGACCCTGATGCCGGTGAAGCACAACCCGGCCGAAGGCTGGATCGCGACTGCCAACGAGATGAACCTGCCGGCCGGCTATCCGCATCTGCTCGGCCTGGACAGCTGGGCCGACCGCAGCCGCATCACCCGCATTTCCGAAGTGATTGCCGCCAAACCCAAATTCGGCATCACCGATGCGATGGCGTTGCAGAATGATGCCACCTCGCCGATGGCGCGCCGGGCGGTGGCGCTGCTGTCGGGGCTGGTGGGCCGGGATGCCAATGAACGCGGCGCGCTGGCCGTGCTGACCGGCTGGGATGGCCATGAAGGGCCGGATTCGGCCGCCGCCGCGCTGTATGAAATCTGGGCGCGCACCCATCTGCCCGGCGCCGCGGTGAAGGCCATCGTGCCGGCGGCGATGCAGGCCGGATTTGGCCGCACCGGCATCGGCACCGTGCTGCCGGTGCTGGAAGAGGCAAGATTGGTCACGCCGGAGCAGCGCAGCGCCATCCTGCTGGACTCGCTGGGCAGCGCCTTTGCCGAGGCCAGCCGCCTGCTGGGCACCGATCCCGGCAAATGGCGCTGGGGCGCGCTGCACGTCGCCGATTTCCGGCCAGCGTTGCCGATTGCCGGCCGGGATGCCGAACGCCGGGTCGGCCCGCTGCCCATCGGCGGCAGCGGCTCCACCCCGATGGCTATGGGCCCGGCCGCCGACTGGCATGTCGCATCGGGCGCATCGGTGCGCCTGGTGATGGATGTCGGCCAGTGGGACAATTCGATGGCCATCAACACGCCCGGCCAGTCCGGCGATCCGGCCAGCCCGCATTATCGCGACATGTTCCCGCGCTGGGCGACCGGCAATTATTTTCCCTTTGCCTGGAGCCGGGCCAAGGTCCTGTCTCAGGCGGAGCGGATCATTTCGGTTCGGCCTTAGCGCCATCGGCCAGCCAGGCGGCAACCGCCACCATCTGGTCGAAATCCAGCTGATCCGCCACCTGCTGCATGGGTTCGGCGCCGGCATCGTTGCGGGCGCGGGATTGGAAGGCGAGCAGCTGGCGCAGGATATAGCTGGGCGAACGGCCGGGCCCCCAGCCGTTCAACTGCTCGGCATGGCATTCGATGCAGCCCATGTCGGCCGCGATGGCGCGCCCCCTGGCGATGCTGCCGGGCGGCACGAAGGCGGTGAAGGTGGCGCGCGGATCGCGCAGTTCGAAGGCGGCGGGGTCATCCGGCACCTCGATCAGGCGGCCGGCAATGGGCTCCAGTGGCCCCGGCTGGATGGCGAGGATGAAGCCGAACGGGGCGGTTGGCGGCACCATGGCGCGTTCAACCACCCGCACCCGCGAAACAAAGGTCTGGCGGCTGAACCAGCGCGCGGCTTCGGCGATTTCGGCGGCGCTGGCGTGGGCAATCGCGTTGCGCATGGCGTCGGTGGGAACCCAGCCGGGACTGGCCGCCCGGCGGGCACCGGAGCGGAAGGCTTCGGTCTGATCGATAATATAGTCCACGCTGAGACCGGCAAGCGCGGCATTTTCGGGCCGGCCCTGCCCGCGCGGCAGGTGGCAGAAACCGCAGGCATAGCCGCCGGGCTGGCTGGCCTTCAGCACGATCGCGAGCGACGGATCGGCGGGATCGGGGAACCAGTCCAGCGCGGCGGCCCGGTTGTGGGTGTCGCGCCGCGTCATGGTCACGGCGGAACCGGCAAGCCGCACCGGCGCATCCTCTGCCTGCGGCGCCGGCGGCGGACCCGATCCGTTGGGATAGAGCCAGGCCGGCGCCGGCATCACGGCAGCCGCAGTGGCGGCGGCAGCGGCAAGCAACCAGCCGTTCACGGCCGCGCCCCCGCGCCCATCCACGCCGCCACCGCGACCATGTCATCCAGGCTGAGCTGGTCGGCGATCGGCTGCATGGTTTCGGCGCCCGGATCGGTGCGGGCGCGGTTGCGGATGGCGAGCAGCTGGCGGACGATATAGCTGGGCGACCGGCCCGGGCCCCAGCCGCCCAGCATCTGGGTGTGGCAGGCCATGCAGCCCAGATCGGCGGCGATGCGGCGGCCGCGGGCAATGCTGCCCGGCGGCACATAGGCGGTGGTGCGCCCGCGCGGATTGTGGCGGATGGAATCTTCAGGATCGTCCATCAACTCGACGATGCGGCCGGCAATCGGTTCGGCCGGGCCGGGCACGCGTTCCCACACCAGCCCGCTGGCCTGCACCCGGGGGACCACTGCCACTTCCCGCACGCGGATCAGGCTGCGATAGGGCAGGCGGCTGTAATAGCGGGCAAGATCAAGCAGTTCGGAATCGGGCACCTGGCCGGCCACACGCGTCATGCTGCCATTGGGGATATAGCCTGGCTGCGCCGCCTTGCGCTGGCCGCTGCGAAAGGCGGCGAACTGGGCGATGACATAATCGACCGGCAGGCCGGAAATGCTGATGTTCTGCGGATGGCCGATGCCGTTCGGCATATGGCAATAGGCACAGGCAAACTGGCCAGCCGGGGCCTTCAACACCCGGGCGGGGGGTGGCGGCTGACCGGCCGGAAACCAGTTCACCGCCTGGGCGCGATCGTGGAGAACCGCCGGGTCCGCCGTCACCCGGCTGCCGGGCACGCTGATCGGCACAGCCGCGCTGGCCGGCATCTCGGCCGCCATGTTCTGCGGATAAAGCCAGGCCGGCGGCGCAATCACTGCGGCAGCGGCCAGCAGGATGATGGGCATTGGCGCTCCCCCCCGGTTGCCTGCGTGGCACGGTGACGGGTTTTCGCGCCCGTTTCAATGCCCGTGCAGCGCCTGCCACACCGCCACAGCCGCCAGCGCGGCGGTTTCGGCGCGCAGGATGCGGGGGCCCAGGCTGATCGGCACAGCGGCGGGATGGGCGCGGATGGCGTCGCGTTCGAGCGCGGTGAAGCCGCCTTCCGGGCCGATCAGGATCGCGGCGGGGGCCGGCGCCGAGGCTCTGGCCAGCGGCAGGCCGCCCTGTTCATCGGCAAAGATCAGGGCGCGGCCCGCCGGCCAGTCGCGCAGCAGCCGGTCGATCGCGATGGGTTGGGGCAGATCGGGCACGGCGGTGCGCCCCGATTGTTCGGCGGCTTCGACCAGATGCGCCAGCAACCGGTCCCGGTTCGGCTTGTCCACCACGGTGCGGGCGGTGGTGACGAGCTGCAGCCGGGACACACCCAGTTCGCAGGCCTTTTCCACCAGCCAGTCGATCCGCCCCTTCTTCAGCGGCGCGGCGCACAGCCAGAGATCGGGCACCTGTTCCTGGGGCGCGCTTTGCCATTCGGCGGCGAGGCTGACCGCCTTTTTCGCCACCGCCGTCACCCGCGCGGCCCATTCGCCATCGCGGCCGTTGAACAGGCGCACCAGATCACCGGGCTGTCGGCGCATGACATTGGCGAGATAATGGGATTGCGGCGGATCCAGCGTGAGGGCAGCGCCGGCGGACAGGCCAGCGGCGACGAACAGGCGCGGCGTTGTCGTGAGGCTGGGAGTTGACAGGCGGGCTGCTTCTTCGCTCATGGGCCATGTGGTTACGCCCCCTGCCCCGATTACGCCAGATGCCGTGACAGGCTGGATCGACCGGTTGCCGGCCCGTGTGCAGGATTATGCCCGGCTGGCGCGGCTGGACCGGCCGGCGGGGGCCTGGCTGTTGGGCTGGCCCTGCATTGCCGGGTTGGGGCTTGCCGGCGGGATTCAACACAAGCCCTTGCTGATCCTGTGGTTTGCGCTGGGCACGATCGCCATGCGCGGCGCCGGTTGCGTGTGGAACGACATTGTGGACCGCGATCTCGACGCCCAGGTGGAGCGCACGCGGCACCGGCCGGTGGCCTCGGGCCGGATTTCCGTGAGGGCGGCGCTGCTGTTTTCCGTCGCCCTGTCGCTGATCGGCCTGATCGTGTTGCTGCAATTGCGGCTGACGGCGCAGCTGGTGGCGTTGGCCAGCATCCTGGCGGTGGCGGCTTACCCGTTCATGAAGCGCATCACCTGGTGGCCGCAGGCCTGGCTGGGCATCACCTTCAACTGGGGGGCGCTGGTGGGCTGGGCGGCGGTGGCGCCGGTCACTGACCCGGCAATGTGGTTGCTGTGGGCCGGCGGCATCGCCTGGACCCTGGGCTATGACACCATCTATGCCCTGCAGGATATCGAGGATGATGCGCTGGCCGGGATCAAGAGCTCGGCGCGGGCGCTGGGCCGGCAGGCGCGGGCCGGGGTGGCAATCTTCTTTGCCGTGGCGCTGATCCTGTGGGGCATCGCGCTCTATCTTGTGGCGGCACAACCGCTGGCTGTGGCGGCGTTGCTGCCGCTGGCGGCGCATTTCGGCTGGCAGGTGGCGCAATTGCGCGTGTCGACGCCGGACATGGCGCTGACGCTGTTTCGCGCCAACCGGCTGGCCGGCGGGCTGCTGGCCGGGGCCTGCGCCGCGGTGGGGATGGCCTGACGCCCGACTTGCTGCACGCCAAGCGCTGCACCCCGAACATGGCTGCGGGGCCGGACCGGATTGGACACGACCCCGCGCTGCACCCTGTTCCGGCTCCGGCTGGCCCACCCAGCACCGGTGCCTGACCCTGAGGCAAACTCTGCCCCACCTGCCGAAGCGTGAATTGCACGAAAGCGACAAAAACGCGCGTGAATAGGCCGTGACAGGGCGCGGCCCGGCCCCTACATCTTGGTCATGTTGTCCCCAGATGATGCCCTGAACCGCCTTGACGCCGCCCTGGCCGCCGCCCGCAGCGCCGGGGCCGACGCCGCTGATGCCCTGTATTTCGGTGATGCCGCCACATCGGTTTCGGTGCGGCTGGGCCAGCTGGAGGAGGTTGGCCGATCCGAAGGCGAGGAGGTGGGCATCCGCGTGTTCGTGGGCCAGCGATCGGCCAGCGTGTCGTCATCCGATCTGTCGGTGGGCGCCCTGCGCGAGGCGGCGGAGCGGGCGGTGGCGATGGCGCGGCTGGCGCCGGAAGACCCGTTTGCCGGCCTGGCCCCGGCCGAACTGCTGGCCAGCGGGCCCTTTGCCGATCTGGACATTGATGATCCCGCCGAACCGGGCGCGGCCGATCTGAAGGCCCGGGCGCTGGCCGCCGAAGATGCGGCGCGCGCCATCCCGGGCGTGACCAACAGCGAGGGCGGCGGCGCTTCGGCCGGCGTGGTGGTGATGGCGCTGGCCACCTCCACCGGCTTTCGCGGCGGCAAGCGATCGACCAGCCATGGCACATCGGCATCGGTGGTGGCCGGCAGCGGCGGCGACATGCAGCGCGACTATGCCTGGCACAGTGCGCGTCACCTCGCCGATCTGGAGTCGGCGGCCGAAATCGGCGCCCGCGCCGGCCGGCGCGCGGTGCAGCGGCTGCATCCGATCAAGCTGGCATCGGGCGCCATGCCCGTGCTGTTCGATCCGCGCGTGTCATCCTCGCTGCTGGGCCATCTTGCCGGCGCCATCACCGGCAGCGCCATCGCCCGCGGCACCAGTTTCCTCAAGGATCGCATGGGCCAGCGCATCCTGCCGGCCGGCATCCACATCATCGATGATCCGCTGCGCCCGCGCGGCCTGCGCAGCCGCGCCTTTGATGGCGAGGGCCTCGCCGCCCGCCGCACCGCCATCATCGAGGATGGCGTGCTCACCACCTGGCTGCTCGATTCGGCCAGCGCCCGGCAGCTGGGCCTGGCCCCCACCGGCCATGCCGCGCGCGGCGCCTCGGGCCCGCCCGGGGCCGGCACCAGCAACCTGCATCTGGAAGGCGGCACCCTGACCCCGGCCGAACTGATGGCCGATATCCGCCAGGGCGTGCTGGTGACCGAATTGATCGGCATGGGCGTCAACGGCCTGACCGGGGATTACAGCCGGGGCGCCAGCGGCTTCCTGATCGAAAATGGCGAGATCACCCGGCCGGTGGCGGAAATCACCATCGCCGGCAACCTGATCGACATGTTCGCCCGGCTGGTGGCGGCCAATGATCTGGCCTTCCGCCACGCCAGCAACGCGCCGACGCTGCGCATCGATGGCATGATGGTTGCCGGAAGTTGACCCAGCGGTCCGCAGATCTGGCGCTGGCCGCCGAGATTGCCGGCAACGCCGCCACCATCGCCATGGGCCATTTCGGCCGTGCCGGCAAAAGCTGGGCCAAGGCCGATGGCAGCCCGGTGAGCGAGGCCGACATGGCGGTGAACGCCTATCTGAAGGGGGTGATCGCCGCCGCCCGGCCGGATGATGGCTGGCTGTCGGAAGAATGCGCCGACACTCCCGGCCGGCTGGACAAGCGCCGGCTGTGGGTGGTCGATCCGATCGACGGCACCCGCGATTTCCTGCGCGGGCGCAGCGGCTGGGCGGTTTCGGTGGCGTTGGTGGAAGATGGCGCGGTGCGAGTGGCCGTGCTGGCCGCGCCGGCGCAGAAACGCCTCTATGCCGCCAGCGCCGGCCAGGGCGCCACGCTGAATGGCGCGGCGCTGAAGGTGTCGGGCCTGGCCAGCCTGGAGGGGGTGCGGCTGCCGATCGATCCGCCCAATCTGACCGCGAGTTTCTGGCCCAGCCCGTGGCCGGGCACGGCGGTGGCCAAGCCCAACAGCCTGGCGCTGCGCATGGCCATGCTGGCCGCCGATGAAGCCGATGCCTGGATGGAAGGGCGCAGCGTGGCCGAATGGGATGTGGCCGCCGCCAGCCTGATCCTCACCGAAGCCGGCGGCATCGTGACTGACCGCCACGGCGCCCCCCTGCGCTTCAACCAGCCGCAGCCGCTGGTCCACGGCCTTGCCGCCGCCACCCCGGCCCTGCACCCGCAAGTGCTGAGCCGGCTGGACCATGCCCTGAAAACGCTGGCCGCGCGGCGGCGGATGGTGGCCTGATCAGGCCAGCCACTGCGGTTGGCCGCTGCTTACCTCAAGAAAATCTCACCCAAACCACAGGCTTGCGCCGGCACGGCCGGCACCGCACAGTGCACATCGGCCCTGGGGAGGTGCCACATGTGCAGTTGAAACGCCGGACGCTGGCGGCCTTTGCCGCGCCTTGCCTGCCGTTGACCGGCGTGGGCCTGCCGATGGTGGTCTATCTGCCGCCTTATTATGCCGGCACGCTGGGGCTGGACCTGGCGTTGACCGGCATCCTGTTTTCCGCCGTGCGCTGGATCGATCTGCCGCTGGACGTGCTGTTCGGGCGCGGGATCGACCGCACGGCCACCCGCCTGGGCCGGTTCCGGCCGTGGTTGCTGGGCGGCGGGCTGGTCATGCTGCTCGGCCTGGTGCTGACCTTCTTTGCCCAGCCCGGCCTGTCGCCGCTGCGCGCCTTCATCGGCCTGCTGGTCGTCTATGCCGGCTTTTCGGCGGCGCAGGTGGCGCACACCAGTTGGGGGCAATCGCTGTCCACCGATTATCACGAGCGCAGCCGCATCTTTGGCTGGTGGCAAGCGGCCAACATGCTGGCGCTGATTTCCATCCTGGCGGTGCCGCCGCTGGCCAATGCGCTGGGGCCGCGCTTTGGCCTGGAACCATCGGCCAGCCTGGGCGTGCATGCCATGGGCTGGGTGCTGATCGCCCTGGTGCTGCCCACCCTGATCGCCGCCTGCGTGGGGGTGCCGGAAGGCCAGCCGGCCAGCGGCGAGCATCACAGCTGGCGGGCGATGTGGGCGGCGCTGAAACGGCCGCTGCTGGGCCGGGTGATGCTGATCGATCTTCTGGCCAGCCTGCCGCCGGGCTTTGGCGGCGCCCTGCTGGTGTTCTTTTTCGAGGCGGCGCGCGGCTTTTCGGTGACAGAGGCCCGGCTGCTGCTGCTGTTCTATTTTGCCGCCGGCCTGATCGGGGCGCCGCTGTGGAGCTGGG
>CAZAWH010000023.1:0-8542 GCA_964488775.1 uncultured Sandarakinorhabdus sp. | reverse complement strand
CCGTGGCCTGGGCCATCGGCAGCTATGCCGTGCTGCACGCCGCGCTGGTGCTGGCGCCAAAGGCGGATTTCGGGCTGGCGGCGCTGGGCATGCTGCTGGCCGGGCTGCCGGCGGTGGCGCCGCCCTTCCTGGTGCGCGCCATGCTGGCCGATGTGACCGACGCCGAGACCCTGGCCACCGGGCGCAACAACGCCGGGCTTTATTATGCCGTGCTGGTGGGGGTGCAGAAGATTGGCTATGCCATCCCCGTCGGCCTTGCCTATATCGTGCTGGATGCCGTGGGCTTCGATGCCAAGCTTGGGGCCGGCAACACCGCCGCCGCCATCGATGGGCTGGTGAACCTGTTCCTGTTTCCGCCGATCATCGCCGCCGCTGCCGCCGCCTGGCTGGCCTGGGGCTGGACGATCGACAAGGCCGCCCAGGAACGCATCATCGCGAAGCTGGGATCATGACCCTGCGCATCGGCATCATCGGCGCGGCGCGGGTGGCCACCTATGCGATGATCGCGCCGGCGCGCAGCCGCGATGATGTGGTGGTGGCCGCGGTCGCATCGCGCGATGCCGCCCGCGCCGCCGCCTATGCCGCCACCCACGGCATCCCGCGCCACTTTGGCGATTATGCCGCGATGGTGGCCGATCCGCACATCGATGCCATCTATGTGGCAACGCCGCCGGCCTTTCATCTGGACCAGGCGCGGCTGGCCATCCGCGCCGGCAAGCCGTGTCTGGTCGAAAAGCCCTTCACCCTGAACGCGGCCGAGGCCGCAACCCTGCAGGCCGAAGCGGCGGCGGCCGGCGTGCTGATGGTGGAGGCGCAGCACAGCCGCTGCCACGGCTTCTGGGCGATTGTGGCGCGGCATCTGCCGGCGCTGGGCCGGCTGCGCCATGTCGAGGCCTGGTTCAACGCCCCGGTGAAGACGGATGCTGCCGAATTCCGCTGGCAGGCCGGGCTGGGCGGCGGGGCGCTGATGGATCTGGGCGTCTATCCCCTCACCTGGGTGCGCGCCGTGGCCGGCGAGCCGCTGGCGGCGCGGGATGTGGTGTTTCGCGCGCAACGCGCCGCCGATGGTGCCTTTGCCGCCACGCTGGATCTGCCCCACGGCGTCACGGCGCGGGTGGCGGCCGACATGGCGGCGCCGTTCGGCGCGCAGCTGCGGATCAGCGGCGCAGCCGGGGTGTTGACCATCGGCAACCCGTTGGCACCCCAGCGCGGCGGCCATGCCATCCGCCTGGAGACGGCCGCCGGGGTGGTGGACATTGCCAGCCCCGACACGCCGGGCAGTTATGATGCCCAGCTGGCGGCCTTTGTCGATTTTTTGACCGGCAAGGCGGCATGGCCGTTGCCGCCGGATGATCCGGTGCAATCGATGCGCGCCATCGACCTGGTGCGCGCGGCGGCTTGACTTTGGCGGCCGGCCCGGCAGGCTGGTTGTCGGGAACTCTGGGGGGATCAGCCAGCATGCGGCTTTACAACAGCATCGGGCCCAATCCGCACGTGGTGCGCATGGCCGCGGCGGAAAAGGGCCTGACCCTGCCGTCTGAAACCATCGACATCAGGGCCGGCCACAACCGCAGCGGCGACTATATCAAGAAGGTGCCGGCCGGCGGCACCCCGGCGCTGGAGCTGGACAGCGGGCAGGTGATTTCGGAAATCACCGTGATCGCCGAATATCTGGAAGAGCTGCACCCCACCCCGGCGATCATCGGCACCACGCCGGAAGCGCGCGCCGAGACCCGCAAATGGGTGCGCATCATCGATCTGGGCTATTGCGAGCCGATGGCCAACGGCTTTCGCGCCACCGAAGGCCGGCCGATGTTCACCGGGCGCTTTCCGCTGTCATCCGAAAGCGGCGGGCAGGAATTGAAGGCCATCGCCGCCCAGAAGCTGCAGTGGCTTGATGGCCTGATGCAGGCGCGTGGGCCAGGTGACTTCATCTGTGGCGACCGCTTCACCCTGGCCGATATCCTGTTGTTCTGTTTCATGGAATTTGGCGGCCAGGTGGGCCAGCCCATGCCGGATGGCCTGGCCTGGATTCCGGGCTGGCGCGCCCGCGTTGCCGCCCGGCCCAGCGCTGCTGCCTGAGCCAAAGCGCCGTGCCGAACCGCGCCGGGCTGTTGTTTGCCCGCCAGTTCCTCGCCAATCCGCGCCATGTCGGATCGCTGGTGCCCTCGTCCCGCGCGCTGGTGGCCCGCATGCTGGACCGGGTGGATTGGAGCCGGGTGACGACCGCTGTCGAATATGGCCCCGGCACCGGCGTGGTGACCCGGGCGATGCTGGCGCGGATGCGGCCGGATGCGCGGCTGTTCGCCTTTGAGATCAACCCCGATTTCGCCCGGCACCTCACCGGTCATGTCGCCGATCCCCGGCTGGTGGTGGTGCCGGCGTCGGCCGAGCTGGTGGGCGCCCATGTGCCGGACGGCTGCGATCTGGTGATTTCCTGCCTGCCGCTCACCCTGATGCCGGGGCCGGTGCGGCAGCGCATCCTGGCCGCCACCGCCGCCGTGCTGGCACCGGGGGCCGCGATGATCGGATATCAATATTCCCCGGTGCGGCTGGGTGACATCAAGGCGGTGTTTGGCGACGTGCAACTGCGGCTGGAACCGCGCAACTGGCCGCCGGCGGTGGTGTATATCGCGCGGCGATAGGCGCGTGGCCACTGGCCATCACCGCCGCGCCTGCCTATGCTGGGCCCATGGTCGTCCCCCCTGTCCTCAGCTCTGAACGGCTGGTGCTGCGCCCGCATCGGCAGGGCGATTTTGATCGCCTGGCCGAGATGTGGTCGCACCCGGTGGTGGTGACGCATTTCGGCGGCAAGCCGTTCAACCGGGAAGACAGCTGGAACCGCCTGCTCCGCTATGTCGGGCATTGGCAGCTGATGGGTTATGGCATGTGGGCCGTCACCCTGCGACAGGATGATACCCATCTGGGCGATGTCGGCTTTCTGCACGCCGAGCGCACCGGCGTGGCGCCCTTTGGCTGCCCGGAAGCGGCCTGGGCCTTTCATCCCGAGGCGCAGGGCCAGGGCTATGCCAGCGAGGCCGTGGCCTGTGCGCTGGCCTGGGCCGATGGCCGATTTGACCGCACGGTGGCGATGATCAATCCCGGCAACGCCGCCAGCATCGCGGTCGCCCGCCGCTGCGGCTTTGCCATCTATGGCGAGGCGACCTATCGCGCGGAACCGGTGGGTCTTTGGGAACGGGTCAGAAACCTGCCCTGATCGTCAGCCGGGCGGTGCGCGGGGTGCCGGTGCTGATGTTGTTGTCGGTATGGGCGGTGGGGAAATAGGCGGCGTTGAACAGATTTTCGATGTTCAACTGCCCGGAAACGCCCTTCACCAGCTTGAAATAGAGCGCGCCATCCACCCGCGTGTAGGCCGGCAGGGTGACGCTGTTGCTGATGCCGGCAAAGCTCTTGCCCTGGTGCAGCAGGCCAAGGCCAAGGCCCAGCGCCTCCACCACCTGCCAGCGCTGCCACAGGCTGGCCTGGAATTGCGGCACCAGCGGCACATGCCGGCCGGCGGGCGCCGCGCTGGTGGTTGAAACGATGCGGGCGCTCTGCACGGCAAGGCCGGCCTGCACCTGCCACCACGGGCGGATCTGGCCATCCAGCCCGATTTCGATGCCGCGGCTGCGCTGACGCCCGGTCAATTCCACCGTGCCGGCGACGCTGCCGGGCGCGCGGGTGTTGGTGCGATCCAGCACATAGGCGGCGATATTGAGGTTGAGCGCGGGCGTGATGTCCCACTTGGCGCCAATTTCGCGGTTCAGGAAGCCTTCGGGTTCCAGCGCAGCCAGGCTGGCATCCAGGCTGGTGAACTGGTCCCCCGATTGCGGCAGATAGGATCGGCTGAAACTGGCATAGAGCGACGCGGTCTTGACCGGTTTGACCACCAGCCCGGCGCGCGGCGACCAGAGATGATCGGTGCGGGCAAAGCCGGCCCCGCTGAGCAGATTGTCGACCGCCAGTTCGAACCGGTCATAACGCACGCCGCCAACCAGCTCGACGATTTCGCCGATCTTCACCTGATCCTGCACGAACAGCGCCGCCACCTCGGCCACGGCGCGGATCGAACGGTTGCCGGGGCCGGCGCGAAAGCTGGCGGCCGGCGGCGTGAACGGATCGGTGAGCGCCACGGTGACGCGCGTCGGCCCGCCGGCCACGCCATCGAAAAAGCCGTTGATGCGCTGGTTGCGGGTGACCTGCCGGCCCAGTTCGAACCCGGCGAGCAGTGTGTGCTGCATGCCGGCAAGCTCGGTCTTCCAGGCCAGATCGGTCTGGCTGAACAGGTTGTGGCGGCGGGTGGGATCGCGATAGGCCTCGATCCCCACGGTGCCGGCGGGGCTGAGCGCGGTGGCGGCGAAGATGTTCAGATATTCCTTGTCATAATCGGCCCAGCGCGTGGCGTTGCGCAGGGTCAGCCCGTCGGCCAGCGCATAATTGGCCGCCAGGTTGAGCGCGTCGACATCGACCCGGCTGCGGTTCAGCGCGCGATCCCCGACGAACAGGCCGCGGGCCACCGGTGCCGGCCGGCCATTTTGCGAGGGGATGCCGCGATCCGCCACCCGGTCGTCGCTGGCATGTTCATAGCCAAGCACCAGCCGGCCACGGCCGCCCAGATCAACGCCGATCGTGGGGTTCACCGCCCAGCGGGTGAGGCCAAAGCCGTCGCGATGGTTGCTGGCCTCTTCCACAAAGCCGTTGAGGCGGGCGGCGACACCGGCCGCCACCGGCAGGTTGAGATCGGTGGCCAGGCGCCAGCTGCCCCAGCTGTCGGCGGCGGCATCGGCGGTCAGCAGCTGTTGATCCATCAGCGGGGTCTTGGTGACACGGTTGATCACGCCGCCGCCGCCGCCCCGGCCAAAGATCATGGCGTTGGCGCCCTTCAAGATCTCCAGCCGGTCAAGATTGTAGAAATCGCGGAAATACTGGACGTCGTCGCGCACGCCATCGACAAAGAAATCCGCCGTGCTGTTGTTGCCGCGCAGCACGATCTGATCGCGATTGCCCTCGCCCTGGGCGCCCACGGCGCCGGGCACGAAGCGCAGCGCCTCCTGCACCGACAGGATTGCCTGATCATCCAGCCGCTGGCGGGTCAACACCGTCACCGCCTGCGGCACATCCAGCAGCGGCGTGTCGGTGCGGGTGGCCGAACTGATGCTGCCGGCGCGATAGGGCTGCTCGCGTTGACCGGTGACAACGATGGTGGCGGCATCATCCTCCAGCGCGTCGGCCGAAAGCACGTCGGCTGCCGGGGCCGGCGTGGCCATCAGGCAGACGGTGGAGAGCAACAGCACGGCACGCATGGTCGAATCCTGCGAATGATTATCACTTGCGCCGCTTATTGCGACCCATTCGCAAGATTGGCAAGCCAATCCGGATGACAATGTGGAAAGGTGCGTCAGCCCATGGGAAGGCCACACAGGGCCAGACTGTCCTGCCACAGCGCGGCGCAGGCGGCCTGGTCGCGCGCCAGTTGCGATGGCTCCGGCCAGGTGAGGTGGCCCTTGCGCAGCGAGGCATAGCTGTGCCCCGGCGGCGGCCGCAGCTGGGTGGCCAGCAGCGCCAGATGCCGGCCGGCATCAGCGAGGCTGTTCATCGTCTTGCCGAAGGGCAGCAGCAGCGGCAGCAACGGCCACACCAGGGTGCGCACCACCCACATCTGCTGGCGCACCAGGCCGGTGCCGGGCGTCAGGCCGGGGTCATAGGCCACAACGCTGATGCCGCGCGCGGCCAGTGCCGCATCCTGCGCGGCCACCCGCGCCGTCATCAGATTGCACAGTTTGGATGCGGAATAGGCGCGCATGCCGGCGGTGATCGGGTTGGCATCCAGCGCCGGATCCAGCGCCGGGTTGGCCAGCAGCTGCGCCTCGGCATGCCGTGGCGGCGGCACGCCGGTGCGTTCATCGGGATCGTGGGTGCCGCTGCTGGTGATGACCACACGGGCGCCATCGGCCAAATGCGGGGCCAGGCGGTGGAACAGCAGGAAATGGCCAAGATGGTTGGCGGCAAAGGTCAGTTCATGGCCATCGGCGGAGCGTTCGGCCACGCTGGGCCGCTGCCCGCCAGCGTTCAGCACCAGCGCGTCGATGCGCGCCCCGGCCAGCGCGGCAATCACCGCATCGGCAAAGCCATGGACGCTGGCGAGGCTGGCCAGATCCAGCGGCAGACCGGTCACCCCGGCCGGCGTGGCGTCGCGCACGCCCAACCAGATGCGGGCATCCGGCACGGCGCGCAGGTGCCGCAACGCCTCTGCCCCGATCCCGCGGCTGCCGCCGGTCATCACGATCTGCATGGCCTATCCTTACGTTGTAAACTTTACGTCGTATAAATTGCGCCGCCGCTGCGGTCAAGTTAGGGTACGGCCGTGAAACCCGAATCGGCCTGGCATTATGATGGCGACCTGAAGGCGGCCCTGGTCAGCGCTGCGCGGGCGATTGTGGAGGCTGATGGCCCGGCCGCGCTCACCCTGCGCGCCGTGGCGCGGGCCACCGGGGTGTCGGCGATGGCCCCCTATCATCATTTCCGTGACCGCAGCGCGCTGGTGGCCGCCGTCGCCGCGCAGGGCTTTGACCAGCTATACAGCGAAAAGATCGCCGCGCTCGCCGCGGCGCCGGGCGATCCGGCCCAGCGCATCGTCGCCGGCAGCATCGCCTATGTGCGCTTTGTCGCCGAACATCCGGCGCTCTATCGCCTGATGAAAAGCCCGGCATTGGCCGATCGCAGCGCCCATCCCGACCTCGCCGCCGCCGCCGCCCGGCCGGGGCAGAGCCTGGCGGCCATGCTGGCCGAACTCGCCGCCTCCGGCCGCCTGCGCGCCATCAGCGCCGATCAGGCAGGCGCCATCATCTGGGCGATGGTGCACGGCATTGCCACGCTGGCCAACGACGGCTTCCTGGCCGACCCGGAACCGCTCGCCGCCGACGGCGCCGCCGCCCTGCTCGCCGGCTGGGGCGCGCTTTAGCGCGGCGGGTCTGGCCGGCAATTTTCGCCACAACAGTTGATTGGCGACCGCCCTGGACTATGGTTAATTTGTTGCTATCGCCGACGGGTCTTCGGGCCGCCCGGTGCCACAGCGCGGCAAGGAGGCCCGACACGATGCGCAGCCAGGACCATTGGGTGGCCCATGTGCAGCTGGGGCTGCCAACCGCCGGGCTGGGCACGTTGATCAGTGCCGTTGCCATCTATGCCGGGTCGGGGCCGCAGGGCCTGTGGCCGGCCCTGATCGGCTGGCTGGTGTTTGGCGCGCGCGCCTGGCTGCTGCACAGCGAACGAATCGAAGTACAGGGTCTGGACGTCCTTGAGCTCAAGGGCGTTCTTCGACGCTCAGAGAAGCGGACGGCGATTTCGGCTCTCGAAAGCGTGGCGCTGCAGCAAACGGTGATGGGGCGGTTGCTCGGCTATCACACGCTTTTGCTGAAGCCGATCGGCCAGGATGCGACCAGCCATCGCCACGTCGCCAATGCCCGCGCCGTGGCCGATGCGATTGAATCCGCCCGCCGCCCGGCGAGCGTCGCCCCGGCGGCAACGGCGACGGCCAGCCCGGTGGCCGCGCCCGGCTTGGCGTGGTCGGCCATCCATCCCATCTTCATGCTCAGCCGCAAGCTTGGCCAGGATTTCGCTCCCGGCTTTGCCGCGATGAAGCAGCATTATCTGCCCATGGCCCGCGACCAGCGGCTTGGCCTGGTGCTGATGAATGTTGAGGAGGGGCTGGCCGCGGGGTCGGCGCACTCCGATTTCGATCTGTCACCGATCCACAGAGAGGTACGGAACGAGAATCACCCGCCCTTCAATTTCGATGTTGCCGCCGTGCATCCACATAGCCAGTTGCTGCTCAACATGGCTGGAATCGTGGCCGGTCCGATCCAACGCGAAGACCGGATGGCAGCGGCGATGCGCTTGATCGGCAAGCAGGAGCCGGCTGCGAGTAGGGCCGGCTTCCAGGCCATGCTGGACCGGGCCGGCCCTGCCAGCCTGGGCATGGTGCTGCACAGCCCGATCTTTCCCAAGACGCGGTTCCTGCTCCCCATCCCGGCCGATGCGCTGGCCCAGGGGTTTGAGGCATTGGGGCCGGGGCTGGGGCCGCTGCCGATCGACGATCTGGATCAGCTGTGCCGCGACCGGGCGGCGCTGGCCCGGTTCAAGCAGGAAATGGGCAATGATGGCAACGTCATGCTGGGCCTGCTGGGCCTGATGCGCCTGGCCAGGCTGGAGCATCGCTTCGCCGAAGCGATCAGCGGCGATCACAGCTGGCAGGCCGATTTCATGGCTTGAGCGGCGGCGCTGCCGGGCGGAGGGCCAGGCGGCGGGCGAGCGCGCGGTCCAGCGCCGGGATGTGGCGGGTGCTGCCGGTGGCGGGATCGCGGCTGTGGCCGGCTTCGGCCATCAACAGGCTGTTCCAGATCGCCTCTTCAGTCGCATCGGCCGCCGCGATGAACAGCGGCGTCATCGCATCATTGGCGATTTCGGGATAGGCGGTGACGGCGGCGCGCCGGGCCGGGGTGCGGCGCACATCGGGGTGCACCGAAAAGGCGATGGCATAATC
>CAZAWH010000022.1:0-29495 GCA_964488775.1 uncultured Sandarakinorhabdus sp. | reverse complement strand
TCGACAAGGAATTGACCAAGAAGATCCTGGTGCCCGCCGGCATTCCGATGCCGCACGGCCGCATCGTCGCCAGCGAGACCCTGTTCGCGGGCGATCCCCTGCCCCGCCCCTATGTGCTGAAGCCGGTCAACGAAGGCTCCAGCGTTGGTGTCGCCATCGTCACCGACAGCAGCAACCATGGCCAGCCGATCCGCCGTGACGTGCCGGGCCCCTGGGCGGAGTTTCCGACCCTGCTGGCCGAGCCCTTCATCGCCGGCAAGGAGCTGACGGTCGCGGTTCTGGGTGACGAAGCGCTGGCGGTGACGGAATTGAAACCGGTTTCGGGTTTCTATGACTATGACGCCAAATACACCGATGGGTTGACCGTGCACGAGTGCCCCGCCGTATTGCCCGCCGACGTGGAGGCCGCAGCCCTCGCCCACGCGCTGGCGGCGCACCGGGCGCTGGGCTGCCGCGGCACCAGCCGCAGCGATTTCCGCTGGGACCCGGATCAGGGCCTCGCTGGCCTCTATCTGCTGGAGGTGAACACCCAACCGGGGATGACACCGCTGAGCCTGGTGCCCGAACAGGCGAAGTATCGCGGCATCAGTTACGAACAGCTGGTGCAGCGCCTGATCGACATGGCCATCGCCGATCATGAGGGAGGACGGGCATGACCGCCGCCGTTCTGAAACGTGGTGCCCGTCCACCGAAAAGCGCCAAGGCCCGCCCCACCCGCGCGGTGGGCGCGCGCCCGCCGATCACCCGCCGGCATGTCGCGTTGGCGGCCGGCGGCCTGCTGGCGATCACGCTGGCGGTGCTGATCCTGCTGGGCGTGCCGCAGCGGCTGTGGCTGGCCTTCGTGGAATGGACCGCCGCGCAAGGCTGGGAAGTGCGCCATGTCGAATTGACCGGCGCGCGCGAGCAGGAACGGCTGGCCATCTATGGCGCGGCGATCAACGGCCCCAGCAACGCCATGTTGGCCACCGATCTGGATGCCGTGCGCGACCGCATCCGCGCCCTGCCCTGGGTGGCCGATGCCAGCGTGCAGCGCCGCCTGCCCGACACGCTGGTGATCGAGGTGAAGGAAAGGAAGCCGGTGGCACTGTGGCAATATCGCCAGCAGCTGGCCGCCATCGACATCAGCGGCCGGGTGCTGACGCGCCAGCGGCTGGAACGCTGGAACGACCTGCCGATCCTGGTCGGCCCCGGCGCCAACACCCGCGTGCGCGAGGCGCTGGAACTGATCGCCGCCACCCCGCTGGGCCGCGAGGTGTTTGCCGCGACCTTCGTCGGCGGCCGCCGCTGGGACATGCGCTTCAAGAGCGGCGAGGTGCTGGCCCTGCCCGACCAGCCGGGCCAGGCCCGCGCCGCGCTGGCCAGCTTTGCCCGGCTGGACGCCAAGGGGCCCGACCGGCTGCTCGGCGGCCGCTTCACCCGGTTCGACATGCGCCTGCCCGGCCGCATGATCGTCGCCGGCCCCGCCGTTGTGGAAACCCTGGCCGAAGCGGAGCGCCAGCGCCGCGCCGCCGCCCAGGCCCAGAAGATCTGAGAAGAGGAAAGCGCCCGCCATGGCCCCGCGCATCCCCCTGCCCCCCCTGGGCCGCGGCCAGACCGAACGGCCGGTGGCCGTGCTTGACGTTGGCACCTCCAAGGTGGCCGCGCTGATCGCGCTGGTCGGCGGCGACGGCCAGGCGCGGGTGATCGGCAGCGGGCAAAAGCCCTGCGCCGGGCTGAAGCGCGGCACCGTCACCGATTTCGACAAGGCCGAAATGGCCATCCGCGGCGCCATGGACCAGGCCGAGCGCGCCGCCGGCATCCAGGTGGAAAGCGTGGTGGCCAGCTTTGCCGCCGGCAACCTGTCCAGCACCATGGCCTCCACCGAAATCGATATCGCCGGGGCCAGCATCACCCCCACCGACATGGTGACCCTGCGCCAGGCCGGCCGCGCCGCCATCGATCCCAAGGGCCGCAGCATCATCCACGCGCTGCCGGCGCTTTATGTGCTCGATGGCCTGCCCGGCGTCGAAAGCCCGCTGGGCCTGCATGCCGACCGGCTGGGGATGGACATTCATGTGGTGGCCGCCGACACGCCGGCCATCCTGAACTTCGGCCGCGCCGTCGGCCAGGCGCATCTGGGCGTCTCCTCGCTGGTGGCCACGCCGCTGGCCGCTGGCCTTGCCGTGCTCGATCCCGAAGAGCGCGACATTGGCGTCGCCCTGATCGACATTGGCGCCGGTCTGACCAGCATCGCCGTCTATCGCTTTGGCATTCCGGTGGGGGTGGCCACCGTGCCGATGGGCAGCGCCGACATCACCGATGACATTGCGGCAGCCTTTGCCACCCGGCGCAGCAATGCCGAACGCCTGAAGACCTTTGATGGCGCCGCCGTCGCCACCACCCGCGATCAGACCGACCCGGTGATCATCCCGCCGGCGGTGGACGATGGCAGCGCCGAACCGATGAAGGTGCCGCGCGCCCAGCTGGTCACCGTGATCCGCACCCGGCTTGACATGATGTTCGGCGAAATCGCCCGGGCGCTGTCGGCGCTGGGCTTTGTCGGGCCGCAGGCGCGGCGCGTGGTGTTGACCGGCGGCGGTGCCGATCTGCGGTCGATCGGCGAATATGCCGGCACCTATCTGCGCTGCAACGTGCGCATCGGCCGGCCGCGCGGCCTGGCCGGCCTGCCGGTGGCGCAGGAGGGCCCGGCCTTTGCTGCGCTGGCCGGCCTGGTGCTGTTTGCCGGGGCTGACAGCGGCGACGTGTGGCACCAGCCGCAAGCCGGCGAAGGCCCCGCCCCCAAGCGCGGCCTCGGCGGCGTTATCGAAAAATTGTGGGGAAGTCTGTGAAGATGCTTCCCACCGATTCGCGCATCATCTAGTATGCCACGGCCCTGAGGAGACACGACATGCTGGAATTCGCCAAGCCTGAACTGACCGAGCTGAAGCCCCGGATCGCCGTGGTCGGCGTGGGCGGCGCCGGCTGCAACGCCGTGGCCAACATGATCGAGGCCGAACTGATGGGCGTGGAGTTCATCGTGGCCAACACCGATGCGCAGCAGCTGGCGATGAGCAAGGCCGCCACCCGCATCCAGCTGGGCATGAAGATCACGCAAGGCCTGGGCGCCGGCGCCCGGCCGGAGATCGGCCGCGCCGCCGCCGAGGAAACGCTGGACCAGCTGGAAACCGCGCTGGATGGCGCGCACATGTGCTTCATCGCGGCCGGCATGGGCGGCGGCACCGGCACTGGCGCGGCCCCCGTGGTGGCCCGCGCGGCGCGCGAAAAGGGCATCCTCACCGTCGGCGTGGTCACCAAGCCGTTCGCCTTTGAAGGCACCAAGCGGATGAAGGCGGCCGAGGAAGGCATTGCCGAACTGCAGAAGCATGTCGACACGCTGATCATCATCCCCAACCAGAATCTCTTCCTGATCGCCAACGCCAACACCACCTTCAAGGATGCGTTCGCGATGGCCGACCAGGTGCTGCACCAGGGCGTGCGCGGCATCACCGACCTGATGATCATGCCGGGCCTGATCAACCTCGACTTCGCCGACATCCGCACCGTGATGAGCGAGATGGGCAAGGCGATGATGGGCACCGGCGAGGCGATCGGCGAAGGCCGCGCCATCGAAGCCGCGCAAAAGGCGATTGCCAACCCGCTGCTGGATGAAGTGTCGATGCGCGGCGCCAAGGGCGTGATCATCAACATCACCGGCGGCGACGATCTGAAGCTGATGGAAGTGGACGAAGCCGCGTCCTACATCCGCGACATGGTGGATGGCGATGCCAACATCATCGTCGGCAGCGCCTTCAACCGCGATCTGGACGGCGTGATGCGGGTGAGCGTGGTGGCCACCGGCATCGATGCCGCCGCCAAGCCGATGCCGGTCACCGCCCCGGCCAGGAAGCCCAATGGCGCCGCCTTCCTGGCCCAGCCCAGCATCTTTTCCGCCCCGCCGCCGTCGGGTGGCGGGGAACCGGCCCCGGTGGAAACCACGCCGGAACCGGCCGTCGCCACCGCGCCGGCCCCGGTGGAGCCGGTGGCGCTGTCGCTGGATCTGCCGGTGGCCGAAAGCGCCATTGCCCGCGTGCTGGACGAGGTGAGCGCCGCGCCGGAAACCGCCGAAGCCGAGGCCGAGGCGGATGACGCCATCGATCTGGCCGGCGCCGAGCGGGTGGAAGAACCGGCCCCGGCCAATTTCACCTTCACGCCGGTGGTGCCGCCGGCCCCGGTTGCCAGCCCGGTGGCGGGCCCCGCCGCCGAACCGGCCGCCCCGGCCGCGCCGGTGGCCGAAGAGCGGCCGTTGACCCTGTTCGAACGCATGATGGGCATGAGCCGCAAGCCGCGCGCTCCGGAACCGCCGCAGACGCTGGCGCCGGCCCCGGCCGCGCCGGCCGCCAGCGAGGATGATGTGCCGGGCTTCATGCGGCGGCAGGTCAACCGCTGATCGCTTCGGCAAGAAACAGGCGGGCCCGGCTGGCAACAGCCGGGCCCGTTGGCTTTTGGGAATACCGGGCGGGGGAAATGCCCGGCCTGGCGCGTTAAGCTGGCATGAGCATCGCCGCCATTGCCCAGAACCGCTTTGGCCTTGGCGCCCGCCCCGACCTGGCGGCGCCGGCCGATCCCCGCGCCTGGCTGCTGCGCCAGCTGGCCGCGTTCGAAGCGCGGCCGGCGGTCATCACCGCCCTGCCCGATGCCGCCGCAATGACGGTGCAATATCGCGAAAATCTGCGCCAGTTGCGCCAGTTGGGCATCGGCGGCATCCCGCGCCAGCCCGGCGATCCGGCCCCGCCCACCGGCGCCGACGCGCAGGCCCAGGCCGAAGCCCAGCAGCAGGCGCGGCGCGCGGCCTTCCGCGCCGCCGTCGCCGGCCAGGTCCGCGCCCGGCTGGCCCTGGCGCTCGACAGCCCGGCCCCGTTTGCCGAACGGCTGGTGCATTTCTGGTCGAACCATTTCGCCATTTCAACCGACAAGCTGGCCACCGCCACCATGGGCGGCCCGCTGGAGTTCGAAGCCATCCGGCCGCACATCACGGGCCGCTTTGTCGATCTGCTGCTCGCCGTCACCCGCCATCCGGGCATGATGTTCTATCTGGACCAGGCGCAATCCATCGGCCCGAACAGCCTGCTGGCCGAAGCCGCCCGCCGGCGCGGCGCGCCGCGGCAGCCGGGCCTGAACGAGAATCTGGCGCGCGAAATCCTGGAGCTGCACACGCTGGGGGCCGGCCATTACAGCCAGGCCGATGTTGCCGGGCTGGCACGGGCGCTCACCGGCTGGTCGGTCGGCGGCTTCGTGCGCCGGCCACTGGGGCTGGACGCGCCGCCCGGCCAGTTCGTGTTCCAGCCGGCCTGGCACGAACCCGGGCGGGTGACGGTGGCCGGCAAGGCCTATGGCCAGGAGGGCGAGGCGCAAGGCCGGGCCATCCTGGAGGATCTGGCCCTGCATCCCCAGACCGCGCGCCACCTCGCCACCAGGCTGGCCCGGCATTTCATCGCCGATGAACCGCCGCCAGCCGTGGTCGATCGGCTGGCCGGCGTCTATCTCGCCAATGGCGGCGCGCTGCTGCCGGTCTATCAGGCGCTGATTGCCGCGCCAGAGGCCTGGGCCACGCCGCTGCCCAAGTTCAAGACCCCGTGGGACTGGACGGTGTCGGCCCTGCGCGCGCTGGGCCTGAAGGATGGCGCCGGCAACGCGCGGTTCGCCGTGATGCTGAACGAACTGGGCCAGCCGATCTGGCGGCCGGGGTCACCCGCGGGCTGGCCCGATGCCGCCAGCCGGTGGGCCGCGCCCGATGCGCTGCTGCGCCGGGTGGAGGTGGCCGGGCGGCTGGCCAGTCTCGCGCCGGCGGCCGATCCGCGCCAGCTGGCGGCCCGCGTGTTGCCGGGCGTGCTGTCCCCCGCCACGGCCAGCGCCATCGCCCGGGCGGAAAGCCCCGCCGAGGGCGTGGCCCTGCTGCTGGTGTCTCCGGAGTTTCTGCGCCGATGATCGATCGCCGTGCCCTGATTGCCCGCGCCGGCCTGCTGGGCGGCCTGGCCCTCCACCCCGGCCTCGCGCTGGCCGCCGCCAGCACCGAACGGCGGCTGGTGTTCATCATCCTGCGCGGCGCCATGGACGGGCTGGCGGCGATCAGCCCCAGTGCCGATGCGCGGCTGGAGCGGTTGCGTGGTGCCCTGGCCCGCCCACCCGAAGCGCTGGGCGCCATGCTGCCGCTCACCGCCGATTTTGCCGCCCATCCGGCGCTGGCGGGCTTTGCCGGCCTGTTCGCCGCCGGCGAGGCCGCGGTGGTCCATGCCGTGGCCAGCCCCTATCGCGAGCGCAGCCATTTCGATGCGCAGAACATCCTCGAAACCGGCGGCAACGCGGCCTATGCCGTCAAGGATGGCTGGCTGAACCGCCTGTTGCCGCTGCTGCCGCCAGCGCCGCCGCCGGTGGCGATTTCGGCGGCGCTGCCCACCTTGCTGCAGGGGGCGGCACCCACCACCAGCTTTGCGCCCAGCCGCCTGCCCGATGCCAGCGCCAGCCTGAAGGCGCGGGTGGCCGCCCTCTACGAAGGCGACCCGCTGCTGCACCGGCTGTGGGGCGAGGCGATGGCGACCGAGATGATGGCCGGCAGCCAGGACGGCCCGTCCGGCCCGGTTGCACTGGCCGCCACCGCCGCCCGCCTGCTGGCCCAGCCGGCCGGCCCGCGCATTGCCGTGCTCGATCACGGCGGGTGGGACACGCATGCCGGCCAGGGCGCAAGGCTGGCGGCGCAGCTGCGCCAGCTCGACCAGATGATCACCACGCTGAAATCCGGCCTGGGCGCGGCCTGGGCCGACACGCTGGTGATCTGCGCCACCGAATTCGGCCGCACCGTGGCGGCCAATGGCACCAACGGCACCGATCATGGCACCGGATCGGCGGTGCTGCTGGCCGGTGGGCGGGTGGCGGGCGGCCGCGTGCACGGCGATTGGCCTGGCCTCGCCCGCCTGTTCGAGGATCGCGACCTGATGCCCACCACCAGCCTCAATGCCGTGCTGGCCGGCGGCGTGGCCGGCCTGTTCGGCCTCGATCCCGACCAGGTGGTGCGCCGGGTGTTCGCCGCCGCGCCGGCCCCGGCGCTGCCGGGCCTCGTCAGGGCGTGAGATAGTTCAGCAGGAAATTGCTGGCATCGGCCAGCACCGGCGCCTTGCCCCGGAACGGCTTTGACAGGCCGAGCAGGATGCCGATGTGGCCAATGCCGGGATAGACGCGGGCTTCGGCCCGGCCACCCAGATCGGTGACCGCATTGGCCAGCCGCGTGCTGTTGCGCGGCAACACCGTGCTGTCGTCCTGGCCGTGCAGCAGCAAGAGCGGCGCGGCATCGCTGCGGGCAAAATGGATGGGCTGCGTGTCCTGCAGGTCGGGCGCATTGCCCAGCGCGGCATCGGCAACCCCGCCAGGCGTGAAGGGCAGGAAATCGGTCGGGCCGGCCAGGCCCACCGCCGCCTTGATGGCATCGGCCACGCCCCAGCGCCGGTCCAGCGCCAGCAACAGGGCAATGTGCGCACCGGCCGAATGGCCCATCACGGCAAGGCGCGCCGGATCGCCGCCATGGCGGGCGATGTTGGCCGTCACCCAGCGCAGCGCGGCCGCCCCATCCTCCACAAAGGCCGGCCAGCGCACCTGCGGCACCAGCCGGTAATCCGGCACCACCACCACAAAGCCGCGCGCGCTGAGCGCCCGGGCGGCAAAGCCATAGCCATCGTGGCTACCGCTGTTCCAGCTGCCGCCATAGAAGAACACCACCACCGGCAGCGGGCCGGATGCGCCCTTGGGCACCCAGATTTCCAACGTCTGGCGCAGATCGGGGCCATAGGCGGCGCCATCGACAACCTGTCTCACCCCGCCATCGCCGGGCGTCAGCCGGTTGAGCCCATTCAGCGCGCCCAGCGGCGAACAGGCCGCTGCCAGGGTGGACAGGGCAGCAGTGGACAGGAGGGACCGGCGCGACATCATCGGCTGGGGATAGGGCAAGATTGGCCCCGGCGCCATGGGATCAACGCCGGCCCCGCGCCTCCATCTTCATGGCATACATGGCGGCGTCGGCCTGGCTCAACAGCGCCTGGATGTCGGTGCCGCTGCCGGCCTCATGCGGCACGCTGCCCATCGAAAAGCGGGTGCGATAGGGCAGGCCCAGCGCCAGTTCCTGCGCGGCCAGCCAATCCTGCAACCGCATGGCCGCCTGCCGGGCCTCAGCGGCGCTCGCCCCCGGCATCAGGGCGACAAATTCATCGCCGCCGGTGCGGGCAAACACGTCGCTGGCGCGGAAACACTGGCTGAGGCCGAGGGCAAAGCGTTCCAGCACGGCATCACCGGCAGCATGGCCATGGCTGTCGTTGATCGCCTTGAACCCATCCAGATCAAGGCAGGCCAGCGTCGCTTGCTGGCCCTGCGCCTCGCACAGCGCCAGCGTGTCGCGCGCCATGGTCAGGAACCCGCGCCGGTTCCAGATCCGGGTGAGGGGATCGGTCATGGCGGCCTGGAAGGCGCTCAGCTCATCCTCCACCATGGCCGCCAGATCGCGCAGCGCCTGCGCATCCTCCGCGCCAAAGCCGCGCGGGCTTTGATCGATGATGCACAGCGTGCCCACCTTGGCGCCGCGCGAGACCTTCAGCGGGCACCCGGCATAAAAGCGGATATGCGGCTCGCCCGTCACCAGCGGATTGTCGGCAAAACGCGAGTCGCCGGCGGCATCGGGGATCACGAAAATCTCGTCCCCCAGAATGGCATGGCCACAGAAGGACACATCGCGCCCGGTTTCGTTGACGCCCAGGCCCTGGCAGGATTTGAACCATTGCCGGTTGAGATCAACCAGGCTGACCAGCGCGATCGGCACCGAGAACACCCGCCGCGCCATCCGCGTCAGCCGGTCAAACCGTTCCTCCGGCCCGCTGTCGAGAATGCACAGCGCGTGCAGCACCTGCAGCCGTGTCAGCTCGTCTTCGGGCATCGGGGGTGCCAGCATGCAACACTCCGTGATCGACTCAGGCCGGGGGCCGGCGGGTCGGGCCGGCGGGGCATAGCATGGCTGGCCCCGGCCGCCATCCCCCGGATGGCAACCGCATCTTCCGCTGGCCGCAGGAGGCGGCTATGCTCACGCCGACGCGTGCGGGAGACGAGCATCATGAAGCTGAACATCAACGGCAAGCCGATCGAGGTGCAGGCCGATCCCGACATGCCGCTGCTGTGGGCGCTGCGCGACCTGCTTGGCCTCACCGGCACCAAATTCGGCTGTGGTGCCGGCTTCTGCGGCGCCTGCACGGTGCAGCTGGATGGCGAGCCGGTGCGCGGTTGCCAGACCCCGGTTTCGGCGGTGGGCACGGCAAAGATCACCACCATCGAAGGCCTGTCGGCCAGCCAATGGGGCCGCAAGCTGCAGGATGCCTGGGTGGCGCTGGATGTGCCGCAGTGCGGTTATTGCCAAGCCGGGCAATTGCTGGCGGCCGAAGCGCTGCTGCGCACCACGCCCAAGCCGACCGACGCCGATATCGACGCCGCGATGAGCGGCAACCTGTGCCGCTGCGCCACCTACACCCGCATCCGGGCGGCCATCAAGCAGGCGGCCGCGGCATGAGCCTGTCGCGCCGCGCCGTGCTCAAGGCCGGCGTGCTGGCCGGCGGCGGCTTGTCGCTGGGCTGGCAGGTCACCGGCGCCCGCGCCGCCATGCCTGGCCAATTGTCGGCCTTTGTGCAGATCGCTGCCGATGGCGCCATCCGCATCACCGCCCACAATCCCGAAATCGGCCAGGGCGTCAAAACCAGCTTCCCGATGATGATCGCCGAGGAACTGGATGTCGACTGGGCGCAGGTGAGCGTGGTGCAGGCCCCCGGCGACCGCGCGGTCTATGGCATGCAGATCGCCGGCGGTTCCATGGCCACCCCCACCCAGTTTGACCGGATGCGCCGGCTGGGCGCCGCCGCCCGCGCCATGCTGGTCCAGGCCGCCGCCACCGCCTGGGGCGTGCCGGCCGCGGAGATCAGCACCGGCAGCGCCATGCTGCACCACACGCCGTCGGGGCGCAGCGCCCGTTATGCCGACATGGCCGGCGCCGCCGCCCTGTTGAAGGCGCCCGATCCCAAGACGGTGACGCTGAAGGACCCAGGCCAGTTCCGCATCCTGGGCCGCCGTGTGTCGGGCGTGGACAATGCCAGGCTGGTCACCGGCCAGCCGCTGTTTGGCATCGATGCCCGCGTGCCCGGGATGGCCTATGCCGCCTTTGCCAAATCGCCGGTGTTCGGCGGCCGGCTGAAGCGCGCCAACAAGGCCGCCGCGCTGGCCGTGCCGGGCGTGAAGGCGGTGATCGACATTGCCGAACGCCGCGACCTGAAGGCCGAGATCGACGTGCCGTTGCCGGGGATCGAGGTGTTGCCGCAGGGCATTGCCGTGATCGCCACCAGCACCTGGGCGGCGCTGAAGGGCCGCAACGCGCTGGCCTGTGAATGGGAAGGCGGGGATGCCGCCTTCCAGTCCACGCCCAAGTGGGAAGCGGCAGCGGCCAGGGCGCTGCAGGAAGGACCGCAGAAGCCCGGCTTCATCAACCATGGCGATGCGCCCGGCAAGCTGGCCGGCGCGGCCAAACGCGTGACGGCCGATTATGCCTATCCCTTCATCGCCCATGCCGCGCTGGAGCCGATGAACTGCACCGCGCAGGTGACGGACGGCAAATGCGAACTGTGGCTGTCCACCCAGACGCCGGAGGACGCCCGCCGCATGGTGGCGGTGGCGCTGGGCATCAAGCCGGCCGATGTCACCCTGCATCTGATGCGCTCGGGCGGCGGCTTTGGCCGGCGGCTGATGAACGATGTCGCGGTGGAAGCCGCGGTGATTGCCAAGGCCGCCGGCGTGCCGGTGAAGCTGACCTGGGATCGCGGCCAGGATTTCGCCCACGACTGGCTGCGCCCCGGCGGCTGGCACCGGCTGGCGGCGGGGCTGGACGCCAAGGGCGACATCATCGCCTGGCATGATCATTTCATCAGCTTCGGCCGCGGCGGCAATTTCGATCCGCCGGCCAGCATCGACCAGTCGCTGTTTCCGGCCGGCGTGATCAAGGATTATCGCGCCGATGTGTCGGTGCTGCCCATCGCCTCCACGCTGGGCTGGCTGCGCGCGCCGATCAACAACGCCTTTGCGTTTGTGACCCAGGGCTTCATCGATGAATGTGCCCATGCGGCGGGGCGTGACGCGCTGGACTATCGCCGCGCCCTGCTGGGCCCGCCGCGCGCCATCCCGATGGCGGCCGAAGGCGGCGCGGAAGGGACGGAAAACAGCGGCACCCCCTATCACACCGGGCGGATGCGCGGCGTGCTGGACAAGGCGGCGGCCATGGCCGGCTGGGGCCGCCCGCTGCCGCCGCGCACCGGCCTGGGGATCGCCTTCCACTTCAGCCACCTCGGCTATTTCGCCAATGTGGTGGAAGCCAGCGTGGCCGGCGACGGCACGGTGAAGGTGCACAAGGTCTGGGTGGCGGCCGATGTCGGCCGGCACATCGTCAATCTGTCCGGCGCGGAAAACCAGGTGCAGGGCAGCGTGATCGACGCGCTGGGCGCCGCACTGGGCCAGCGCATCAGCTTTGCCGATGGCGCGGTGGAGCAGGTGAATTTCGGCGATTACAGCCTGGCCCGGATGGACATGGCACCGGCGGTGGAGGTGGCGTTCATCGCCACCGATTTCCCCACCACCGGCCTTGGCGAACCGGCCTATCCCAGCCTCGCCCCGGCGCTGGCCGGCGCGATCTTCCAGGCCACTGGCACGCGCCTGCGCCAATTGCCGTTCGACACCAGCCAATTGACCGCATGAGGCCGCGATGACCGTGCAGCTTTCCCGTCGCAGCTTCCTGTTTGCCAGCGCCGCCATCGGTGGCGGCCTTTATCTGGGCCTGGGCCCCGAACCGGCCGGCGCGGCCGAGGCCGGGCAATTGAATGCCTGGGTGGTGATTCCGCCCACCGGCCGCATCCGCATCATGGCCAGCAACCCCGAGGTGGGCCAGGGCATCCGCACCAGCCTGCCGATGGTGATCGCCGAGGAACTGGACGCCGATTGGGCGGCGGTGGAGATCGTGCCGACCATGGCCGACGCCAAACTTTATGGCCGGCAGGTGGCCGGCGGGTCGCAGGCCATGCCCACCCATTATGAGAATATGCGCCGGGTGGGGGCGGCGGCCCGCGCCATGATCCTGGAGGCCGCCGCCGCCGCCTGGGCTGTGCCGGTGACGGCGCTGACAACCGACAAGGGCCAGGTGATCCACGGCCAGCGCCGCGCGCCCTATGGCCAGTTCGCCTCCGCCGCCAGCGCCCTGCCCGCGCCCGATGCGGCCAAGGTGGCGGTGAAGGATCCGAAGGATTTCCGCCTGATCGGCACCTTCCAGCCGGGCGTGAACAACCGCGCCATCGTCAGCGGCAAGCAGGATTATGGCATTGATGCCGTGCTGCCCGGCATGCTGCACGCTGCCTTCCACAAATCGGGCGTGCAGCGCGCGGCGGTGAAATCGGCCAACATCGATGCCATCAAGGCGATGCCGGGCGTGCGCGATGCCTTCATCGTGCCGGCCAGCCCCGAGTATGAAGGGCTGCTGGGCGGGGTGGCCATCCTGGCGGATACCACCTGGCATGCAAGCCGCGCCCGCAGCGCCCTCAAAGTGGAGTGGGACGAAAGCCCGGCCGCCTTCCAATCCAGCGCCGCCTGGGCCAAACAGGCCGCCGAGGCCAAGGCCAAGCCACCGGCCCTGCCCATCCACAGCACGGGTGATGTTGGCACCGCCATGGCCGGCGCCGCCAAGCGGATCAGCGCCACCTATGAATATCCCTTCATCCCGCACCTGCCGCTGGAGCCGATCAACTGCACGGCGCGGGTGACGGGGGACCGGGTGGAGATCTGGGCGCCCACCCAGAATCCCGAGCCCGGCCGCCAGGCGGTGGCCAAGACGCTGGGCATCGCGCCGGAGAATATCAGCATCCACATGATGCGGGTCGGCGGCGGCTTTGGCCGGCGGCTGCAGAATGACTATATGGTCGAAGCCGCGTGGATCGCGCGCGCCGCCGGCCGCCCGGTCAAGCTGACCTGGACGCGCGAAGACGACGTCACCCAGGATTTCCTGCGCCCCGGCGGCTGGCACCATCTCGAAGCCGGGCTGGACGGCGCCGGCCGCGTGGTCGCGTGGGACAATCATTTCATCAGCTATGGCCGCGACGGCAAGTTTGCCCGCGCCGCCGGCATTGCCCCCAATGATTTCCCGTCGGGCCTGATCGACAATTTCCGGCTGGGCGCCACCATCCTGCCGCTGATCCACACCACCGGTTTCCTGCGCGCGCCCGGCAACAACGCCTTCGGCTTTGTGACGCAAGGCTTCATCGATGAACTGGCGCACGCCGCCGGTGCCGATCCGCTGGCATTCCGCCTGAACCTGCTGGGCGAACCGCGCTATCTGGGCGACCCCAAGGCGCGCGGCACCTTCCACACCGGCCGCGCCGCCGAGGTGCTGAAGGCCGCCGCGAAGATGGCGCGCTGGGATCTGCCGCGGGTCCGCCCGACCGGCATGCGCTGGGGCCGGGGCATCGCCTTCCACTTCAGCCACCTCGGCTATTTCGCCAATGTGATCGAAGTGGCGGTGTCGCCGGCGGGCGAGGTCAAGGTGGCGAAGATCTGGGTGGCCGGCGATGTTGGCCGCCAGATCGTCAACCCGGCCGGCGCCATCAACCAGGTGCAGGGCAGCGTGCTCGATGCGCTGAACGCCTGCCGCAACCACGCCGTCACCTTTGCCGATGGCGCCATCGAACAGCGCAACTTCGGCGACCTGCCGCTGCTGCGCATGGACGAGGCCCCGCCGATCGAGGTCAGCTTCCTGACGCCGGATTATCCGGTGACGGGGCTGGGCGAACCGGCCTATCCGGCGGTGGCCCCGGCGTTGGCCAACGCCATCTTCGACGCAACGGGCAAGCGGTTGCGCACCCTGCCGTTCGATTTTTCCGTCCTGAAGGCCTGACCATGCGGCCCTTGCGTGCGGCGCTGGTCGCTGCTGCCGCCGTCGCGCTGGCCCGGCCGGCGGCGGCGCAGGATGTGCAGAACTGGACCACGCTGGTCGCCCAGGGCCCGGTGGCGGGCCGGGCGATCCTGTGGGCGGAACTGCAATCGCGGCTGGATCAGGATGTCAGCCGCTTTGCCGTCGGCATCGTACGGGTCGGTGTGGGCGTGCGCCTGAAGCATGATGTCGATCTCATGGCCGGCTATCATTTCCAGCACAATGAACTGGGCGGCGGCCGCACCCGCGACGAACATCGCGCCTGGCAACAGGTGCAGGCCCCGCTGATCCGGCGCGGCAACGGCTTCACGCTGATCACCCGCTGGCGGCTGGAGCAGCGCAGCATCGCCGGTGCGCAGGATCTGGGCTGGCGGCTGCGCGGGCAGCTGCGGCTGGTGCAGCCGCTGCATGGCCGGGGCAGTGGCGGGCCGCTGCTGCAAAGCGAAACCTTCGTGGCGTTGAACGACACCGATTGGGGGGCCCATGCCGGGCTGGATTCACAACGCACCCTGATCGGCTGGCTGCAGCCCCTGAGCCCGCACCTGAACCTCGAGGCTGGCTACATGCATGTCCATACCCGGCGGCCGGGGCAAGACACGGGCAACCACATCATCAGCATCACGCTCAACCGCCGGCTGGGCTGAAACGGCCCAGCCGGCGGCGATGGCTCACTTCAGCGTTTTGAGATAGGCGATGACGTCCTTGCGCTTCTTGGCATCGGCGATGCCGGCAAAGGCCATCTTGGTGCCGGGCACATAGGCCATCGGCTTGGTGAGATAGATGTCGAGATTGGCCTCGGTCCAGGTCACGCCCTTGCCCTTCATGGCCGCCGAATAGCTGAAACCGGCCACGCTGGCCGATTTTCGGCCCACCACGCCGGCCAGCGACGGGCCGATGCGGTTCTGGCCCTTCACCACGCTGTGGCAGGCCTTGCACTGCACAAAGGCCTTTTCCCCGGCCTTGGCGTCCTGGGCTGCGGCAGGTGCGGCCAGCGCCACGGTGGCGAGGGCGGCGATCATCATGGTCTTCATCCTGTCTTCTCCTTTCAACATCAATGCTGGTGGCTGGTGGCAGCGGCGGTTTCGGCCTTGAACGCCACATCAACGGCTCCGGCCCTTTCAAAGGTCAGCCGTGCCTTGATCATCTGGCCGGGCGTGATCGCCGCCTTCAGGCCGATGAACATCACGTGCAGGCCACCCGGGGCAAATGCCACCTTGCCGCCTGCCGGGATCGGTACGCCGCCAGCCTGGGCGCGCATCTGCATGACACCGCTCCGATTGACCGTACCGTGCAGATCGGAGCGGTTGGAGGCAGTGGTCGTGACTGACAGCAGCCGGTCTGCCGACTTGCCGCCGTTGGTGATGGTCATGAAGCCGGCACCGGTCTTCGATACCGGGCTGGCAACGCGCAGCACCGGATAATCGACCAGCAGCGCGCCGGCCTTGTATTCATGCGCCAGCGAGGGCGCAGCCAGCCCGAGGGCAAGGCCAAACAACAATGTTCGCATGGATATTTCCTGATCTGATTGAAACTGGCCGGCACACCGGCAGCGGCAATCAGCGGCGCGGCGGGCCCTGGCCGGGCGGGCGTGGGCGATGCTGGCGCACACGGCGATGCACGACAGGCGCAACCGGGGCCGGCAGCAAAGGCAAGGCCAGCAACGGCAGCAGCAGCGCAGTGGCCACCAGCGCCGGACCCAGCGACAGGGCAAAGCTGCAGGGCTGGCCCCCATCGCCGGGGGGTTGCGCCGGATCGCCGGGCAACACCGTCCCGCTGCACAGGGTGAGCAACGGGCCATTCGCGGCCGGCATCCAGCCGGCCGGCAGGATCAGGCGCAGGGCCAGCGCCGCCACGCAGGTCGCAATGAAGATCAGACCGGGCCGACGCGCCGTCATGTCGCCTGATTGCCAGCCCCGGCACCGGCCGGCAACCCCGATCTTGCCCGGATCAGCCGCCCACCAGCCCCAGCGCCTTCAGATCGGCGGTGGCGGCGGCCAGATCGGCATGGGCGACAATCTGGCGGAAGGCGGCATCCAGCCGGCGCACCTGGGCATCGGCGGCGGCCTCTTCCCGGATGTTGACCAGGAAGAAATCCGATGCGCCTTCCTGGAAGCGGCGGCGTTCGGCACTGGCCATGGCCAGCGCGCGATCCTGTTCGTCGATGGCAATGCCCAGCAGCCGGCGGGCCTGGCGGGCGGTGATTGAAAGCCCCATGATCTCGGCGCGGATCTGGTCCTCGGTCAGCCGGCGGCGCTGCTGGAAGGCATCGATTTCCGCCATCGTCTGCCCCATGCGGCCGCGCGCGGTGCGCATCTGCAAGGGCACCGTCAAGGTCACGCCCAGCTTGGTTTCGGTGCCGGTATAGGGCCGGCCGCCGACGCCGGGATCACCAACATATTGATTCAGTTCGGCCTTCAGATCCAGCTTGGGCAGAAAATTGTTGCGATCCAGTGCGAGGCGCTGCCGGGCCTGGCCGATGCGCACATCCACCAGTTTCAGATCAGGCCGGTTTTCCATCGCGGCCATCACATCTTCGGCCACCGGCAGCGGCGCCGGCAGCGCGCGCGGCAGTTGGTCCACGCCCGGCACCTGCGGGTTGCCATCGGCATCGCGCCAGAACAGGCTCAACGCCACCGCCGCCTGTTCCAGCGCCTGTTCCGATTGCACCACCAGCGTCTGGCGGCGCAGGATATTCTGCTCATTCTCGGTCAGCAGGATGGCGGGGCGCAGCCCTTCGGCAACCTGGCGGCGAAAGCCGGCCTGCCGGTCCAGCGCCAGTTGCAGCAACCCCTTGTAGACCGCCAGCCGCTGCCCGGCGATCACCCAGTTGTTCCAGGCCGCCACCGCGCGCGCCTGCACGCCGATCGCCACCATCAACTGATCATTTTCGGCAAAGCGCACATCGGTGCCGGCAATGGCGCGGTTGAACCGGCGTTCGTCGATATCGCGGTCGCGCAGCAGCGAAAACAGCGTGCCGGCGGTGAAACGGCCCAGCCGGGCGGTGTTGTTCGACGTGTCGTAACTGGGGAAACTGCCGCGCGACACGTCATAGCCGCCATAGACATTGCCGCCGTTGCGGCCCAGCGGCTGCATCACCCGCACACCGGCGGCCGCGCCATCATAAAAGCCCGTCGGCCGGGTTTCGATGCTGGCATTGAACAGCGTGTCGAACGCGCCTTCGGTGGTGGTTACCCGGGCCTCGGCGCCGCGCACCCGGGCCAGCGCCTCCAGCACCTGGGGCGCGTGGAACCGGCTGGCGGCCAGCACATCGGCCAGGGTCAACGGCTGCCCCGCCACCGGCAACGGCACGGCGGCGGCGCGGGCATCGGCCTCCACCGCGCCGCGCGGCGATGCGGCCGGCGGCGCGGGCTGGCCGGACGCCGGCGCCGCGATCAGCAGCGCCAGCGCCAGCAGCGCCGGCTCACTTCGCCTTGGCCGCATCATTGTCGCTCTTGGCCGCGCCCTTCATCTCGCCATTTTCGGCCGGGCTGGCGCCGGGACGGGTGAATTGCAGCGGGAAATCATTCAGCAACCGCCACAGTTCGAACCAGATCGGCACCGTGTTCATCTGCACCCAGCCGCGCACCTTGGCGCCCAGCCGCACCGAGCGTTCATCCGGCCACGGGTCGCGATCCGGGCTTTCGGTCACCAGGATGCGGAACAGGCCGTTGGGCGAGGCATTGAGGTCCACCGCTGCCACCTGGCCGTCGAAAAAGCCCTTGGCCACCGATGGCCAGCCGGAAAACTGGATCGCTGGCCAGCCTTCGAATTCCATGCGCACCCGCCGGCCGACATGGATCAGCGGGATGTCGCGGCCATCGACATAAAGTTCCACCACCCGGCGCGACTGTTCGGGCACGAAGGTGGCCAGCACATCGCCCTGCTTGACGATGGTGGCGGTGTCGATGCTCGACACGCGCATGATGCGGCCGGCGCGCGGCGCGCGGATCATCTGTTCCGATTGGCGGCGCAGGTTCACGTCGATCTTGTTGATCTCCGCCCGGGAGGAGGCGATCTTGGCGCGGAATTCCGCCACCTTGATCTGCGCCAGTTCCATGTCGCGCCGCGCCGCCAGCCCCTCGCCATACAGGGTGGCCATGCGCTTCACATCGCGCTGGGCGGTGGCCATGGCGGCTTCGGTGGCGGCGATTTCCGCCACCTTCTGCGCCCGTTCGGCGCCCAGCCGCTGCAGATAATCGGGATCGATGTCGATCACCCGGGCGATGGGATCGCCGGCCTTCACCCGCGCGCCATCGGTGACATACCAGCGCTCCAGCCGGCCGGGCACCAGCGCGGTGATATTCTGTTGCCGGTCGCGCGGATCAAAGGCGATCACGCTGCCGGTGCCTTGCGCAGTCTGCACCCAGGGCACCAGGGTGATGAACGCCAGCACCGCCACGATCCCGCAGATCAGCAGGATGGCAAAGCGGCGCATCACCGGCGGCGGATTCAGGCTGCGCAGCGTGGCGAAATGCCCGTCAAGCCGCTGCTGGCTGGCGTGGCGCGATTCACTGGCCATCGGCAGTCTCCCGCCCGGCCGGCGCGCGCAGGGCATCGAACGCGGCGCGGCTGCTCAACACCGCCTGGCGATCGAGGCCCATCCACAGCCAGCCATCCAGCGCCATGTCCTCCGGCCGGTTGGTGAAATAGAGGATGGTGGTGGGCCGGCCGCGGAAATGATCGAACACCGCGCGCAGCCGCGCCTTGGGCACCGTGTCGAACAGCGGTGACAGCACCAGGATGCTGGGTTCCGACAGGATGGCCGCCGCCAGTTTCAGCTGCATCATCTTGGCCACGGTGAACGGCGCCCCGGTGGAGGACAACCGGGTCTGGATGCCATCGGGCAACAGGGCGATGCGGTCTTCCAGGCCCACCAGCCGCAGCGCCGCCAGATGATCGGCGGCATTGCGCGCCGGATTGGCCAGCATCAGATAATCGGCGATGGTGGATTCAACGATGGCGGCGCGGTCCAGCACCATGATGTCGGACCGCAGCACCAACGGGTCGAGCTGGGAAATATCGGCGCCGCCCAGGGTGATCAGGCCGGCGGTGGGCCGGTCGAACCGCTTGAGCAGATCGGCGAATTCGCGTTCCATGCCGGGCACGCCCTGGCAGATCAGCCGGCTGCCGGCCGGGATTTCCAGATTGAGTTCGGCGGTGCCCACCGCCAGGCTGGCACGCACCCGGGTGAAGGCCAGCGCGCCGCCCCGTGGCGGCGCCAGCCCGGCCGGGGCCGGCGGTTCCTGCCGCAAGCCATAAAGCAGCGACAATTCCTCCACCGAGGCGACCAGATCATACCAGTCGTCCAGATAGGAATAGAGGCTGTTCATGCCGGCAAACACGCCCGACAGGATCAGTTCGGCCGCCACCAGCTGGCCGATCGACAATTGTTCCTGAATGACCAGCCAGCCGCCCAGCGCCAGCAGCCCGGCGCTGGCGGCGGCATAGAGGAAATAGAGCGCGATCGTCTGCGGGAACTGATAGCCGAAATGCGCGGCATGGGCCTTCACATAATTGGCGCTGACCCGCTCGGCCCCTTCCAGGGCATAATCGATGTGCCGCGCCGATTTGTAGAAGCCGTTGGAAGCGCCCACGGTTTCAAGGAAATGCGCGGCATTGTATTTTTCGTGGGACAGGTTGATCGAGGTCTTCATCGCCCCCTTCGACCAGATCGCCCACACCGCCCACAGCAGCGCGATCAGCACCAGATTGAAGGCCAGGAAGAACGGGTGGTAGAAGCTGGTGACGACAAAGCCGACAATCATGCCCAGGATGATGGTGAAGCCGCCGATCAGCAGCGACGGCACCGCCTTCTGCATGTTCACCAGCTCGAAATAGCGGTTGAACAGATCGAAGCGGCGGTCATCCTGGAAAAACGGATCGGCAGCGTTTATCACCCGCATGGTCAGATCGGCGACCAGCCGGGCCATGAAGCGGCGGCGATACAATTCCATCAGATGGATGCGCAGCACCGACAACAGGCCCGACAGCACCAGCAGCGCAAACAGGATGGCCGACAGGGTGAACAACGGCACCGGCAGCGCGGTGTTGGCGATGCTGTTGATCAGCAATTGCACCGAAATCGGCACGGCCAGGCCCAGCAGGGCGATGCCGATGCCATAGATGATCGCCAGCCAGAAATAATTTTTCTCGGGCCACAAGATGTCCGGCAACCAGCGGAACACCAGCCGGTTGAGGTCCATCTGCGAAAGATCCTTGGCGGCCATGCGTCTCCTGTCGCCAGATCGGGCGTTGCCAGCCATTTAGGGCGGCAACCACCCTTTGCCAAGGCCGCCCCGCCAAAAAAGATTACACGCGTGTAATGCGATCAGGCGAGTTGGCGCAAAGCGTCGGCAAGCCGTGTGGCAATCTCGTCGATCTGGGCGGCGCTGATGATCAGCGGCGGCGACAGGGCAATGATGTCCCCCGTCACCCGGATCAGCAGGCCGGCATCGAACAGGCTGCGGAAGATATCCTGCCCGCGGGCGCCGGGCGCGTCGGGGCGCGGTGCCAGCTCGATCCCGGCGACCAGGCCGAAATTGCGGATGTCAATGACGTGCGGCAGGCCCTTCAGCCCGTGCAGCGCATCCGCCCACAGCGCCTCCAGCCCGCGCGCCCGGGCAAACAGGCCTTCATTGGCATAGACATCCAGCGTGGCGATGCCGGCCGCGCAGGCCAGCGCATGGGCGGAATAGGTATAGCCGTGGAACAATTCGATCCCCGGCACATCGCCCGGCGCATCGACGATGGCATCATGCACCGCCCGGCTGACCGCCACCGCGCCCATCGGCACGGCAGCGTTGGTCAGCCCCTTGGCCAGGCAGATCAGGTCGGGCGTGACGCCAAAGCGCTCCGCTGCGGTGGCCGCGCCCAGCCGGCCGAACCCGGAAATCACCTCGTCAAAGATCAGCAATATGCCGTGGCGCGCGGTGATCGCCCGCAGCCGTTCCAGATAGCCTTGTGGCGGCACCAGCACGCCGGTGGAGCCGGCCAGCGGCTCCACGATCACCGCCGCGATCGTGTCGGCCCCGTGGAGCGCGATGATCGCTTCCAGCCGGTCGGCCAGTTCGGCGCCATGGGCGGGCTGGCCGCGGCTGAAGGCGTTGCGGGCCGGATCATGGGTGTGGGGCAGATGGTCCACACCCGGCAGGCCCGGCCCATAGGCGCGGCGGTTGGTGACGATGCCGCCCACCGAAATGCCGCCAAAGCCCACCCCGTGATAGCCGCGTTCCCGCCCGATCAGCCGGGTGCGCTGGCCCTGGCCCCGCGCCCGCCAATAGGCCAGCGCGATCTTCAATGCGGTATCAACGCTTTCCGATCCGGAGTTGGTGAAGAACACCCGATCGAGCCCGTCGGGCATGATGCCGGCCACCCGGGCGGCGAGCTGGAACGCCAGCGGATGGCCCAGCTGGAAGGTCGGCGCGAAATCCAGCGTGGCGGCCTGGGCCTGGATGGCCTCGACAATCGGCTGCCGCCCATGGCCGGCGTTCACGCACCACAGGCCGGCCGTGCCGTCCAGGATGCGGCGGCCATCGGCGGCGGTGTAGTGCATGTCCTTCGCGGCCACCAGCAGGCGCGGATTGGCCTTGAAATAGCGGTTGTCGCTGAACGGCATCCACCAGTTGGACAGATCATTGGGCGCGGTGGTCGCCATCGCTTCAGGCCTTGGCCAGCAGCTTCTCGATCTGGCTACCCAGCGCCTCGGGCTTGGTGGCCGGCGCAAAGCGTTCCTGCACCTGGCCGCGCGCATCCACCAGGAACTTGGTGAAATTCCACTTGATCGCCTCGCTGCCCAACAGGCCGGGCGCCTCGCGCTTCAGCATCTGGAACAGCGGGTGCGCCTTGTCGCCGTTCACGTCGATCTTGGCAAACAGCGGAAAGTCGACATCATAGGTCAGCTTGCAGAAATTGGCGATTTCCTCTGCATTGCCCGGCTCCTGCGCGCCGAACTGGTTGCAGGGAAAGCCCAGCACGGCAAAGCCCTTGGGGCCATATTTCTTGTGCAGCGCCTCCAGCCCTTCATATTGCGGGGTGAAGCCGCATTTCGACGCGGTGTTGACGATCAGCAGCACCTTGCCCTCGAAATCCTTCATCGAGACCTCGCGGCCATCGATGGTCTTCGCGCTGAATTCATAGACGCTGGTCATGGCTTCGCCCCCTTCACGGCTGATACTGCCCACCCAGCGCGGCGGTGAAATGCCGGCGGCACAGGGCGACATAACGATCATTGCCACCAATTTCGGTCTGCTGGCCAGAGGTGACGGCCCGGCCCTGGCTGTCGATGCGCAAATTCATCGTCGCCTTGCGGCCGCAACTGCACACCGCCTTCATCTCGCTGAGCACATCGGCAATGGCGAGCAGGCTGGCGCTGCCTTCGAACAACTGGCCCAGAAAATCGGTGCGCAGGCCGTAACACAGCACCGGGATGCCCAGTTCATCGGCCACCCGCGCCAGTTGCCACACCTGATCGCGCGTCAGGAACTGGGCCTCGTCCACCAACACGCAATGCACCGTCTCCCCGGCGTGGGCGGCGGCGATGGCGGCAAACAGATCCAGCCCCGGCTCGAACAGCCGGGCCGGCGCACTCAGCCCGATGCGCGAGGCGATGGTGCCCACCCCGGCGCGGTCGTCCAGCGCGGCGGTGAACAGCAATGTGTGCATCCCCCGCTCGCGATAATTGAAGCTGGATTGCAGCAGCACCGTCGATTTGCCGGCGTTCATCGACGCATAATAGAAATAGAGCTTGGCCATCGCGCCTTCCATGCGCCGCCGTGGCCGGGGGCGTCAACGCTCAGGCGGAATCCGGGTCCGGCTCAGCCAGGGCCAGCGCATGATCGGCAATATCCGCCGGCCAGCCGGCCAGGCGCGCCGCCATGGTCGCCGTGTCGCCGGCAAACAGGGCGCGGATCACCTCCTCATAGCCCGGCAGATCGCCGGCCACGGCGGTGAGGAAGCGATAGCAACGTTCCTGCGCGGCGCGGCGGGCGGCACGGCCCGCATCCTGCCGGCGCGCCGCGTCCACCAGCCGGCGCAGCGCTGCCGACGCGCCCCCGCGCTGGCGCGCCAGCCAGTCCCACTGGCGCGGCAGCAAGGTCACCTCCCGCGCCGTCACCCCCAGCTTCGGCCGGCCGCGACCACGGGCCGGCACCGCGTCGGCGGCCGGCACATCAGAAGGGTGCGCATCACAAGGGTGCGGGGGCTGGCGCGGGTCCACGTCCATCTGCTGGCCGCTGGCATCATCAAACAGCAAGGGCGCCGGCTGATCCGCCGGCCAGGCGGCCAGCACCGGCAGCACATCGGCCAGCGGCCCGTGCGCGATGCGGCGGCCATTGGCAAAGGCGGAACAACGGGTTGACAGCGGCCACGACATGCCGTTATTTTTATCCGGGTAAATTAATCGGGTCAAGGCCCGCACAGGACGCAACATCATGACCCCGGATCGCAAGGCCGCCGTGGCGGCTTACAAGGAACGCAAGGCCCTGCCCGGCATCTATGCCATCCGCTGCACCGCCACTGGCGAGGCCTGGGTGGGCAGCGCGCCCGATCTCGCCACCATCCAGAATCGCCACTGGTTTGCGCTGCGCCAGGGCGGCCACACCCAACCCGGCCTGCAACAGGCCTGGGCCCGCCATGGCGAAGCCGCCTTCGAATTCACCATTGTCGAGGCCTTTGCCGAGCCTGACAGCGCCCCTGTCAGCCACAGCGCCCTGCGCGACCGGGTGCGACACTGGGCCGAACGGCACGGCGGCCGGGCGATCTGATCTGCGCTGTTGACAATCATTCTCAATAGCAACATTACGGCTCCGCAAGATTTCAAGGAGTCGCCATGTCCCGCCCCGTCCGCCTGCTGGCCGGTCTGCTGTTGTCCACCGCCGCCCCGGCGCTGGCCGAAACCGCGGCGCCCGAAGGCGATGCTGGCGCTGCGGCCACCATCATCGTCACCGCCCGGCGCGACAATGATCGCCTGCCCGATCTGGCCGGCACGCTGATCTTTGCCGGAAAGCTGGGCGATGTCGCCGTGCTGGGCGATCTGCCGCCGGTGGCCAGCCGCAACCTGCGCGTCGCGCTGGCCGATATCCCCGGCATCCTGGTCTCGGAAGTCTCCAACGGCGCCTGGGCCTCGCTGTCCTATCGCGGGCTGGGCGAACCGCACGAAAGCTGGAACATCCTCACCCTCCAGGATGCCGTGCCGGCCGTGCCCGACATGTACAGCTACCCGGCCGCCTATTTCATCCCGCCGCTCGAAGCGGTCGAACGGGTGGAGTTCATCCGCGGTGCGGCCGGCCTGCTCTATGGCCCGCAGCCCGGCGGCGCGATCAACTATGTGATGAAGGGCCCGCGCCGCAGCGCCGGGGTGGACGGCAGCGCCCGCCTCACCCTGGGCAGCTGGAACGCGCGAGCAGGCGCGGCCAGCCTCAATGTCTCCAGCGGCCGGCTCGCCGCCGATGCGCTGGTCCATTATGCCGCCGGCGATGGCCCGCGCCGGATGAACAGTGATCACGAGCAGCTGACGGGTCGCCTGCGCGGCCATGTGCTGGGCGATGATCTCACCCTCACCCTCGCGCTGGATTATTATCAGGGCGATTTCGGCGAACCCGGCGGCCTGTCCCGCGCCCGCATGGAGGCTGACCGGCGCGACAGCTCGACCCCGTTCGATCGCATCCGCCTGCAGCGCATTGCCCCCTCGCTCGGCCTGGACTGGCAGCTGGATGACGACACGCAGCTGACGGCCCGCGCCTTCTACAGCCGGTTCGAGCGCGAAAGCTGGCGTCAGGCCGGCGGCGGCTTTGGCGCCGTCACACCTACCGCCAATGTGCTGATCCGCCAGCTGCAAGCCTTTGACACCGCCGGCATCGATGTGCGCCTGCGCCATGATTTCGGCGATCAGGCCCAGCACAGCCTGACCATCGGCGCCTTGGGCCACAGCTCAAGCGCGCCAGTGTTTGTCGACAAGGGCGCCAGCAACGCCGATTTTGCCGGCACCGCCGGCGCGCTGGCCCGCGCCACCCGCACCGGCGATGCCGCCGCCCTGTTCGGCGAATTGAAGCTGGGCCTGGGCAATGTGCAGATCGTCCCCGGCTTCCGGCTGGAACGGCTGCGCCAGCGGGTGGTGGAGCAACTGGACCTCGGCATCGGCAGCGCCACCGGCGGCGGCCCCGGCACCGCCAACGGCCCGCTGGGCAATCTGCGCAACATCAGCACGGTTGCGCTGTGGGGCATCGGCGCCACCTGGGATGCCAGCCCGGACCTGCGCTTCGTCGCCAATGCCAGCCGCGGGTTCAAGCCGCTGCTCTACAATGACGGCGTCACCTTCCAGGCCGGCATCGATGCCGCCGGCACCTTCGAGGCGAGCTACAGCTTCACCATGGAAGCCGGCGTGCAGGCCCAGGTGGCAAGGCCGCTGCGCATCGACGCCAGCCTGTTCCGCGTCACCTTCGAGGATCAGGTCGGTTTCCTCGCCGGGCCGCTGCCGGCCGTCGGCCGCTTTGGCGCAGTGGGCGCGGGCGGCGCGCGGCGGCAGAATGTGGGCGCCATGCGCAACCAGGGCGTTGATCTGGCGGTGCGGCTGGATCTGATCGGGCCGGATGGCCTGGCCCAGGGGCGCGATACGCTGCGGCTGTCGGCCAATCTGCAGCTGCTGGATGCCCGCTTCACGCGGGGGGCGGCATCCGGCTTCACCCCGCAATACGCGCCGGGCCATCTGCTGCGCGCCACCCTGGCCCATATCGGCAAGGGCGGCCGCCGCGCCGCCGTCACCTTCACGTCCGTCGGCGCTCAGCAGGGGGCAGACAACAATGTCGCCGATTTCGCCCTGCCCGCCTATCAGGTGGTCGATGCCAGCATCGATTGGCCGATCGGCGGCGGCTTTGCCGTGGGCGCCGGCATCAACAATCTGCTCGACGAACGCTATGCCGCCCGCGTCCGCCCCGGTGCCGGTGGCGGCTTTGATCCCGGCCTGCCCCGCAACATCTTCGTCTCGATCGGCTGGAAGGGCTGAAGGGGGCGGCAGCGGCCGCCCCCGCCGCCGGTCAACGGTTGTTGCCGATGAAATCGCCCAGTTCGCCCAGGATGCTGCCTTCGCCCCGGCTCTGGCCGCGGCCCATGGCGGCCTGCATCATGCGGCCGGCCAGCCGGCTGAACGGCAGCGACTGGATCCACACCTTGCCCGGCCCGGTCAGCCGGGCAAAGAACGCGCCTTCGCCGCCGAACAGCATGGATTTCACCCCGCCGGCGCCGACCAGATCGAAATCGACACTGGGGGTATAGGCCGCCAGGCAGCCGGTATCGACATGCAGCTGCTCACCCGGCGCCAGCGTGCGCTCCACCACGGTGCCGCCCATCTGCACGAACACCCAGCCATCGCCGTCCAGCCGCTGCATGATGAAGCCTTCGCCGCCGAACAGCCCGGTCATGATGCGACGCTGGAATTCGATGCCGATGCTCACCCCACGCGCCGCGGCCAGAAACGCATCCTTCTGGCAGATCAGCGTGCCGCCCACGCTGTCCAGCTTGATCGGCAGGATCGCGCCCGGCGTCGGGCTGGCAAAGGCCACGCGCGCCTTGCCGCCGCCATTGTGGGTGAACACGGTGGTGAACAGGCTTTCCCCGGTCACCAGCCGCTTGCCGGCACCCAGCAGCTTGCCCATGAAGCCGCCCTGTTCGGCCGAGCCATCGCCGAACACCGTGGTCATGCCCACCGCGGCATCCTTCCACACCATCGCGCCGGCTTCGGCCACGGCGCTTTCGCCCGGGTCCAGCTCGATCTCCACGAACTGCAGTTCCTGGCCCTTGATCTCGAAATCGATGTCGTCAGACAGGCTGGTGGAACGGCTGTGCTGCCAGGGGTTGGGCATGGGGAAGGCTCCTGCGGTTGGACTGTGCTGCCCATGTAATGCAGCAGTTGCCGGCCCGCAACCATCTGGCCCCCCGCAACCATCTGGTCTTTGTCGCGCCATCAGGGCAGCATGGCCCAATGCGCAAGGCTTGGCCCTGATGTCTGCCCGCCGCCCGGTTGGCCTGATCCCGCTGGTGCTAGCCGCCGCGCTGGTGCTGGCCGCCGGCTGGTGCGGGCTGGCGCTGGCGCTGGCCGGGCTGGAACGCGCCAGCGAGGCCCTGGAATCGCGCGCCGGCCTGGCCCATCGCCAGGCCCTGCTTGCCACCCGGATCGAGACCGAACTGGCGCGGAAGGCCGCCGATCCCGGCCACAAGGCCAGCGCCGTGCCCGGCCTGCTCGACCGCTATCGCCGGGCGCTGGATGCCGAACGCCGCCTGCCCGCCATCGCCGCGCAACAGGGCCTGGATGATGGCAGCGAGCGCGCCGATGCCGCGCGGCTGGCCGCCCTGATCGCGGCGCCGCCCACGCCGGCCCGGCTGGCCAGCGCCAGCCAGCTGGCCGCCAGCATCGCGCGCGCCGAGCTGGCCGAGGCCGAACAGGCCACTGCTGCCACCCGCGCCGCCTGGGCGCGGTTGATCCGGCTGATGTGGGCGGGCCTGGCCGGGCTGGCGGCGCTGGCGGCGCTGGCCGGCTGGCTGGTGTGGCGGCACATCGGCCGGCCGCTGGGCGCGCTGGCCGACGCGGTGGAGGCCGTGGCGCGCGAAGCCGGGCCGGTGGCGCTGCCGCTGGCCGGGCCAGGCGAAATCCACCGCCTGATCGCCGGGGTGAACCATATGGCCGCCACTGTTGATGCGCAGGTGGCCCGCCGCACTGTCGCGATCGAAGCGGCGCGCCAGCGGCTGGAGGCGATCGACGCCCGCCGCCGCCTGTTCTTGGCCAAGGTGGGCCACGAACTGCGCACGCCGCTGACCGCCTTGCTGGCCGAGGCGGAGCTGGCCCGGCGCGGTGCCGATGCCGCCACCACCGCGGCGCTTGACAGCATTGCCGACAGCGGCACCTTTCTGGGCCGTCGGCTGGATGATCTGCTCGCACTGGCCCGCGCCGAAAGCGGCGAACTGGCGCTGGTGATGGCCCCGGCCGATCTGGCGGCCATTGCCCGCGATGCCGTGCGCCGTACCCGCCGTTATGCCGATCTGTGCGGGGTCGGCCTGGATGCCGGGGCGCTGCCGACGGCTTTGCCGGTGCAGGGCGATACTGATCGCCTGTTCCAGGCCATCGCTGCCATCATCGACAATGGCATCAAGTTTGCCGGCGCCGGCGGCCATGTCACGCTGGCCGGCGCGGCCACTGCCGGCATGGCCGAAATCCGCATCGGTGATACCGGGCCGGGCGTGACAGCGGGCGAGATTGCCGCCATGTTCGAACCGCATGTGCAGGGCGCCGCCGGCCGCAGCCATGGCGGCAGCGGGCTGGGCCTGGCCCTGGCACACTGGATCATCACCGCCCATGGCGGCACTATCATGGCGACCAGCGGGCAGGAGGGGCTATGCGTGACGATGCGGGTGCCGCTGGCGCCGTGACCCTGCTGCTGGTGGAGGATGATCCGGCCATCGGCAGCGTGTTGTGCCGGGCACTGCTGGCCGAAACCTATGGCGTGGAATGGGTCAAGAGCGCCGCCAGCGCCCGCGCCGCGCTGGCCGCCCGGCGCTTTGCCGCCGTGCTGCTGGATCGCGGCCTGCCCGATGGTGACGGGCTGGCGCTGTGCCGCGATGCCCGCGCCGCCGGCCTGACCATTCCGATCATGATGCTCACCGCGCGCAGCGAGGTGGAAGACCGGCTGGAGGGCTTTGCCAGCGGTGCTGATGATCATGTTGCCAAGCCGTTTGCCCTGGCCGAACTTCTGGCCCGGCTGGCGGTGATGCTGGCCCGCAGCGCCACCGCCCACCGCATCCGCATCGACGCACTGGAACTTGACACCAGGGCCGGCCTCGCCGCGCTGGCCGGTGAGCCGCTGGCGCTGTCGCGCCGGGAATTTGCCGTGCTGGCAGCGCTCGCCGCGCAGGCCGGCCAGCCGATCAGCCGCGCCGCGCTGATCGATGCGGCCTGGGGGCCAGACCGCGATGTCACGGAAAATGCCGTGGATGTCTATATCGGCTATCTGCGCCGCCTGTTGGCCGGCCATGCCGGCGCGCCCGAAATCGCCAATGTGCGCGGTGTCGGCTTTGTCCTCAGACCAAAGCACGAGCCATTGTGAGGGCTTTCTCAGAAAACGCTCATGACCGGTGTGAAACCGGGCCTCTATGCTTGCCTTCATTGATGCCGGCAAACCGGCACGTCATGATTGGGAGGCGTTTCATGCACATCATCACCCAAGCATTGCTGGCCACCAGCGTGCTGGCATCGGCGGCCACCGCCGCGCTGGCCGCCGATGCGGCCGCCGCCGACGGCGGCACAGCGCCGGAGATCGTGGTGACGGCCATTGTGCCGGCCGATCTGCGCCTGATCCCCGGCGCCAATGATGTGGTGGATCGCGCCGCCATCGCCAGCCGCGCACCGCTCACCCTGCGCGATCAGTTGGTCGCCATTCCCGGCCTCAACATCGTCGAGGAAGACGGCGGCGGCCTGGCGCTCAACATCGGCATGCGC
>CAZAWH010000021.1:0-30276 GCA_964488775.1 uncultured Sandarakinorhabdus sp. | reverse complement strand
GGATCATCAAACAGCTCTTCCGGCTTGCCGATGGGGGCAAAGGGCATGCCGGTGCCGTCCAGCTTCGCCACCACCTCGGCCCGGGTCATGACGGCGATGATGGCGCGGATCACCGGCAGGATTCGGTCCCGCGCCAGCACCCGGCTGTTGTTCTGCCGCAGGCCTTCATCGGCCCACAAATCGTCCAGCCCGAACAGCGCGCAGAATTTCTGCCACAGCGCGTCCGTCACCACGCCGATGAACACCGGTTCGTCCTTCGTCTCGAACACGTCGTAAATCGCCCAGGCCGAAACCCGGGCCGGCATCGGTGCGGCGGGTTTGCCGGTCACGGCAAATTGCGCCATGTGCTGGCCCACCAGATAGGCGGTGGTTTCAAACAGGCTGGCAACAACCTTCTGCCCGCGCCCAGCGGCGTTGCGTTCGTGCAAGGCCGAAAGGATGCCGATCACGCCGAACATGCCGCCGGTCACATCGATGACGCTGGCCCCGGCCCTGAGCGGCCGGCCGGGCGGCCCGGTCATATAGGCAAGCCCGCCCATCATCTGCGCCACCTCGTCCAGCGCGGTGCGCTGCTCATAGGGGCCGGGCAGGAAGCCCTTTTCGCTGCAATAGATGAGGCCGGGGTTGGCGGCCGCCATCGCCTCATACCCCAGGCCCAGCCGCTCGAGCGCGCCGGGGCGGAAATTCTCCACCAGCACATCGGCACCGGCAATCAGATCACGCGCCACGGCGAGGCCGGCTTCGGATTTGAGATCAAGGCAGATGCTGCGCTTGCCGCGATTGTACATCGGGTAATAGCCCGCGCCCGATCCCAGCAGCCGCCGCGTCTGGTCCCCGCCCGGCGGCTCCACCCGCACCACATCGGCGCCCAGCCCAGCCAGGATATGCCCCACCGTGGGGCCCATCACCATGTGGGTGAATTCGATGACCTTGAGGCCGGCAAGCGGGGCAGGGGTCATTTCGCCAGCCTTTCGTGATAATCCAGCATCGGCCCGGCATCGGGGGTGAAGCCATAGAGCGGTTCGCCGGGCAGGGCTTCGGCCAGGATGGCGCGCACGGCGATCAGTTTTTCCAGATCGATGCCGGTTTCCAGTCCCATGCTGTTCAGCATCAGCACCAGATCCTCGGTGACCAGATTGCCCGAAGCCCCCGGCGCGAACGGGCAGCCGCCCAGCCCGCCCAACGAAGCATCGAGCGTGGTGATGCCCTCCTCAAGGCCCGCCAGCGCATTGGCCAGCCCCAGCCCGCGGGTGTTGTGCAGGTGCAGCGTGGTCAGCCGCTCGCCCACCTCGGCCCGCACGGCGCGCACCAGCCGCTTCACCTGCGCCGGATCGGCATAGCCCGTGGTGTCCGACAGGCTGAACTCGGCCGCCCCGGCTTCGGCCGCCGCCACGGCGAGGCGGACAACGCGATCCTGCGGCACCGCGCCCTCCATGGTGCAGCCAAAGGCGGTGGAGAGGCCGACGGCGAAATGCACACCGGCGTCGCGCGCGATGGCCGCCACCGCGCCAATCTCCGCGATCATCTCGGCATGGGATTTGCGCACATTCTTCAGGCTGTGCGTCTCGCTCATCGAAAAGGGGATCGACATGCCGTGCACACCGGCCGCCACCGCCCGCGCCGCGCCCTTGGCATTGGGCACCAGCGCCACGACGTTGAGGCCGGGAAGGGTGCGGGCGAATGCGACCAGCTCCGCCGTGTCGGCCATCTGCGGCAACAGGCTGGGCGGCACGAAGCTGCCCACTTCGATCTCCCTGACGCCCGCTGCCGCCTCGGCCGCGATCCAGGCCTTCTTCGCCGCCAGCGGCATGACCCGGCTGATCGATTGCAAGCCGTCGCGCGGGCCAACTTCGGACACGAGGATCATGATGTTGCCCCTCCACCGCCTTCGGCGGTTGCCCTCCCCAAACAAGTTTGGGGAGAATCAAACAGGTCCTCCCCAATCTCCGATTGGGGAGGTGCCGAGCGCAGCGAGGCGGAGGGGCCCTGTGCCGCCGCCACGATGGTCGCCACCGCCGCCGCCACATCCCCCAGCACCAGTTCCGCCGGCAACCGCAACGTCGCAATGCCCTGCGCCGCCAGCCAGTCATCCCGCGCTGCATCATGCCCGGCCCGCGCATTGTGAGACTGGCCGTCAATCTCCACGCACAGCCGTGCGGCCGGGCAATAATAGTCCAGAATATAGGGCCCCGCCGGATGCTGGCGACGGAACTTCAAACCATCCGGCCGCGCCCGCAAGGCCTGCCACAACTGCACTTCCGGCAAGGACATCGCCGCACGCAGCGCGCGGGCGCGCTTGACGGTGCGGGCTGGCTTTGCTGGCGGGCGCGGTGCCCCTCCACCGCCTTTGGCGGTCCCCCTCCCCAAACAAGTTTGGGGAGGATGAGCAAGGTCCTCCCCAATCTCTGATTGGGGAGGTGGCGCCGCAGGCGACGGAGGGGCCGCCAGATACACCCACGGCCGTTCCGCCCGGTCCGCCGCCTCCCACGCATCGATCGCAGCGCGCGATTTCAGCGTCAGCGCAATCACGTCCAGCCCTTCCAGCAGCATGAGCCGGGCTTCCGCATCAATGGCAAAGCCCACCCCGTTCACCGTTTGCGCCGCCAGATCGATGTGCAGCGCGGCCCAGGCCCAATCCGCCACCGGCAGTTCCACCGGCAACAGGCCATTGCGCAGGGCGTTGGCCTTGAAGATCGGGGCAAAGCTGGGCGCGATCACCGCCCGGATGCCCCATTCGGCCAGCGCCCACACCGCATGTTCGCGGCTGGAGCCACAGCCGAAATTCGCACCGCCCAGCAGGATCTGGGCGCTGGCGGCGCGGGCATCGTTCAAGGGAAAGGCCGGATCGGGCACCCGCGCATCCACGTCCAGATAGCGCCAGGGCGCAAACAGCCCGTCGGCAAGGCCCGTGCGCCCGGTCGAGCGCATTTCCCGGCTGGGGATGATGGCATCGGTGTCGATATTGTCGCGCAACAGCGGAATGGCGACCGAGGTGAGGGCGGTGAACGGCGTCATGACATCACGCCCTGCAGGGCCCGCGGATCGGCAATCACCCCGGCCAATGCGCTGGCCACCACGGTTTCGGGGCTGGCGATGTGGGTGCGGATGCCGGGGCCCTGGCGGCCTTCGAAATTGCGGTTGGTGCTGCTGATCGTGCGGCTGCCGGGCGGAAAGCCCTCGCCGCCGGCATAGAAGCACAAGGAACAGCCGCTTTCCCGCCATTCAAAGCCGGCGGCCTGGAAGATCGCGTGCAACCCTTCGGCTTCGGCGGCGCGCTTGACCGCGCTGCTGCCCGGCACCACCAGCGCCTTTTTGATGCCAGGCGCAATCCGCCGCCCCTTCAGCAGCGCGGCGGCGCGCCGAAGATCGGAAAGCCGGCTGTTGGTGCAACTGCCGATGAAGGCGGCATCGATGGGGGTGCCAGCAATGGCGGTGCCGGGCGCCAGGCCGATATAGTCATGGGCGCGGACCGGGCCCTGCGGCAGGGCGGCATCGATCGGGATGCTGTGTTCCGGGCTGGTGCCCCAGCTCACCATCGGGGCAACGCTGGCGGCATCCAGCGCCAGCTCGGCATCGAACGCGGCGTCGGCATCGCTGGCCAGCCCCCGCCAATAGGGTGCATCAAAGGCCGCGGGCGCATAACGCCGGCCGGCCAGCGCCGCAAAGGCGGCTTCGTCCGGTGCGATGATGCCGGTGAAGGCGGCAAATTCGGTGGCCATGTTGCACAGCGTCATCCGGGCTTCCATGTCCATCGCCGCCACTGCGGAGCCGGCATATTCCACCGCATGCCCGGCCCCGCCGCCGGCGCCAAAGCGCGCCAGCAACGCCAGGGCCAGATCCTTGGCGGTGACGCCCGCCGCCAGCCGGCCATCCAGCCGGATGCGCATCGTCTTCGGCCGGGTGAGGCGCAGCGTGCCGGTGACCATGGCATGCTCGGCCTCGCTGCTGCCGATGCCCCAGGCCAGCGCGCCAAAGGCACCTTGCGTGCAGGTGTGGCTGTCGGGCGCGACCAGCGTGCAGCCGGGCAGCACGATGCCCAATTCCGGGGAGATCACATGCACGATGCCCTGATCGGGATCGGTCACGTCAAAGATGGTCAGCCCGGCGGCGCGGGCGGCGACGCGGGTCTCGCTGATGAAGCCCTGGCCGCCGGGCATCAGCGTCTGGTCGGTGCGGCCGGGGCGGGTGTCGACGATATGATCCATGCCGACGAACACCCGGGCCGGATCACGCACCTTGCGGCCAGCCGCCGCCATGGACTTCAGCGCGGCCGCCCCGGTGCGTTCGTGCAGGAAGATGCGATCGATGGCGATCAGGTCGGCACCGCCGGGCGTTGAGCACGTCCGGTGCGCGTTCCAGATCTTGTCGACCAGGGTTGGCATCAGGGCTCCAGGCTCCGCCAGTCCTTGGTCACCAGCACCTCCTGGATGGCAGTGCGGGTTTCCAGCTGGCCGTTCCTGATCCAGTGCCAGGTGCGGCAGCGCTTGGTGCCGCAATCGGAAATCTGGATCATTTCATACAGATAAAGCGTGGGATCGCCGGTGCGTTCCCAGAACAGCATGACCGATCGGTTGTGATCATCCTGGCCCACCTCCCAGGCGCTGCCCTTGATCAGCTCATTGTCCCACCACACGCGCTTGTCGCGATAGGCGGCGGGGAAATCGCGGATTTCGGTGCGGCCATCGGGCCAGGTGTAATGGTTGGTCTGGTGATAGGGGGTCGGGCTGTCATCACCCAGAAAGCGGCAGAACAGCCGGCTCTTGTGCTCGTCCACCTTCTCGCCGGCGGCGTTGTAATAGCTGTAGGTGCCGTCCCACACGCCCTCATGGCGGGCCAGCAGCGGCATGTCTTCACGAATTCCCATCTTGGTCTCCATAGGCGGTGTGGAAGGCGCGGGCCGATCGGGCCTGCATCAGGGCCAGATGCGCCGCCGCCAGGCGTTCGGGGGTGATGGCGGCGGCGTCAAACGGGATGGCGGTGGCGGCGCTGGCGCTGTGCCAGGGCCGGAAAAACTGCCCGGCGCGCACGGCGGCCCAGGCGCGGGCGAGGTGACTGCCAAAGCGGTCGGGCGTGAGATCGGGATAGAGCAGGGCCGGATCGCCCGGGGCAGCGGCTTCGAAAGCAAGGCCGGCAAAGCCGCGCTGGCGGGCGACGTCGGCGAACACCGCGTCAAAGGCGGCACGGGTGGCGGGGCCGGCCCAATCGTCGGACAGGCCGTGGCCGGGCGGATCAATGCCGGCGCCGGCCAAAAGGCTGATGGCGCGGCCGGGGGCAGGGATGGTGGCGCGATCACCGGCCCTGCCGCGCCAATGAACCAGACCTGTGAAATATTCGCTGGAAATGCTTGCGAAGCCTTGATCGTCGGCCTCGCGCAGCGGCACCTCGGGCACCGGTGGCAGCGCCAGCAGCCAATCGAGGCTGACCCGCTGGTGATCGGCCGGGGTGTCGACCTTGTTGGCGCGCCAGCCGGCCGGCAACGGGCCGAGCCGATCAATATGCGCCTGCAACGGATCGCCGGCATAGGCGGAAATCAGCACCGGCGGCACCGCGGCATCGGCGGGCGGAATGTCACGCGGGGCGCGCAGCACGGCGCCATAGCCAGCGCGATAGGCATCGCCCGCCTCCAGCATTTCGCGCACCGCCTGGTCCACCCGCGCCACATCGGCATGGGCGCCGGGCAGGCGGGCTTCGGGGCGCACATCGAACCAGGGGAAGAACCAGCTTTGTTCAAGCATGCGGTTCCACAGCCAGGTGAGATGTTCACCATAAGCCGTTGGTTTGAATGGCGGCAGATAGGATTCCCCGAAGATCGCCATCTCTTGGCGGGTCCAGATCGCATAACCGCCCACCGCCAGCCCGGTGAAGCGCTGCGGATGGCGTTTCAGCGCGGTGACCAGGATGATGCCGCCGGAATGAAAGCCATAGGCGGGGCAGCGTTCCAGCCCCAGCGCATCCATCAGCGCCACCAGCCCATCGGCGAAATCGCCAATGTCCGGGGTGCCGGGCAGGGGATCGGATTGGCCAAAGCCCGGCGTGTCGGGCGCGATGCAGGTGAAATACTGGCCCCATTGCGCCATCAGCGCGGCATATTCGGCCGAGGAGCGCGGGCTTTGATGCACCATCAACAGCGGCTGGCCCCGGCCACAGCGGCGATAATGCACGCGCCGCCGGCTGCCATCGGCATTCATCACGTCAATGAAGTGGCGGGTGATCATCAGTGCCAATTTGTCCGGACAAATTCCCCTCGACAAGCTTTTTCTTGCGGGGCAGGCTGCGCGGCCATGGAATCAGGAGGGACAGGCATGACCGTGAAGGGCACCCGCATGGTCAGCGACGGGCGCACGGCGAAGGCGATTTTCGAGGAGGTGATGGCCAATCCGGCCCGCCGCAAGTTCGGATTCGGCCAGAAGCTTGCCATCGTCAATGTCGATTTCCAGCGCGCCTACACCGACATCTCAGCCTTCGCGACCGCCTATGAGACGGACCCGCGCCAGATCGAACATGTCAATCATATCAGTGCCCTGGCCCGGGCGCGCGGCATGCCGGTGATCTGGACGCGCGTTGCCTACAAGGCCGATGCCGGTGACGCCGGCGTATGGGGCACGCGCACCAACACGCCCGACAGCCTGCAGAACATCAAATATGACAGCGAGCGCCACGCCTATGATCCGCGCGTGGTGATCGGGCCCGATGACCTTGAATATACCAAGCGCATGCCGAGCGCCTTTTTCGAAACGCCGCTGGCCAGCTACCTCGTCTGGCACAAGGTCGACACGGTTGTGGTCACCGGCGGTTCCACATCGGGCTGCGTGCGCGCCACGGCGGTCGATGCGCTGTCCCACGGCTATCGCACCATCGTCCCCATCGAAACCTGTGCCGACAAGCATGAAAGCTACCACTTCGCCAATCTGACCGATCTGCAGCTGAAATATGCCGATGTCGAACCCGTGCAGACGGTGATCGACTGGCTGGAGGCGCGGGCGTGATCGAGAACGCCGCCGATCCCGGCCTCTACAACCCGGCGCCCAGCCGCCGCCGCTTCACCTGGCCCGGCGGCAAGACGGTTGCCGTCTGGGTCGCTCCCAACCTGGAATATTACGAGATCGACCCGCCGCCGCACCCGCGCCGCAAGGCCTGGGGCCGGCCGCACCCGGACGTGGTGGGCTTTTCCCACCGCGATCATTCCAACCGCGTGTCGCACTGGCGCATGGCCGATGTGATGACGAAACACGGCTTTCCCGGCTCCGTCTCGCTCTCCGTCGCGCTGTGCCAGCATCACCCGGAGGTGGTCGCCGATGCCAATGAACGCGGTTGGGAATTCTTCAGCCACGGCATCTACAACACCCGCTATGCCTATGACATGGCAGAGGAACAGGAACGCGCTATTATCGAGGACTCGATCGCCACGGTGCGGGCGGCGACCGGCCAGACCATCCGCGGCTGGCTCGCCCCGGCGCTCACCCACACGCCGCGCACGCTCGATTTGATCGCCGAATATGGCCTCAGCTACACCTGCGATCTCTATCACGACGATCAGGTGCTGCCGGTCCACACCAAAACTGGCCGTCTCGTCTCCATTCCCTACAGCCTGGAGGTGAACGACCATTATGGCTTCTTCGTCTACAACATGTCGGGCCGGGACTATGCCGACACGCTGATCCGCCAGTTCGAACGGCTGGCGCAGGAACCCGGCAGCGTGATGTGCATTCCGCTGCACGCCTATCTGATCGGCCAGCCGCACCGCATCGGCCCGTTCGAACAGGCGCTTCGCCATATCGCCGCCGATGGCCGCGCCTGGATCGCCACCGCCAGCCAGATCGTCGATGCCTGGCAGGGGATGCAGCCATGAGCCTCGATCCCGCCTATCTCCACTACCCGCACCGCCGCCACGGCTATGACCATGATCTCTACCCCTGGTCCGCCCTGCACCAGCGCCCGCCGCTGCGCTGGCCCAAGGGCTCCGTTGCCGTATGGGTTTGCGTCTCCCTCGAATTCTTCCCGATCACCCCCACCGACAAGCCGTTCCGCGCGCCGGGCCACATGCAGACGGCCTATCCCGATTTCCGCCATTTCACCGCGCGCGATTATGGCAACCGGGTCGGCGCCTGGCGCTTCCTCGAGGCGCTGGCCGCCGCAAACGCCCCGGCCAGCTTCGCCACCAATGCGGCCGTGGCGGAACGCAATCCCGAACTGCTCGCCGCCGTGCAGGCCGGCGGGCACGAGGTGATCGCGCACAGCACCGACATGAACGGCACCATCGATGCCAGCCTGGCCGTCGACGATGAACGCGCCCTCATCCACGCCGCCAGCGAGCGGCTCGCCGCCTGCGGGGTGGAGCCCGATGGCTGGCTCTCCATCGCCCGCAGCCAGAGCTTCCACACCGCCGATCTGCTGGTGGCGGCCGGCTATCGCTATGCCTGCGACTGGGTGAATGACGAGCTGCCCTATCGCTTCAGCAACGGCCTCATCAACCTGGCCCTGAACCATGAATTGTCCGACCGGCAGATCATCGCCGTGCAGCAGCAATCGGCCGACAGCTGGGCGCAAAGCCTGGAAGATGCCTTCGACTGGCTCGCCGCCGAAGCCGCTGCCACCGGGGCCGGACGGATGCTGCCCATCCACGTCACCCCCTATATCATGGGCCTGCCCTATCGCATTGCCGCCTTTGAACGGCTGCTGGCCCGGCTGGCGGCGCGGCCCGAATGCTGGTTCGCCACCGGCGCCCAGATCGTTGACCAGTTCACCGCGCAGGAGCGGCCATGAAAATCCGCAACCCGCGCACCGGCGAACTGGATCATGAAATCACCCCCGCCGGCCCGGCCGAGGTGGCGGCCATCGCTGCCCGCCTGCGCGCCGCCCAGCCGGCTTGGGCCGCGCTGGGGCCAGCCGGCCGCGCCGCCGTGCTGGAACGCTTCGCTCAGGCCGTGGAGCGCCATGCCGAGGCGATCATCGGCGCGCTGACCATCGACACCGGCCGCCACGCCGTCTCCCGCATCGAGGTGGAAGGCCTGCCGCGCACCATCCGCCGTTGGGCGGTGCGGGGCCAGCAGCTGATGGCCGGGCTCGACGGCGGCGAAACCCCCAGCGCCGTGCCCGGCATCCTGCTCAAGGGCCGGCACATCGCCTATCCGCTGTTCGGGGCAATTGCGCCGTGGAACTTCCCGGTCGTCCTGTCGCACATCGATGCCATCCCCGCCCTGATGGCCGGCTGCGCCGCGCTGGTGAAACCGTCCGAAGTCACCCCGCGCTTTGTCGTCCCCATGCAGGCCGCCATCGCCGACGTGCCCGAACTCGCCGCTGTCTTCGCTTATGTGCTGGGCGGGGCGGAGACGGGGCAGGCGCTGATCGGCGCGGTGGACTATGTCTGCTTCACCGGGTCCACCGCCACAGGCCGCAAGGTCGCCGAAGCTGCCGCCCGCGCGCTGATCCCGGCCAATCTGGAACTGGGCGGCAAGGATCCGATGATCATCCTGCCCGGCGCCGATCCGGTCGCCGCTGCCCGCCTCGCCCTGCGCGCCAGCGTGGTCGCCACCGGCCAGGCCTGCCAGTCGATCGAGCGGGTCTATGTGCCGCGCGGCCTCGCCGAACCCTTCCTCGCCGAGCTCGCCGCCCGCGCCGCCGAGGTGCGGCCCAACTGGCCCGACATCAATGTCGGCGAACTCGGCCCGTTCATCCTTGCCGCCCAGGCCGAAAAGGTCGGCGCCCAGATTGACGACGCCCTGGCCCGCGGCGCCCGCCTGCTCGCCGGCGGCAAGCCCGAACAATATGGCGGCGGCTGGTACATGCGCCCCACCGTGCTGGTGGATGTGACGGCGGACATGGCGGTGATGGCCGAAGAAACGTTCGGCCCGGTCATCCCGGTCACCGTCTATGACAGCGTGGATGATGCCATCACCATGGCCAACGCCAGCGTCTATGGCCTGTCCGCCGCCGTGGTCGGGCCGCAAACCGAGGCCGAAGCGGTGGCGGCGCGGCTCGAAGCCGGCGCCATCTCGATCAACGATGGCGCGCTCACCTCCATGGTGTGGGATGCCACCAACTCCTCGCAGAAATTGAGCGGGCTGGGCCCCAGCCGCATGGGCGATGAAGGCCTGCTGCGCTTCTTCCGCAAGCAGGCGCTGATCATCCAGACCGGCCAGCCGCTGCCGCTGGCGGCTTATGCCGAGCGTGGTTCATGAGCAACCGCGCCGCCCTTGCTGCCGCCATGCCGGCCATGCTCCTCCACGAGGGCCATTGGCAAGGCTGGTATCGCGACATTGCCGCGGACGGCCAGTTGCTCGACGCCCGCCGCGTCAAGACCTGGTGCGAATTCCCCGACACCGGCCCGTTCCACTATGTTCAGCACAACTGGCTTTCATGGGAAGACGGCCGCACCGCCACCTATGAATTCGGCGGCACGCTGGTGGGCGACCGACTGCATTGGGAGACCGACCGCTTCGCCGGCTATGGCTGGCAGACGGCGGAGGATGTGCTGATGCTCCGGCTCGACCGCCGCGACGTCGCCGACGCCTATTATATCGAGATGATTGCGCTCGCCGCCGACCGCCGCACCCGCGCGCGGACCTGGCAATGGTTCCAGAACGGCGCCCCGTGGAAATGGACCCTGTGCAACGAGGAGAGGCCCTGATGCTCACCGCCCTGATGCTGATGGCCCAGGCGGCAGCGGCCCAGCCGCAACCCGCGCCGGCCACCGCCTGCAACGCACCGGTGATCATGATCGTGTCCGGCCCCACCCATGATCGGGCACGCATGCTCGCCTATGGCAAGGCGATTGCCGACAGTGGCCTGTATCAGAAACTCGGCGGCTATTATGTCAATCTGGCCTTCCCGCAGGCGGTGTTCGAAGGCGATGCCCCCAAGGGCTATGTCAACTTGATCGTGCGCTTTCCCTGCATGGCCAATGCCCGGGCCTTCTGGTTCTCGAAGGAGTATCAGGAAAAGATCAAGCCGCTGCGACTGAACCCGTCGGCGGGGGACTATATTGTCACAGTCTATCCGGAAGCGCCCTTGCGGGCTGACATGATCGGCAAGGTGGGTGACAATGCGTACAAGACGCCGTTCAGCGCGGACGGCATTGCGCAGGTGGAGGGGGTGAAACCATGAGCGTCGAGCTGCAGCACGGCATGAAGCCGGACCTGACGGCGGAGGAGGCGGCGCGCGGGCGCTTCGTCTCGGGCATCCGCAGCCTCATCCTCAACGATCTCGCCGCCGACCTGAAGGCCGCTTACGACCGGCGCGCGGCACCGGCCTTCACACGCGCCCACGGCCGCCCGCCACAGACGAGCGCGGAGGCGCACAAGGCGCTGCGCGGCGATCCGGCCTTCAACATCTATTCCGCCATGCGCGTCCAGGCCCAGAAGATGGTGTGGGCGAGCGTGGCCGACAGCGTGGCGCGCGAGGCTGACCGGTTGAGCGCGGCCGCTGCGGCGGCGGCCGGCAAGGTCCAGCTCAACCCCGCGCTCGACGTGCCGAAAAATGTCGGCGCGATCCAGGTGCATTTGATGCCCGGCAGCTACACGCGCGGCGGCGACAGCGTGGAGGCCGGCGCCGTCTATGATCGCGGCCTCGCGGTCTTCTCCATGGGCCTGATGGGCGCCAATCTCGATGATATCGGCCTCTCGATGAGTCGCTATATCGCGCTGAAATATCCGGAATTTGCGCCCACCCGCATTCTCGATACCGGCACCACCATCGGCCACAACACATTGCCGTGGAAACAGACCTATCCCGGGGCCGAGGTGATCGCCATCGATGCCGCGCCCGGCGGCCTCGTCTATGGCGCGGCGCGGGCCGCCATGCAGGGCCAGGATGTGCAGTTCGTGCAAATGTGTGCGGACCGGCTCGATTATCCCGATGCCAGTTTCGATCTTGTCTGGTCCTCCATGTTCCTCCACGAACTGTCGAAGAAACAGCGCGCCGCCGCGCTGGCGGAGGCCTGGCGCGTGCTGCGCCCCGGCGGGTTGATGCTGCATATGGAATTGCCGCCCAACGCCGAAATGAGCGCCTTTGACGGTTTCTACCTCGATTGGGACAGCTGGTATAACGAGGAGCCCTATTACAAGGGCTATCGCGATGAAATCCCACAGGAAAATTGCGTAAAGGCCGGTTTTGCCGCCGCCGATTGCTTCCAGTTCGTCGTGCCCTCCATCGGCATTTATGGCGAACAGGCCATCGCCGATCTGGTCGCCAGCGAGGCGGCGGAAGTCGTGGGCCAGGCCACCACCGGCCGGCTGGCCGAAGGCGTGATGTGGTTCGGCTTTGGTGCGTGGAAACGGTGATGAGCGACGTCCCCAAAGGAGACTTGGGCCCTGACGACACCCCGCCCGGCCTCTATGACGATGCCGGCAACGCGCGCTTCTTCGCCGATCCCGCCATGGACCGCTTTGTTGCCGTGGTGATGAACATGGCCCAGGAACTCTGGGTGCAGGAAGAACGCCTCCTCGCCCTCGAAGAAGCCAAGGGCGCGCCACCCGTGGACCGGGAGGCGAAACTGAAGGCCTTCATCGACCGCGTTTTCGCCCCCATCCGCAACGCCTGAGATCCGCCCGAAACCTGTCTGGGGCGGTGGCGCGCCGCGCCGGAGGGGTCGCCCGAAATCCGCCACCCGCACCCCAAATGCCGTCACCACCGCCGGCAAGCTGCCGTCACCCGCGCCCCATCTGCCGCCACCGCCGCCCCCAAATCCGTCACCAAATGGCCCACGTCTGCCACGCCAATCCCGCCCCGAATCCCACAAATCGCTCGCCAGCCCAACCGGCCGGCCAACAAAACAACTCAATATCAATGATATAACTGCCAATCTGTCCTACACATCATCAAAATGCGACACTGACTCCGTTCCTTGAAAACATAAAAAATCCTCCCCAAAATTGTTTGGGGAGGTGGCGCGCGACGCGCGACGGAGGGGCAGCCAACGGCTCGCCCAAGCTCCGCCTAGACCCGCTTGCCGTTTGAATGAACCGCTCATGCCGAGCCTGTCGAGGCACGCTCCAAGTGCGGTCGGTGCCTCGACAAGCTCGGCATGAGCGGGTTTGGGATTCCAGCAAAACGCAATCGACTCTAAACCCCCGCCGCCACCGGATCAAAGCCCATCAACGCCTGGTTGGCCATCGGCACCGCCGCCGGCACCAGCGCGTCCGGGTCCATGGCCTGCGTCATCTCACCCTGCCGGCGCGACATGGCCTGCATCGTCTCGCAGCGCTCGCGCCGTGCCGCCTCATAACGGGCCAGCGCCCGTCCCACATTCGGCTCCAGCGCCAGGCAGCGGGCCAGCGCCCAGCCATCCTCGATCGCCATGGTCGCGCCCATGCCCAGAAACGGCAGCATGGCGTGCGCCGCATCGCCGAGCAGCGTCACCCGGCCCTGGCTCCAGCGCGGCAGCGGCGTGCGGTCATACAGGCCCCATTTGATGATGGATTGGGCCTGCGCGATCAGGCCGGTCACATCGCCGTGCCAGCCAGGAAACGCCGCCGCCACCTCGGCAATACTGGCCGGCAGCGACCAGCCTTCGGGCACTTCTTCCCCGGTTTCAGCCAGGCCGGCGCAATTGACCACATCGCCGCCCTGCATCGTGTAGCGGTTGAAGGTGCGGCGGGGGCCGATGAAGATGGCACTGCGGCCCTGGCCCATGAACGGCGCGGCCGCCGCGCGCGGCACCAGGAAGCGATAGGCGACATGGCCGGTGAAACGCGGCGCATCGCCGGGATGCAGCAGGGCGCGCACCGCCGAACGCACACCATCGGCGCCAACCAGCAGGGTGCCATCCGCGCGGCTGCCATCAGCGAAATGGGCGGTGACGCTGGCAGTTTCTTGCTCAAGCCCGATCAAACGCTTGCCGGTGTGAACCGCGATGCCCAGCCGCGCGGCATGATCGAGCAGCACCGCCTGCAGATCAGCGCGATAAATGTGGCGGACGATGTCGCTGGCGCCATCATCCGGCGTGCCATCGCCGGGATCGGGCGCGCCCATCAACAGGCGGGCGCTGCGCCAGTGCAGGAAGGGCAGGCTGCCGGCCGGGCAGGCGCGGGCCGCGACATCGGCCTGGAGACCGAGATCGCGGAACACATGCTGGGCCCCGCGGCCCAGGGTGAGGCCGGCGCCGGTTTCCTTCAGGGTGCCGGCGGCTTCGAACACCGCCACCGGCAGGCCGGCGCGGGCCAGCGCAATGGCGGTGACCAGCCCGCCCAGCCCGGCACCGATGATCAGGATCATCGTTTTAATTCAACAAGTTCGTACCGGTTCATCATGTAACCATCGATGCTGCCATACACCAGGATGCAGTCATCATCGGCGGTCACCCAGATGTCATAATCCGGGTGGGTCTTGCCGCCCATGCCGTCGGCGCTGTCGTCGACAAAGCGGAAATGGCGGCAATGAAAGCTGCCGGCTGCGACTATTTTTTCTTCTTCGCCAATATATTCCAGGTTGATCTTCACTTCTGCAATCAACGGCGGTGTCGCCCCGCGATGATCGGGGGAGGGCAGGAACACCCGCATCAGCCGCCGGTGCGGCCCGCGGGACACATCCATGGCCCGGGCCAGATAGCCATCGCCGACGACCGGATGGGTGCCAAAGGCATCGAACGGCCCATCGGCCGGCCGCGATTGCCGGATGCGGCCCAGCGACGGGCTCTCGCTCTCGCACTCCAAAAGGCCGATGGCCGGATCATGGCGCATCCAGCCGCTGCCCATATAGGCGTCGCCAACGGTGAGATGGACATGCAGGTTCAACGGCACCATGCCGGGGCCAAGGTGATAGATCACGTCGCGCAGCACGGTGGGATCAGGCTCCTCGATCTCGCAACTGGCGCGCAGGATCACGCTGCCATCGCCGTGGTGGGTGAACTTGAACGTCTCCCGCCCACGCTCCTGGCCCTCCATGCCGGGCTTCATGCTGGTATAACGGATGGTGCCCGCGACGGTGCGATGCTTCATATCACCCCTGCCTTTGCCAGTTTTTCAATGACATCGCGCTGCATCTTCAGGAATTGCTCACGCTCTGGCACCTGCGGCTTGCCGTCCTTGCCCAGCATCAGATTGCCGGCCTGGAAGGTCGCGGCGGCGGCCTGATAGGCCGGGGCGAACAGGCCGGGGCGCTGGCGGGCCAGGCTGTTGACCATGGCCGGCTGCCGGCGCTGCTCGCGCAGATGGGCGATGTCGATCTCGGCAAAGGCGGTGAAGGTCTCGCCGCTGCCCGATTGCGCGAGCAGCTTGCCGCTGGGGGCGACGATCTGGCTGTTGCCGTCCGCGCTCATCAACGGCAGCGCCGATCCCGAGATGCCGGCGGTGTTGGCGGAAACGACATAAGCCGCGTTCTCGAACGCGCGGGCCCGCTTGGCGATATCCTTGGCCGTGGCCAGTGGCGAGCCGATTTCGGAACTGCTGTGGCAGAAGATTTCCGCCCCCTTGAAGGCCAGGCAGCGGGCGATTTCGGGATAGAGGATTTCCTCGGATGCTATCGCCGCCAGCCGGCCGATGTCGGTATCGGCAACCGGGAACAGGGCATCGGGGCCATGGGCATCGATATAGCGGTCGAGCACATCATGGGGTGACGGCGCGAACATCGACAGCAGCCGGCGATAGCGCAGGATGACCTGGCCCGTGGGCGCCACGATGAAGCTGGTCTGGAAATAAAAGTCGGGAAAGGCCTTGTCCGTCTCATAGGCATTGCCGGCGATGAACAGGCCCAGCCGCTGCGCGATGCCGCCAAGCGCCTGATATTCCGGCCCTTCCGCGGCAAAGCCAGCGCGTTTGGCAAAATCGGGGATGGAGATGCGGCCGGGATAGGAGGTGAAGAGATATTCCGGCAGCACCGCCAGCTTCACCGGCGAACCGCCATATTGTTCGATGAAGATCCGTGCCGAACGGATCTTGCCCTCCAGCCCGGCAATCTGCGCCATGATCTGGGCACGCGGATCGGCCGCCTGCTCGACGCTCTGCGCCGTCAACTGCAAGGCAACGGCGGTGTATGGCGTCACAGGCCCAAACTCCCGGGGTTCATCAGATTGTTGGGATCAAGCTGCTGCTTCATCGCCACCAACAGCGCCCACACGGCGGGATCATGGCTGGCCTTCAGCGGATAGGTGCGGGCAATCTGCAGATGGATCGCGCCAAGCTGCTGGAATGCCGCGATGATCTCGGCCCGCAACTGGTGGACGAGCGCGCTTGCCTCCGGATTGGGCGCAAAGCCCTTCAGCTTGGCGAGATGGCCAGCCTCGACCGCATGGCGGTGCAGCGGGTTCAGGGCTTCGGGCCAGAAGAACACCGGTTCGATCAGGCAGGCCTGGGGGCTGACGGCGGCGAGCATGGCGCCGGCCTCGACCCCCAGCCGGGCCATGGCATCGGCGTGGGCGGCATAGATGGCCTGCACGGCGTTCCAGCCGTCGACCAGCTTCGAATGCGGCAGGAAGCCATGCACCGGCACCCAGCGTTCGCCATTGGGGCCGACCATGGAGTTGACCGGCGGGAACGGATTGGCCCGCAAGATCTTGGGAATGCTGTTTTCCACCGCCTTGCCACCGGCGGCCTCCACGATCCGGCTGATCTCGGCCATGTCGGCCTCCGCCTCGGTCTCGCGGCGGCGCTCGGATATGCAGTGGAGGGAGAAGGGCACGCCATCCAGGAAGGAGCGGCCGGCCAGCGCCACCTTGGCGCCCTCCTTCAGGCCTTTCAGCAGGCTGCCTTGCGCCTTCATCATGGTGACCAGGCTCCTGGCGTCGCTGGTCAGGCTTTCGCGCTTGAGGCGCTGGCTCTGCAGGAAGGGGTCAAAGCCGAAATTTTCGGCGGCCAGGCCTTCGCGGGCAATGCCGGCCATGGCGGTGAGGATCTGGTTGGCCGTATCAAAGGCAAAGCTGCCATAGGCGCAGCGGCCTTCCTTCACCAGCCGCAGCGTGGCGCGCGCCTTCACACCAAAGGCCCCGCAATCGGCGGCGAACAGCCCGGTGACATCAGGGCCATAGGGGCGGAAGAAATCGCTGCCGGTGGCAACGATCCGGCCATCGGCCAGCACCACATCCAGGCTGAGTGCGCTGTCCACCACCGTGCCGTTGCCGGCGCCCCAGAACACGCCATTCTGGCTCATGCCGCCGCCAACAGTGGCGTTGATGCCCGACAATGTGCCCCAGCAGCGGACGCGATAGCCCTTGGGCTGCAGGAAGCGGCGCAGCGCATCCCAGGTGACGCCGGCTTCAACCGTCACCGTCATGTCGGCTTCGTTGAGGGCGATGATGCGATCGAGCCCGCCGGTGTCGACCAGGATGAAGCGGGGCGTGGGGGAGAGATAGCCACCGGTGTAGCTCATCCCGCCGCCGCGCGGCATGACGGCGATGCCTTGCGCAGTGGCGGCGGCAATGCCGGCGGCCAGTTGCGCCACCGTGTGAGGCCGGAACACGGCCAGCGGTGGCAGCCCGGCGGCATAAACATCATGGGCATAGAGCGACAGGCTGGCGGCATCGGCCAGCAGCGTGTCGGCCGGCACCGCCTGGCCCAGCAGATCATCGCGGATCAGGGTGGCGCTGGTCATGCGGCCTCCTTGGCGGCGAAGACGGGGTAGCGGCCGAGGGTGAGCAGCAGCAGCGCGCCCGAAACAAACAGGATGGTGGCGGCCATCAGCATCTGGTCATAACTGCCGGTGGTGTCGCGGATGCGGCCATAGAGCATGGGCGAGATTGCCGAGAAGATGCCGAACGGCATGTAAAGCATGCCATAGATCTTGCCATAATGGGCCATGCCGAAATAGCGGCTGGCGAGATAGGCGATCAGATCGGATTCCGCCCCGGCGGCAAAGCCCAGCAGGAAGGCCGCGGCCCAGACCGTGGTTTCGGGGGTGGAATTGCCCATCAGCCACCAGCAGGCCAGCGCCGGGATGGACAGGATCGGCAGGCAGACCAGCGGCGCCCAGATGCGATCAAGCAGCCAGCCGGTGATGATCCGGCCCGACAGCAGGGCGATGCCGATCATGCCCATGATGCCGGCGCCATCGGCGGCGGTGAGGCCGTGCTGCTTGATGATTTCGGGCATGTGGATATGGGCGCCGCCATAGGCCAGCGCCACGAGCGCGATGGAAATCCAGATTGTCCAGAAGCGCCTGTCTTTCGCGGCTTCGCCAAAGCTGACGCCAACGAGGCCGCCGCTGGCGGTGATTTCGGCCGGGGTTTCGGCGGTCGTCGGCTCACGGAACCAGGCAAGGCCCAGCGGCAGGGCAAGCAGCAGCGGGAACAGTGCCACGACCGGATACATGCCGCGCCAGCCCCAGGTGCCAATCGCCCACACCGCCACCTTGGGCACGATCAGCGCCGCCAGGCTGGTGCCCACCAGCAACAGCCCCAGCGCCAGGCCGCGGCTGCGATAGAACCACATGTTGATCGCCCGGCTCCAGGTGACCGGGGTTGAACCCATGCCGACCAGGCCGATGAGGAACCACAGGCCGAACCAGGCGACGAGCGAGCCGGGGATCAGGCCGATGGCGGCAAACACCAGCGCAAAGGCCAACAGCGAGCCGAGCGCGATGCGGCGGACGCCAAAACGGTCAACCGCAGCGCCAATGACCGGGGCCAGCAGGCCGGCGGTGATGCCAAAGGTGGTAACCCCGGCCGAGATGGTGGCAAAGCTCCAGCCGAATTCCGCGTGCAGCGGGCCGAGCACGAAGCCGATGGTGTTGAACGGCAGCGGCGAGGCCCCGCACATCACCCCCAGCATGCCGGCGGTGAGCACCTTCCAGCCGGCGGAAAATTCAGATCGCGTCTTGCTCACAAGCCATTCCCATCCAGGGTTTCGAGCTGGAACAGCCCATCCATGTAGCCGGCGACAACCCCCTTCACATAAAGCCGGTCATCATCGGCGCTGATCCACATCGTGTAGGGTGGATGATTGTTTGTCATGCCCTGAAATGACAGGCGGTGGCAGTCGAACTGGCCGGCCGGTACGGTGATGGTTTCGCGCGCTTCATAGGCGAGGCCGGAAGTGGATGTGACCAGCATCGGCCCGGTAGCGCCGAAATGGTGCAGGCTGTGCAGCAGGCTGGGGCCCCAAAAATGGGTGTGGCCGGGGCCCTTTTCGAACGGGAAGCTGGCCGCCAGCCAGCCATCGCCGACGAGGGCATGGATGCCAAAACCGCGCATCGGCCGAGTGATGGCCCGGCGCTGTGACAGCCGGCCTTCGGCCAGCGTGGCGGTTTCGCCCTCGGCCTCGGTTGCGCTGAAGCGGAACCAGCCGCTGCCGGTGGGGCGGCCATGGTTGAGGATGCGCACATGCGCTTCCAGCGGTTGCAGATCGGCATCGACCGCCAGGGTGGTGAAGCGGGTCACATCTTCCGTGCCATGGCGCATCTGGCATTCCACCATCAGCGTGCGGCCGCCATCGGCCTGGCGGCTAATGCTGAAATCCTCGAACCCCCACAGGGCATGGGTGCTGGCGCTGCGATAGGCGATGCGGCCGCGCTGGCGGGGCAGGGGGGTGAAGTCAGCGGACATGATAAAACTCGGTCAGGCTGCCATCGGGATCGGCCACCGCCAGCAGATCAGTGCGGCCAAGCCCTTCGACCGGCACGGCTTCGGCCTGTTGCACCGGAGTGACACCTTCCTTGGCAAGCGCCGATCGATAGCCGGCCAGATCGCGCACCGGATAGCGGACGGACAATATGCCCAAATTGGGCGCGCGGGCGCGTTCTCCCTGCGGAATGCCGACAAACTGGGTGATCTGCATCACCTCCACCCGGCCGGTTTCACCGGGCGTGGGTGAAAGGGCGGCGGCCGAACGCAGGGCCTTCAACGTGTGGTTGAGCGGAATTCCGAAGTTGGACGGTTCGGGCATCGGGCCGATGGCGCCCGTGCCATCGCCATCGAACACCAGGCCAAAGCCCAGCTTCTGCGCATAGAAATCCCGGGCGCGCGGCCGGCTTTCGACCATGCGCATCGCGTTGAACCCCTGGCTGATCAGGCCGAGCGGGAAGGCGGTGAAGGGTGGTGACAAGCGTTGATAGACCGCGAAATTGATGCCGTGCGGCCCGGCAAGAACGACATTCCTGAGATCGGAGCCGCCGAAATTGAAGCGGATGACCGGGCTTTCCGCCCACCACCCAGCCTTGATCGCGGCATCGAACAGACGCGGCAGGTCATCGGATCGCATCATGACCGAATAGATGCCGCCCGGATCCCAGGCCCGGGCCGCAAGCCGGATCGGTTGCTGCGCCACGCCACGGAAGCGGACAAAGCGCAGGCAACCGGTGCTGGCGGCAGGCGCACACCAATATTCGAACCGGCCGGAGGCAGTGGCCGGCAGCTGCCAATAGGCGATTTCGGCCTTTGACAATCGCCCTTGCGCCATCCGGCGCCAGCCGCCGATGCCGCCGAGCAGGTGGGCAAAGGGCTTCACATCGGTCACGCTGATCACCGCCTCGGTCCATGGGCCGACGCCATGATCTTGCGCGAACCCGGCCAGCACGGGGCTGGCCGGGACACACGCAAGCAACAAGCCGATACCGGCGCGGCGCATCAGAAGCTGTATTTGGCTCTGACAGCCCAAGTGCGCGGCGGGTTGAGATAGCTGTGGTTGGCGAGGCTGGATTCCACCGCTTCCTGATCAAAGCAGTTGCGGCATTCCACCAGCACCTGCCAGCCATCGGTGGATTTCAGCGTCAGGCTGGCATTGGCGATCCAGCGATCGTTGCTGAACGAACCCCGGATGAAATTGCCGCGATAGCTGGTGTTGGCCGGATAGGTCACGTTGCCGGCGCTGGTGAACGGCTGGTCAAAGAAGCTGACCTGGCTGGTACCGACCTCGCTGGACGAACGCCAGCTGGCGTTGACCGACGGGATGACCGAGACCTTGTCGCTGGCCTTGACCTCGTAAGTGGCGCCCAAGGCCAGCGTCCACGCCGGGCTGCGCACGGGTTGCGCGATGCTGCCATCGGGCGCGACGATGCCGACACCGCACGCGGCCGCCACTTCGGCGGTGGCGCCCAGCGCCACGCGGCCGGCGGCCAGCTGCTGGCGGCAGGCCGCCTGTTGGCCGGCCACCGACTGGAAATTATACTCATCGAAGGCCGGGGCGTTGGCCGGCAGCTTGTAGCGATCGTCCATATAGCCAACCGAACCGAACAGGGTGAGCGCGTCGGTGGGCCGGGCGGTGAATTCGGCTTCGATGCCCTTGTTCACATAATCCGCGAAGTTGCGGGTGAGGAAGGCAATGGAGCCATTGGGCCGCACGAAGGCCGACGGGGTCTGCAGCCCTTCGACATTCAACAGGAAGGCCGTGAGGTTGAAGCGCACCTTCTTGTCGAACAGGTCGGCCTTGAAGCCGGTTTCATAGGTCCAGGCCTTTTCGGGCCCGAACGGCAGAAGTTCCGATGCCGCGGTGCCGCGGGCGTTCCAGCCGCCCGACTTGAAGCCGTTGGTGGCGCTGGCAAACAGCATCACGTCGTCGGTCGCCTTCCAGGCCATGGCGAAGCGCGGGGTCCACAATCGGGTGCGCTGGCTGGTGGGGATGCCACGGCCATTGGGCGCGCGCAGATTTGCGTTGTCGAGGCAAGTCGCCTCGATGCTGCCGTCGTTGCAGCTGGCGCGGTTGTCGCGGATGGAGAAGGTCTTTTCCTCGTCGGTGTAGCGCACGCCGATGGTGAAGGTGAACCGCTCGATCGGCTTCACGTCGACCTGGGCATAGCCGGCCCAGGCTTCGGTGGTGTTGCGCAGGGTGCGATCCGCCAGGATCAACGGCACGCCCACCGGGCCGGCAGCGCCGACATTGAACAGATCGCCGAAATCGGTGGTGTTGGTTTCCTTGAAATAATAGACGCCGGCGACATAGGAGAGCACGCCATCCATGGCGCTGCCCGACAATTTCACTTCCTGCGTATATTGGCGGTGGCGGCCGTCGTTAGCGATGACGAAGCCACCCGGCGTGAAGCTGCGCACCGCCGGCGTGGGATTGGCCAGCGAGGGCAGGCCGCGGCCGTCCGCGAAATCGATGGCGAATTTCTGGCTCATGTCCAGCCAGCCGGTGATGACGTTGAGGTTGAGATTTTCGCCCAGTTCCACCGCAAAGTTGGAGGTGAGCAGATCCATCCGCACCTTGTTGAAATTGCCGAAGTCATCCTTGGCACCGACGAAGCGGCCACCGAAATCATTGACCCGGCGCAGACCGCCCGAGGCGAAGCGGCCGTTGCATTCGGTGGGATTGGCCGGGTTGCAATCAAAGTTCAGCGTGTTGGTGGAGTCGGCGAAGGTGTGGGTATAGCTGCCGGTCCAGGCCACAGCGTCGGTGATCTTGGCGCGGGCGCCCAGGCGGATGCCCCAGCCATTGTTGTTGTTGGAGCGTTCGTTGGTGACGGTGTTGCGCACATAACCGTCGTCTTCCTGCCAATAGCCCGACAGCTTGAAGCCAAAATTCTCGCCGGCCGGCAGATCGATGCCGCCGCGCAGCAGCATGGCATTGTATGCGCCATAGCCGGCCTCGGCATAGCCGCCCAGTTCCTCGCCGGGTTGGCGCATCACCACGCTGATGGCGCCGCCGGTGGTGTTGCGGCCGAACAACGTGCCTTGCGGCCCGCGCAGCACTTCCAGCCGTTCCACGTCGAACAGCGTGAAATTGTTGGCGTTCTGACGGCTGATGTAGATGTCGTCGATGTAGGTGCCGACCGGCGGATCGAAGGTTGCGATGGATTCGGTGTTGCCGATGCCGCGCAGATAATAGGCGTTGGCGGTGCCGAGGCCGGTGTTGTTGAGGCCGACAAGGTTGGGAACGAACTGGGTCACGTCCAGCGTGTTGACGATGCCGCGGGCGGCCAGGCTTTCGGCCGAGAAGGCGGTGATGGCGATCGGCACATCCTGCGCGCGTTCACGGCGGCGCTGGGCGGTGACCACGATGTCCTCCACCGCGCCAGTGTCTTCCACAATGGCGCCAGGCTGGGCGGCGGTTTGCGCCGCGGCCGGCATGGTCGCCAGTGCAGCGAGCGAGGCAGCCAGATACAAGGCGGTGCGCGTGTGTGTGGTGGCCATAATCCCCATGTCCTTCCCCTTGGCGGCCGCCGCGAGGGCGGGCGCAGACCCCATGAGCGGCCGGTTCCCCCAAGAGCCGCCGTTCCGCGCCAAGTTGTCCGGACATATCGCCCGATGTCAAGCGGCAGAATCCGCTTTGTCCGGACAATCGACGTATGGCAGCGTAGAGCCATGGGGACGGCAGCCGGCTGGCCCCGGAGCCGAGAAATGGGGGCGGGTGCCGTGGGCATGAGCGAGCTGATCTATCCCAGTCTGGTGTATGTGCACCTGTTGCTGTTCGTGCTGTGGCTGGGAGCCGATGTCGGGGTGTTCTTGCTGGGCCAGCATTTCCGCAAGCAGCATGATTACACGCTGGATCAGCGGCTTGCGCTGTTGAAGCTGCTGGTGCTGGTGGACATGACACCGCGCACGGCCTGGGCGCTGATGGTGCCGTTGTCGCTCACCGTGTCATTTGCCGGGGGGTGGTGGGATGTGCCTTTGGCCATTGTTGTGGCGGGCTGGCTGATCGGCGGGGTGTGGCTGTGGCTAGTGTGGGACGCGCATTGGCACGACCAAACGCCCCGGGCTGCGCGCAATCGCCGCATCGAAGGCTGGATCCGTTGGTTGCTGGCCGCCTTTTATGTGCTGCTGGGGGTGGAATCCCTGTTGACCGGGCATCCGATCGCGCCGGTGTGGCTGGCGTGGAAGGCCCTGTTGTTCGGACTGATCTTTGTGGCGGCGATCATGATTGATTTCAGCTTCAAGCCCGTGGGGCCGCAGTTGATGGCGCTGATCGCGCAAGGGTCGAGCGATGCGACCGAGGTGCCGCTGCGTGCCACCATGGACAAGACACGGCTGTGGGTGACCCTGACCTATGTGCTCCTAGTGGCGACGTCCTGGCTGGGGGTGGTGAAGCCCTTTGGCTGAACCGGCGTTGCGGCAATGCCACACCGGGCGGATTTGTCCGGACAAGCGGGCGAGGTGCGGCGATTTGTCTGGACAAATATCGGACAGCGATGATTGAACATCGGTCTGGCAAGGCCACCGGGGGGTGGCGGGAAACGGGGAGATTAGACATGCGCACGACGATCCGCGGCCTGTTGCTGGCGGCGACGCTGATGACGCCAGCGATGGCCATGGCGCAGGCGGCAGCGCCGGCGCAGACGGCCGCTGCCGAGGATGAGGGCATTGGCGAGATCGTGGTGACGGCCCGCAAGACCGCCGAGACGCTGGGCACCGCGCCGATCGCGGTTTCGGTGGTGACGGCCGAGAAGATCCAGCAGCTGGGCATGAACAGCATTGATGATTTCGCCAAGCAGGCGACCGGCATCAGCTTTTCCCAGGCCTTTGGCCGGTCGTCTGACCGCCCCGTGATCCGTGGCCAATCCAACGTGCTGGCCAATGTGCAGTTTGGCGTGGAAACCGGCGCGGCCTATTTCGTTGATGGCATCTATTATCAGGGCGACATCCAGGGATTCGACCCGGAATCGCTGGAGCGGGTGGAAATCATCAAGGGCCCGCAATCGGCGCTTTATGGCCGCAACACCTATGCCGGCGCCATCAACTTCATCACCAAGGGCGCAACGGAACGCTTGACCTTCAACGCCCGCTTGTCGGCGGCGCAATATAATGAATTCCAGGCGGCCGGTTCGGTGGCGGGGCAGATCATTCCCGGCACGCTGGGTTTCCGCGTGGGCGGACGCTATTTCGAATATGGCGGCCAATATGTGAACCAGTTGTCCGGCCGGCGCGTCGGCCAGGAAAAGACCGCCAGCGGCTATGTGCTGCTGGATTGGGGCGGCAATGGCAGCGACCTGAAGGTGCGCCAGCGCTTCCAGTATCAGGCCGATCGCGATGGCGCCCTGCCGCTGTTCCTGCAGGGCGCGGCGGCCAACAACTGCTTCACGGGCTTTCGCTCCGCGCGGTTCCGGGCGCGCTCGTCGGCACTGCCGTTTGCGGCGGCGCCGCTGGCCCCCTCGACCAACGACAATCAATATTTCTGCGGGGCCATCCAGGCCCAGCCCAATGGCGTGCGGCTGAACATCGATCCGATGGCACTGACGATCCCGGCCGGCACGTTCATCCCGCCTAGCTTCAACACCGCAGCGATTTCGGGCACGTTCGACGGCACCGCCTTTGACGGCATCCGCAACAACCAGTGGCTGGTGAGCCAGGTGCTGGATTGGGACATTGGCGGGTCGGGCTGGGTGGTCACGTCGCTCACCCAATATCGTGACAATATCAATCTGTTCGGCACCGACAGCGACCATTCGGACGCCTTTGCCTATTTCAACACCAACCCGGCCATCGGCGGTTCGATCCCCAATCCGCTGACCACCGAACCGATCTTTGCCAACAGCAACCGCGATGACACCTGGGATGTGAGCCAGGAGTTGCGCATCGCCAGCCCGCAGGATGCGCCGGTACGCGGCCTGGTTGGCGCCTATTATTTCAAGCAGCAGCAGGAAACCCGGGATCTGACTTTTGCCCGGCCGACCGGCGGCGAGGCGCTTGGCACCACGGGTTCGGCGCAGAACTGGCTGGAAAACCGCGCCGTGTTCGCCGCCCTGACGGTGGAACCGCTGCAGGGCCTCGAGATCAGCGGCGAGTTGCGCTACATGGAAGAGCGCAAGCGCCAACTCGACCTGTCTGCGCCACCGCTGTTCTGCGCCGGCTATGCCGGGCAGACGACAGCCTTCGGTGCCCACACCAGCACCACCTGCCGGCCACAGCTGTTTGAAAAATCGACCGATCCGCGCGTTACGGTGAATTACACCACGCCGGGCGGCACGCTGTTTTACGGAATCTTTGCCACCGGGCGCAAACCTGGCGGGTTCAACGGCGGCGCCGGGGTAACGGCCAGCACGCAGACCGGGCAGGATTTCGTCCGTTATCTGCCGGAAAAGGCCACCAGCTTTGAAGTGGGCGCCAAGTTCAGCGCGCTCGACAACAAGCTGCGCGTTGGCATCGCCGCCTACATCAACGATCTCACCAATGTGCAGTTGACCACCGCCATCCCCAACCCGAACGGCACGGGGGCCATCACCTCCATCGTGACCAACCAGGGCGATGGCCGCACCCAGGGCTTTGAAATCGACATGACGGCGGCGCCGACCCGCGGCCTTACTGTCAATCTCAACATCAGCTACACCGATGCGCGCTTCACCAAGGGCTGCGATGCCGACCTGTTCATCCTGAATTCGGGCGGCATCCGGCCGAATTTCGACACGCGCAACCCGCCGGCTTCGGCGCTGCCGCTGTGCAGCATCGCCGGCAAGCGCTTCCCGCTGGGCTCGCAGTGGATCCTCAATGGCGGGGTGAATTACGAGCTGCCTTTGAGCAATGGCACGGCGGCGATCTTCAACGTCAACTGGTCGTATGAAGACAAGAAGTTCATCCAGACCGACAATTTTGCCTATGCGCCCGATGCCTTCCTGCTGAATGCCCGGTTCGGCTATCGCTTTGGCAATGTGCAGATCACCGCATTTGGCCGCAACCTGCTGAACGAAGATGCAATCACGCTGGCCACGCGCTGGTTCGACCTGCGTTACGGTTCGGGCACCACCGGTCTGCCGGCGGCCAGCAGCGTTACTTTCAACGGCGCACCGGCGCAGATCGAAACCGGCAGCCCGCGCGGTTTCTTTGCCAATCTGCGCAGGGGCCGCACCTTTGGTGTGGAGGCACGCCTGAACTTCTGATCAGGATCGGCCGGGGCGCGAACCCCGGCCCTTTGCCTGCCCAGGGCAAAAAAACTGGGGCGCCGGCATCGCTGCCGGCGCCCCATTTTTGTGTGTGGCGATCAATGCTGGGGGGCAGGGGGCTTGGCGCTCTTGTTGGCATCAATCCACTTCTTGAACACGGTCCAGCTCGTTTCGTTGGGGCGCTTGTCGTCCACCGGCGGCGGCGCGACATAGGCCGGATAATTGGTGGCGATTTCGGTTTTCAGCACGGCAGGCAGTTCATCAAAGCTCTTCAGCTTGTTGCCCATCGCGTTGAACACCAGTTGGCCCTGACGGCCGCGCATCTTCATCCACGGCAGAAAATCCGAGATCCGCACCCAGCTGACCGTGGGGTAGGCCGTGGGGTTTTTGGTGTCGAGCATTTCGGCGGCATCAAAGGCGAAATCAAAGATTTCCATGGCGTGATATTTGCCGCCCACCCAGTCCTGATACTCGCCCTGCAACGGGTTGGTGTAGAACAGCGGCGCTTCGAACGGCATGAAGAACCAGCGGCCCTCGCGGCGCAGGGTCGGGATGCTGTAGGGCGTGCCGCTGGCGGATTTCGGGAACTGTGGGGATTGGTTCACCGGATCATTGGCGATGTGCAGCACGTCGAGCTTTTCGCCGGTCCACGGATTGTCCCACTTTCGCACGACCTCGCCGGTCTTCGGGTCAAGATAGAGCAGGATTTCGCGGCTGACGAGGCGCCAGCCCCGGCCACGCGCCGGATCCTCCACGGTGGTGCAGGTGCGGATGTTCATGCCTTCGGCCTTGAACAGCAGCCGGTCAGGCTCGCCTGCGACCCGGCTGTAGACCTTGCCGGACCAATGATAGACGCCTGGCTTGCCATCGGCCTCACCGCATTGGACCCGCTTGGAAATCTCCAGCGCATCCTCGGCCACGCCGGGATCGAGCAGGCGGGGTTTGACAGGCTTGGTCTTGGTCTGGGCCAAGGCCGGCGCGGCGGCGAGGCCAACCAGCGCTGTAGCGCAAATCGCCGCAGTCAGGATCGATCGCTTCATATTCCCCTCTCCCAGCAAAACCTCACTTGCTTATCGCTTGACATTAGAGTTGTCCGGACAAATTGTGAAGCCGCAATCAACGGCGCTGGCACGATTCATGTGTGTTGCCACCGCGATACAGGGGGTCTGGCGATCATTGTGTTCACCGCGCAAAGCCTGTTGTTTGTGCCGGGCCACCGGCCGGACCGGTTCGCCAAGGCACGCGACGCTGGCGCCGGTGTGACGGTGATCGATCTGGAAGATGCCGTGCCGGCGGCTAACAAGGCGGCCGCGCGCAGCGCCGCCCTGGCCGAATTTGGCGCTGCTGCGGAAGCCGACACATTGGCGGGCTGGGCCCTGCGTATCAACGCCGTCACCACCGCGGCCGGCATTGCCGATTTGGCGGCGTTGGGGCTGGCTGCGGTGCTGCCGCCGTTGCTGCTGGTGCCGATGGTGGAAAGCCCGGTGGAACTGGTGATCGTGGCCAGGGCGCTGGGCGCGCGTTGCCCCGGTCTGGTGCCGTTGATCGAAACGCCGGCAGGTCTGCGCGCCGGGCATGCGATTGGCCGCGCCGCCGGCGTGGTGGCGATGATGTTTGGCGGCGGAGATTTTTCTGCTGAACTGGGGGTGGCGTTGGCCTGGGAACCGCTGGCCACCGCGCGGGGACAGTTCGTCCTGGCCGCTGCCGAGGCGCGTGTGCCGGCCATTGATGTGCCTTTCATCGGGCTGGATGATGCCGATGGCCTCATCGCTGAAACCCGCCGCGCCCGTGCCCTGGGTTTTGCCGCCAAGGCCGCCATCCACCCGGCCCAATTGCCGCACATCCATGCCGCCTTTGCGCCCACCCCGGTGGAAGTGGCAGAGGCAGCCGAGGCGCTGGCCGCCTATGCCGATGGTGGCGGCCAGGCGATCCGGTTCAAGGGGCGTATGCTGGAAGCCCCCATCATCCGCCGATACCAGGCGATACTCGACGCGAAGGACAGGATGTATCATGCGTGACGGTGTGACCGAAGTGGCGCCAGGCCGCTTCCGCGAGACATTTGGCCGTTATTTCGAGGACTTCGTGGTGGGCCATATCTATGAGCACCGCCCGGGCCGGACAATCACCGACACCGACAATGTGTGGTTCACCCTGCTGACCATGAACACCCATCCGGCGCATTTCGATTATGAATTCGCCAAGAAGACCGAATTCGGCAAGCCGCTGGTCTGCTCGCCGCTCACCGTGGCCCTGATGGTCGGGATGAGCGTTTCGGACGTCAGCCAGAAGGCCGTGGCAAATCTGGGCTGGGACAATATCCGGCTGACCCATCCGCTGTTCTGCGGCGACACGCTCTATGCGGAAAGCGAAGTGCTGGAAAAGCGCGAAAGCGCCAGCCGCCCGCAGCAGGGCATCGTGACGGTGCGCACCATCGGCAAGAACCAGAATGGCGATGTGGTGTGCACGTTCAACCGCAGCATGCTGATCTGGAAGCGCGGGTTCGGCCCGGTGGACGATTGAGGAGCAAGACCATGGCAACCGCCCCCAAGCTTGACCTGATGGCCGATCAGGGTCGCACCATCGATCCGGCCGAGGAGGCCGCGTTTCTGGATGCGATTGATCGCTGGCTGGAACGCCGGGTGATTCCGGTGGTGATGCACCATGATCACAACGATATCTGGCCGGCCGACCTGGTGGCCGAAATGGCCGAGATGGGCCTGTTTGGCGCCACCATTGGCCAGCAATATGGCGGTCTGGGCCTGCCGGCGACCACCTATGCCAAGATCGTGATGCGCATTTCCAGTTATTGGATGGCGATCACCGGCATTTTCAATTCGCACCTGATCATGGCAGCGGCGGTTGAGCGCTTTGGCACGCCGGAACAGAAGGCCAAGTGGCTGCCGAAATTCGCCACCGGCGAGATCCGCGGCGGCCTGGCCCTGACCGAGCCCAACGCCGGCACCGATCTGCAGGCGATCCGCACCGTGGCCCGCCGGGATGGCGACCATTATGTCATCAATGGCACCAAGACGTGGATTTCCAACGCCCTGAACGGCAGTTGCTTTGCCCTTCTGGTGAAAACTGATCCCGATGCAAACCCGCGGTACAAGGGCATGAGCCTGTTCATCGCTGACAAGCGGGACGGGTTCACCACCGGCAAGAAGTTTGACAAGCTGGGTTACAAGTCGATCGACAGCGCCGAACTGGTGTTTCAGGATTATCGCATCCCGGCCGATCAATTGATCGGTGGGGTGGAAGGCCAGGGCTTTTTCCAGGCCACCGGCGGCCTGGAACTGGGCCGCATCAATGTGGCGGCGCGCGGCGTTGGCCTCGCCGAAGGCTCGCTCAGGCTGGCGACCCAATATGCCCAGGAACGCCACACCATGGGCAAGCCAATTGCCGAGCATCAGGCCATTCAGCTCAAATTGGGCGAGATGGTGACGCGTGCCCGCGCCGCCCGGTTGCTGACGCTGGATGCCGCCGAAGCCTATGACCGTGGCGATCGGTGCGACATGGAAGCCGGCATGGCAAAATATTTCGCCAGCGAAGCGGCGGTGGACAACAGCCAGGAAGCCATGCGCATCTATGGCGGCTACTCCTACAGCA
>CAZAWH010000020.1:0-30656 GCA_964488775.1 uncultured Sandarakinorhabdus sp. | reverse complement strand
TCGCGGCGCAGATGGCTTTCCACCTCGTGCCGGTCCATGCGCGGGTTGCGGTTGGGATTGAGCAGGCACTGTTCCGTGGTCACCACCAGCCCCGTGCCATCCACATCGATGGCGCCGCCTTCCAGCACCCAGCCATGGCGCGCCAGCGGCAGCTTGCACTGGCCAGCGATGAAGGCAGCGACGCCATCATCGCCGGGCAGATCATATTTGCCGCCCCAGCCGTTGAAGCGGAAACCCGCCGCCGCCTGGCCATGCGGGCTGGCCATGAACAACGGCCCGGTGTCGCGCAGCCAGATATCGCCGAACCCATAATGATGGAGGCGCACATTCACGTCACCCAGCAGCGCCCGCGCCGCCGCTGCCGCATCGTCATTGGCGACCAGCAATTCCACCCGCTCACCGGCGGCGATGGCGCGCACCATGGCGGCCACTTCGGCCTGCGCCGGTTCAAGATCCTCCTGCCACAGCTCCGCGTGGGACGGGAATGCCGTCCAGGTGGCGAGATGCCTTGCCCATTCCGCCGGTTGCCGCGCCGTCATCTGTGCCCCGTCGTCCCTGTTGCCCGTCACACCCGGTCACAGTGCCAAGGCGTCTGCCCTCCGCCGGCCTGTTCATCCCAAGCTGTTGAATGGAGACTGATTGCCAGCCAAAATCCCGGCTGGCAACCACCAAGTGCGACAGGCTGTCAGCCGCCCGCCGGTGCAGCCGGTGCGCCGCCCTTGAAGCCTTGCGCCACCACATACCATTCGCTCGATCCCTTGCGGCTGGCCGGCGGCTTCACATGCTTCACGCTGGTGAACTCGCGGCGCAGCGCCGCCGTCAATTGCCCATCACCGCCACCGGCCAGCACCTTGGCGAGAAAATTTCCGCCGGGTCGCAGCAACCGGGTCGCCATGTCCAGCGCCACCTCAATCAGGCCCATGGTGCGCAGATGGTCGGTCTGCTTGTGGCCCACGGTGTTGGCGGCCATGTCGCTCATCACCAGATCGGCCGGTCCGCCCAGCGTGGCGAGGATCAGCGCCTCGCTGTCCTCGTCGGTGATGTCCTTCTGGAAGAAATCCACCCCGGCCATCGGCTCGATCGGCAACAGATCCATGCCCACCACGCGGGCCTTGGGCTTTTTCTGCTTCACCACCTGGCACCAGCCGCCGGGCGCCGCGCCCAGATCCACCACGCGCTCAACCCCGTTCAACAGGCCGAACTGTTCGTCCAGTTCCTTCAACTTGAACGCCGCCCGGCTGCGATAGCCCTGGGCCTTGGCCGCCGCGACATAGGGATCGTTCAACTGCCGCTCCAGCCAGCGGGTCGATTGCGCGGTGCGCCGCTTGGCCGTTTTCACCCGCACCTTGCCGCCGCGCGACCGGCCGCCACCGCCTGAGGGAGGAATGCTCATCGTCCGCTCATCCATGTGCCGTCACGCCCCATCAAGGTGCGCAGGATGCCTTCGCGGATGCCGCGATCGGCCACCCGCACCTGTCCGCCTGGCCAGCGGGTCAATATGGCTTCCAATATGGCACAGCCGGCCACGATCAGTTCGGCGCGATCCGGCCCCACACAGGCGATGCGCGCCCGTTCCGCCACACTGCGCAGCCCGATGGAACGGCACAATGCCGCCAGCTCGCCGGTCACCACGGCACAGCCATCCACCTGCCGCCGGTCATAGCCGGGCAGACCCAGCTGCACGCTGGCCAGCGTAGTGATGGTGCCCGATGTGCCCAGCAACTGCACATCGGCCACGCCGCGCGCGGCCAGGCGATCGGCAAAACGGTCCAGCCATGGCCACACCTCGCCCAACATGCGTTCATAGGCGGCCAGCCGCCCTTCCGGGCTTGGCCATTGCGGTTCGGTTTCCGCCAGGCTAACCACGCCCCACGGCATCGAAATCCAGTCCAATATGGCCGGGGTGCCATCACCGGCTGCCGGTTCCACCAGCATCAGCTCGGTGGAACCGCCACCAATATCGAACACCAGGGCCGGCGGCCCAGCCGTGTCGATCAGCACATGGCAGCCCAGCACCGCCAGTCGCGCCTCTTCGGCCGGACTGATCACGTCGAGTGCGATGCCGGTCTCGCGATACACACGCTCCACAAAGGCCAGGCCATTGCTGGCCCGGCGACAGGCTTCGGTCGCGACATTGCGGGTCAAGCGCACATCGCGGCGCGCCAGCTTTTCGGCACAGGCGGCCAGCGCCGCCACCGTGCGATCCATCGCCGCGTCCGACAGGCGGCCGGACTCCAGCAACCCCTCTCCCAGGCGCACCACACGGCTATAGGCGTCAACCACGGTGAAGCCATCGGGCGACGGCCGGGCGATCAGCAAACGGCAATTGTTGGTGCCCAGATCCAGTGCGCCATAGGCCCGGCCGCGGCGCTGTTGGGCGGGGCCGCGCACCGCGCCCCTGTGGGCGGCCGCGTCGGGCTGGCGAGGATCAGGCGGGCGCGGGTGCCCACGGGCAGAATCAGTTCGGGCCGGCATCGGCAAGTCCAGTATATTTCCCTGCCTTGGCGCCGGGGCGAACCCCCTGCAGCCGCAGCAGAACCTGACGCCACGCTAATCATATTGCCGGCCAAACGCAAATCCGATGCCGCGCCGGGTGTTGACCGGCGCGCGCGCCGCCGCTAAACGCCCGCCACACCAGTTGATGCCCCGTCGTCTAAAGGTAAGACTCCGGACTCTGACTCCGTTAATCGAGGTTCGAATCCTCGCGGGGCATCCATTTCCCCCTGCCGCTCTATCTGCGGTTCAGGCCAGGGCACGCACTAGGCTGAACAGGCTGGTGCCCGTCAACACCACCCCCACCATCATCAACAGCCGCCGCGCCGCGAGCCGGCTGGCAATCATCGCCCCCAGCGGCGCCGCCAACAACCCGCCGATGATCAGCCCGATGGCGGCAATGGAAAAGGCAGCCAGCCCCAGCTGCCAGATGAAGCCGATCGACACCACGGTGGTCACCAGAAACTCGGCGGTGTTCACCGTGCCGATGGTGGTGCGCGGCGCGGCGCCCTGCACCAGCAGGTTGGATGTCACAACCGGGCCCCAGCCGCCGCCGCCTGCCGCATCCAGAAAGCCGCCAACCAAGCCGAGCGGCGCCACCAGCCGCGGCGGCCGCGGCGGGGCGCCATGGTCCAGCCGCCACGCTCGCCACAGCAGATAAAGGCCGATGGCCGCCAGATAGGCCATCACGAACGGCCGGGCCACCGCCGCATCCACGTTGGACAGCACATAGGCCCCTGCCACCCCGCCGATCATGCCGGGCACCGCCAGCCGCCCCAGCAACCGCCAATCGACATTGCGGCTGATGATGTGGCTGATCGCCGAAGCGGCGGTGGTGAAAATCTCCACACCGTGGATGGTGGCCGATGCCCGCGCCGGCGGCAGGCCCACAAAGGTCACCAGCAACAGGTTGGTGATGATGCCAAAGGCCATGCCCAGCGCGCCATCGACCAGCTGGGCCAGAAACCCCACCCCGATGAACGGCAGGATGGATTGCCACTGGCTGGCCGACAGATCGGCAACCTCGATCATGCGCGCGGGCGCCGGGCGGGGTGGCGTGGGTTCATGGCGGCACACTGGCACATTTGGCCCATGCCCAACAACCGCAGCCCGGCTTGCCCATCCCACAGGCCAGCTTGGCCCAGCCGGCTCGACGGGGGGCAAGCCTCCCTCTTGCACATTGCATGATATTTTGTATCTAGCGCGCCATCATTGCCCACCGGTCAGGAACGTCTGCACATGATCCGTGCCCTCACCATCGCCCTTCTGGCCGGGACCGCCCTGCCCGCCCTCGCGACCGAGGCCGACGCCGACGCCAATGGCGCCGCCGAAATCACTGTCACCGCCACCCGGCAGCCCTATCGCGGCGATTTCACTGTGCAGGAAACCCCGGCGGCCATCACCACCATCGATCAGACCTGGCTGGCCAACTCCAATGTCCTCAGGCTCACCGATGCGCTGGATCTCAACGCCTCGGTGGCGCGGCAGAACAATTTCGGCGGCCTTTGGGATGCCTTTGCCGTGCGCGGCTTTGCCGGCGACGAAAATCTCCCGTCGGGCTATCTCGTCAACGGCTACAACAACGGCCGCGGCTTTGGCGGCAGCCGCGATGTCTCCGGGGTCGAAAAGATCGAGGTGCTGAAAGGCCCGCAGGCCGCCCTCTATGGCCGGGGGGAACCCGGCGGCGTCATCAACATAATCACCAGGAAGGCTGATTTCGACACGCGCGGCAGCATCGGCCTGCAGGCCGGCAGCTGGGATCGGCAGCGCGTTGATGGCGATGTCAATCTGGCCGCTGGCGATGTGGCGGCGGTGCGGTTGATCGGCTTTTACGAAGATGCCGGCAGCTTTCGCGGCACCCGTTCCAACCGCTGGGGCTTCACGCCGTCGGTGCTGGTCAAGCTGGCCGAGGCAACGGCCATCACCTATGAACTGGAACTCACCCGCGCCGAAGCCCAGTTTGATCGCGGTGTCGTCGCCATTGGCGGCCAGCTGGGCGTCATGAACCGCCGCAGCTTCCTCGGCGAACCCGGCGATGGCCCGCTGGATGCCGATATCACCGGCCACCAGTTGCAGTTCAGCCACGAATTCAGCGCCGACTGGTCGATCCTGATCGGCGGCCAGCATCGCGACACCCGCCTGTCCGGCTTTTCGACCGAGGCGGAACTGGCCGGCAGCCGCCAGCGCCTGTCGCGCGACGGCCGCTCCCTGTCGCGCCAGCGCCGGTTCCGCGACTATGATGCCGAACACCAGGTGCTGCGCGGCGAGGTGCAGGGCCGCTTCGACACCGCGGGCCTGAAACACCGCGTGCTGTTTGGCGCCGATATCGACCGTTTTGAAAACAGCCAGCTGTTCCTGCGCTTCCGCCCGGCGGTCATCGGCGCCACCACCACGGCGCAACAGTCGAACGACATCGATATCCTCAACCCCGTCTATGGCCGCTTCCCGCTGCCCACGCCGGGCCCGCAGACCAACCGGCTCGACACGCAGGAAGCCTTTGGCCTCTACATCCAGGATCAGATCGATCTGGGCGGCGGCGTGCAGATCCGGCTCGGCGGCCGTTATGACGATTTCTCGCTCACCACGCTCAATCGCGCCAACGGCGTGGCCAGCGCGCGTGATTTCAACCGCTTCTCGCCACAGGCTGGCATCGTTTACGAGGCCAATCCCACCCTGTCCTTCTATGCTGCCTATGGCGAAGGCTTCCGCGCCAACATCGGCGCCGATGTGACGGGGCGCATCTTCAATCCTGAAACCAGCCGCTCGGCCGAAATCGGCACCAAACTCAACCTGCTCGACGGCAAGCTCACCGGCACCATCGCGCTGTTCAGCCTGACCAAGGACAATGTGCTGGCCGCCGATCCGGCCAACCCCGGCTTTTCGGTGCCGATCGGCCGGGCGCGCAGCCGCGGTCTCGAAGTCGATCTCAACGGCAAGCTGCCGGGCGATGTCGATCTGCTGGTCAGCTATGCCTTTGTCGACGCCACCGCCCGTGCCGCCGTGCTGGATCCCAATTTCAGCCTGAACATCCGCGTGGGTGACCGGCTGATCAACATTCCGCGCCACCAGTTCAATCTGCAGGCGGCCAAGGCGATCCCGATCACCAACACCATCAAGCTCACCCTGGGCGGCGGCGTGCAGCACACCGGCGGCCGGCTCGGCGAAACCGCCACCCAGTTCTTCCTGCCGGCCTACACGCTGGCCCGCCTGTTCGCCCGTGCCGACATCACCGAGCGGGTGGAGATTTTCGCCGAGGTCAGCAACCTGTTCAACGCCACCTATTACACCAACAGCTTTGCCCAGCTGTGGGTGCAGCCGGGCCAGCCGCGCGCCGCCACGGTGGCCCTGCGGTACAAATTCTGATGACCGCGACCCTGGCCATCGACGGTCTGGTGGTGGAACGCGCCGGCCGCTGCATCGTCGATGGCCTGTCGCTCAGCCTGGCGCCCGGCGATGTCTATGCCCTGCTCGGCGGCAATGGTGCCGGCAAATCCACAACGCTGTTCGCCATCCTGGGCCTGTTGCCGCGCGCCGGTGGCCGGATCGCGGTTGCCGGCCATGATCCGGCCACCGCCCCCGATGCCGTGCGGGCCGCCACGGCCTATCTGCCGGAAAATGTCGCGCTCTATCCCGCCTTCACCGCGCGGGAGAATGTCGATTATTTCCTCGACCTGGCCGGCACCCAGCGCACAAAGGCCGATGTGGCCGCGGCCTTTGCCGCCGTGAAACTGGCCGAAACCGCGTGGGACCGGCCGGTTGGCGGCTTTTCCAAGGGCATGCGCCAGAAAACCGGCATCGCATTGGCGCTGCTGCGGCGCACGCCCCTGCTGCTGCTGGATGAACCCACCTCGGGCCTCGATCCGGCCGCCACCCGGGATTTCCACGCGCTGGTGGCCGCTGTCGCCGCCCGCGGGGTTGCCGTGCTGATGGTGACCCATGATCTGTTTGGCGCTGCCGATGTCGCCGGGCGCATCGGGCTGTTGGCCGATGGCCGGCTGGCGCGGGAATGGACCGCGGCCACCACGGGCCCACGCTTTGATCTCAACGCCCTACACGCCGGTTTTGTGGCGGCATGACCGTGGTGCCGGCCATTGCCGCCGCGCAGTTGCGCCTGTTCCGCCGTTCCCGCCTGGCGGTGGTGGCGCTGGTGCTGCTGGCCCTGCTGTCGGCCATTGCCGCCATCACCGGCGCCGCCCAGGCCAGCCGCATCGCCGCCGATCGCGCCACCGCGCAGGCCGCGGCCAATCAGGCCTTCGCCAACCAGCCGGATCGCCACCCCCACCGCATGGTGCATTATGGCACCTATGCGCTGCGCCCGATGGGCCCGCTGGCCGCCTTTGATCCCGGTGTCGATGCCTTTGCCGGCTCGCTCCTCTATCTCGAAGGCCATCGCCAGAATGCCACCACTTTGGGGGCCGCCCGCGAATCATCTGGGTTGATCCGCTTTGGCCAACTCACGCCGGCCTTCGTGCTGCGAGTGCTGGTGCCGCTTTTGCTGGCGTTCGTCGGCTTTGCGATGATCGTCGCCGAACGCCAGGCCGGCCTCCTCACCCTGCAGCTCAGCCATGGGGTGCGCTTGGGCCAGCTGCTGGCCGGCAAGGCGCTGGCGCTGGCCGCGGTCGCCGCCGTGGCCGCGGTGCCGGCGCTGGTGGCGCTGGCCGTGGCGGCGGCCCAGGCCCCGGCCGAAGCCGCCGTGGCCGGCGCAATGGCGCTGGCCGCGCTGCTCTGGCTGGGCCTGTGGGTGCTGGGCATCACCCTGGTGTCGGCACGGGCAGCGACGGCGCAATCGGCCCTGATCACCCTGGTGCTGGCCTGGGCGGTGCTGGTGGTGCTGGTGCCGCGCGCGGCCGCCGGGGTGGCCGCCCTGGCCCATCCGCTGCCCACCAAGGCGGAAACCGATCTCGTCATCCACGACGAACTGCGCGCGCTGGGAGACAGTCACAACCCCAACGATCCACATTTCGCTGCCTTCAAGGCGCGGTTGCTGCGGCAATATCGGGTGACGCGGGTGGAAGATCTGCCCTTCAACTATCGCGGCGCGCTTTCGGCCGAAGGTGAACGCTTGACCAGCCAGCTGTTTGCCCGTCATGCCGCCACCATGGCCGGCGTGCAGCAGCAGCAGCATCGCCTGCTGGCCTATGCCGCCCTGATCAGCCCGGCCATCGGCTTTGCCCAGGCCAGCATGGCCGGCGCGGCCACCGATCTGGCCAGCCACATCGCCTTTCTGGATGCCGCCGAAGCGCATCGCTACCGCCTGATCCAGTCGCTGAATGGCCTGCACACCCATGCGGTGAAGGCAGCCGACGATGCCGCCCGCAACAAGGATCCCATTGCCGAGCGTCAGAGCCGGATTTCCGCCCGCTTCTGGGCCGAACAGCAACCCTTTGCCCATGCCGGCCCCAGCCCGTCGGCGCGGATCGCCGCCATGCTGCCGGGCCTTGCCGTCATGCTGCTGTGGACGGCCGGCCTGGGCTGGCTGCTGGTCCGCACCGGCCGGGGGGCGCGGCCATGATGGCAGCGCTGGCGCGGGAATGGCGCTTGCTGGCCGGGCCGGCGCGGCTGGGCCTGTTGGTGCTGGCGGCGCTGGCCGGGGTGGCCCTGGCGCTGGGCCTGGCCGATGTGGCGCGCACCCGCGCCGATATCGCCCGCGTGCGCGGTCTGGAGGCGCGGGAAACCGCCGCCATCGCCGGCTTTGCCAAGGGCGATGCCGGTGAATTCGGCTATTACCGCAATTTCCCGGTGTGGCGGGCCCCCGGCGATCTGGCCTTTCTGGCCCCGATCAGCGGTGATGCCGTGCCGGCGATCATGCGCATCCGCATTCTGGCCCTGGAAGGCCAGATCAACGACAACGAAACCGCCAATCCCGAACTGCTGCTCGCCGGCCGCTTCGATTTCGCCTTTGTCACCCTCTATCTGGCGCCGCTGCTGCTGATCGCCCTGCTCCACGATCTCTGGTCGGCAGAGCGGGAGGCCGGGCGGCTGGCGGCGCTGGCCAGCCTGCCGCTGGCCAACAGCCGGCTGTGGTCACCTCGCGCCCTGATCCGCGCCGGCGGCGTGGCCCTGGCGCTGCTGCTTCCCCTGGGTCTGGCCGGCCTGATCGAAGGCACCGCGCCGCTGCGACTGGCCATGGCCGCCGCGCTGGTGCTGGCCAGCCTGGCCTTCTGGGCGCTGGTCACCCTGGCCGTCGCCCGGCGCGAGGCGGCATCGGCCACCCAGTCAGCCATCCTGGCCGGCCTGTGGTTTGCCGTCACGCTGGTGGTGCCGGCCGCAGCCCATCTGGCGATCAACGCCGCCGTGCCGTTGCCCGATGCCGCCGCCATCGCCCGCGAAAACCGCGAGGAGGTGCACGCCGGCTGGGATCGGCCCAAGGCCGAAACCATGGCGCGCTTCGTCGCGCTCCACCCCGCCTATGCCGGCCAGGCGGCCACGGGCGTTGCCTTTGAATGGAAATGGTATTTCGCCTTCCAGCATCTCGGCGATCGTGCAGTGGCGGAACGCAGCGCCACGCGCACCAGTGGCATCGCCCGGCGCGAGGCGCTGGCCCAGGGGCTGGGCTGGTTGCTGCCGCCGATCAAGGTGGCGCAGGCGATGCAGCATCTGGCCGGCAGCGACGTTGCGGCCGATCTGGCCTTCCGCCGCCAGGTGCAGGCCTATCACCGGGCGCTGCGTGAATATCATTATCCCTATCTCTTCCATGGCCGGCCGATGCGCGCCGCCGATGTGGCCGGCGCCCCCGGCTTTGCGCCCTGATCACAGATAGGGCGACCACATCAGCAGCCAGGCGCCGCCAGCGCCCAGCAGGATGATCGCCGTGCCCAGCCACAGGCCGGCCGCCACCGCCCGCTGGGCTCCAGCCGGCCCGCGTTCGGCGCGCAGGTAAAGTTCCAGCACCGCGAGCGGCAGCAGATGGGTGGCAAAGGCCCACACCAGATCGAACGGGCCAGACAAGCGCGGCCCGATGCCGGCACCGCCCGTGGTCAGCGCCCAGGCGGCATAGCCCACGCGCATGAACCACACGCCGCTGGCCGCCACAAAACACCGCAGCGCCCAGCGCCGGTGCGACGCAAATTTCCGGCCCCGCGCCGTGCGCCACGCCATCGCGCCAAACCACAGGATCAACACCCCATCCAGCGAGATGGCCACCGCCCCGGCCAGGGTGAAATATGATCCCCGCCCCCACACCAGCCACAAGCCGCCCAGCGACAGCAGCAGCGCCGTCGCCAGGAACAGCCGGCCCGACCAGCGGTGCAGCCGGGGCCAGCGCTGCCGCACCGGCGGCACCATCTGCACCAACCCGGCCAGCGTCATCACCGCCGCGGCCAGCACATGGGCGGCAAAATTGCGGTTGCCCACAGCATCGCCGGCCACAAAGCCGGTGATCAGCGGCTTGGCATTCCAGCCGGCATGATCGCCCGACAGCACCAGCCGCCAATAAAACAGCAGGATGAACGCCACGAACAACAGCTGGCCCGCAAGCGTGGCGGCGAACCAGCCGCGCACCGCGCGGTCGAGCGGCCGGACAGCGGCCCCGGCGGCGGGGAGGCGGGCACTGGTCATGGTCATGATCCGGGTTCCTGTCAGCGATTGCAGATCCTGTTGCGTATTGCCCGCACAACACACCCCGGCAATGACCCTGGCCGCCATTGCATTGTTCCGGTTCATCACCCCGAGGGATGCAGCAATTGCCAATCGCGTGTTGCCCTGCCAATACACTGTTCATGACCCTGGAGGACGCGCCCGCCCTGCCCGCGACCCGGCATTTCCGTCAATCGGCGGCCGCCGGGATGGTGTTGGGCTTCATTCAGCATGCCGCCAGCCGCGGGGCTGATCCGGCCGCCCTGCTTGCCATTGCCGGCCTGCCCGCCGATGCCGATCCCAACCGGCGCGTGCCGATCGAGGCCTATATCCGCCTCATCCGCCTTGCCGCGCGGCAGTGTGGGAATCCGGCGCTGGCCATCGATTTTGCCGAACGCTCGCATTTCGCCGATCTCTCGATCGTCGGCCTGATCGGCTATGCGGCCGCCACGATGCGCGACGCGCTCGCGCAACTGAACCGCTTTGGCCGGCTGGTCACCGATATCGCGGTCAACGGCCCCAACCGCTTCAGCCTGGTCACCGAAGACGACGGCCTGTGGCTGATCGACAATCGCATCGACAGCCCGGCCTTTCCCGAACTCACCGAATCCACCTTCGTGCGCATGGTCACCGGCACCCGCCAGTTCGGCGACACACCCTATTGCAGCCTCGCTGAAGTCACCCATCCGGATCGGGGCACCGGGGCGGCCCTGCAACGGGCGCTGGGGGTGCCGGTGCGTTTTGGCGCCGCGCGCAACGCGCTCAGGGTGTCGGTGGCGTGGCAGGATTATCGCATCGCCCAATATCCGCGCTATGCCTTTGGCCTGTTCTGCGCGCATGCCGATCGCCTGCTGGCCGATCTCGATGCCAGCCGCTCGGTGGCCGGCCAGGTCGAACGCGCCATCCTGCCGTTGCTGCACACCGGCACCGTCTCGGCCGCGGCCGTGGCTGGGCAACTGGGCCTGTCGGGCCAGGGCCTGTATCGGGCGCTGCGCGCCGAAGGCACCAGCTTTGAACGCGTGCTCGACGCCCTGCGCCACCGCTTTGCCCGGGGCTATCTGGCCGAACAGCGCGCCTCGCTGAAGGAAATTGCCTATCTCCTCGGCTATTCCGATGTCTCCGCCTTTGCCCGCGCCTTCAAGCGGCAGGAAGGCATCGCCCCCGGCGCCTTCCAGGCCCGGCATGGCCCGACAAGATAAACGCGTGGACCCCACGGCCGGCGGCGCCACCATCGCCGACGGCGCGCGCAACCCGTTGCACAGCCTCGCCAGCATGGCGCCGGTTCATGTTGACTGGGCCTGCGATTGAACCGAAAAGTCAGGCCGGATCGCACGATATACAGGTGGCAACGTGGCTTTGTTCGGCAGACGACTTGTCGACACCGTGAACTGGTCGGAGGAACAGGGTGTGCTGGCCTGGCGCTGGCGGGCCGGCGATGCTGCGATCCGGCACGGCGCCACCCTCACCGTGCGCGAAGGCCAGCACGCCATGCTGCTGCACGAAGGCGTCGTGGCCGATCAGTTCGGCCCCGGGGCCTATCGGTTGGAAACCGGCGAACTGCCGCTGCTGGCCGCCCTGCTGGAAGGCGGCATCGGCGGCGGCTTCCAGACCGATGTGCTGTTCTTTGCCATGCGCCGCCTGATCGACCGGCGCTGGGGCACGCCGCAACCGATCGCCGTGCGCGATGCGGATTTCGGCACGCTGCGCCTGCGCGCCTTTGGCCGCTATTCCTATGGCATCGCCAATGTGCAGCGCTTTCAGGAACGGTTGCTGGGCAGCCTTGACCGCTTCACGGTGGATGATCTGGAACCGCAGCTGCGCGCCGGGATCGCCACGGCGCTCGCCACGCGGCTTGGCGGCGGCGGCACGGCCTTTCTCGATCTGGCGGCGGCGCAGACCCGGCTGTCAACCCAACTGGCCGCCGATCTGGCGCCGTTGTTCGATGGTCTTGGCCTCGTGCTCGCCGATTTTCACGTCGAAAGCCTGTCGGCACCTGACAGCGTGCAGGCCGCGATGGACGAACGCGCCGCCGCCGCCGGCGCGCCGGCCGACACCGGGGATGTGCTGGCCACCATCGAAAAGCTCCACGCCCTGCTGCAGGCCGGCGCCCTGACCGAGGCCGAATTCACCGCGCGCAAGACCGCATTGCTGGCACGGCTGGGCTGACATGCTCGAAGCCCCCTGCCCGCAATGCGGCGCGCCGTTGCACTTCCGCTCCATCGGCCTGCCCATCATCGTCTGCGATTATTGCCGAAGCACGGTGATGCGCACCGGCAGCCGGCTGAACATCACCGGCCGCAGCGACGGCGTGCCCGAAGCCGCTTCCCCGCTGCAGATCGGCGTCACCGGGCAGGCCGACGGGCAGGAATTCACCCTGGTCGGCCGCATCCGCTGGCTGTGGGGCACCGAAAACGGCAGCCCGGCCCAGGGCTGCTGGACGGAATGGCTGATGCTGTTTGCCGATTCCCGCTTTGGCTGGCTGGCCGAAGCCGGTGGCCGCCTGCTGTTCAGCCGGCGCAGCGACATCAGCCCAAACAATGGCGTGTTGGGCCGCCTGCGCGACGGCGGCAGCATCAAACCGCGCCACCAGTGCATCATTGACGGCGAACGCTACAGCGTGACCGATGCCCGCTTTGCCACCTCGGCCGGCTGTGACGGTGAAATTCCCTTTGCCGCCCCGCCCGGCACCCGCATCTTCAGCGTGGATCTCACCGGTCACAAGGGCGGCTTTGCCAGCTTCCAGCGCCACGATAACCAGATCGAAACCTATCTGGGCCGCCCGGTGCGCCTCGCTGATCTGATGCTGCGCGGCCTGCGCCCGGTGCCGGGCTGGCCGACGCCGGCCTGGGCTGCGGCCGGCACGCTGGCGGCATGACGGCGCGCGCCCTCACCTGCCCGGCCTGCGGCGCCCCGGTCAGGGTCAGCGCCGCCGGGCGCAGCCTGTCGGTGCTGTGTTCCGGCTGCGGCGCCACGCTGGATGCCGCCACCCCGGAACTGCGGCTGCTCACCAGCCAGGCGGCCGATCTGGCCGTGCCGGAAATCCCGCTGGGCACCCGGGCAGAGCTGGATGGCACGCTGTGGGAAGTCATCGGCTGGCTGGAACGCGAACGCAGCGATGGCAGCCACCGCTGGCAGGAATATCTGCTGTTCAACCCGTGGGAGGGGTTTTGCTGGCTGATCGATGATGACGGATTTCATCTCGGCACCCCCATTGCCGTCGCACCGGACGCAGCGGGGCGCACCGCCATCCTGGATGGCCGCGATTGGCACGGCACCAGCCGCTATGACGCGCGTGTGGCGCGCGCGGTCGGCGAATTCCACTGGCGCATTGCCGTCGGCGATACCGTGGCCGTGCGCGAATATGCCCTGGGCAGCCGCCTGCTCGCCGCCGAGGTGAATGGCACGGAAGCAAGCTGGACCCTGATCACGCCGCAGCCTCATGGCCGGATCGAAGCCCTGTTTGGCCTGTCCGAACGTGCCCCACCGGCTGAAGCACTGCCGCGGCTGCGGGAATTGTGGCCGCTTCATCTTGGCATGGCCATGGCCGCCATGCTGGCCGTGCTGCTGATCGATGCCACGGTCCCGCGGGAAGAATGGGTCGCCAGCACGCGCCTCAGCGTGCCGATCGATGGCCCCACCGCCACAACCAGCATCGGCCCGGTCACGCTGCCCGCGGGCCCGCACCGTATCGCCATCCGGGTGATGGACGCCGATCGGCTCGACAATCAGTGGATCGATCTGGATTATGAACTGGTCAATCGCCGCACGCAGGCCAGTTACCCGGTTGATGCTGTTGCCGAACAATATCACGGCGTCGATTATGACGGCCCATGGAGCGAAGGCGATCGCCGCCCGCTGCGCACCATGGCGGCCATTCCCGGCGGCACCTATGATCTGGTGATCGAGGCCACGGGCCGCAGTTGGAAGCCGCCGCGCCAGATCGACATCTCGCTGGGCCTGCCGCCGGGCGAACAACAGATCGAAATCGCCGTCAGCCGCGATGGCAGCTTTGGCGCCAACCTGTTCCTCGCGGCGCTGGCCCTGTTCCTGTGGCCGCTCACGCTGGCGATGTTCGCCGCCGAAGTCGACGATGAAGACGAGGATGACTGGTGAGACGCCCGGCCAACATCATCTTTGCCATCTGGTGCGTGCTGGTGGTGATCATCTTCGCCATCGCCACCCGCAACGCCTGGTCACCCGATGCCGACGGGCCGCGCGGCGGCGGTTCGGGCGGCATCTATGCCGGCGGGCCCCGCCACAAATGAGGAAAGGACCATCATCATGCTGAGCCTGCCGACCGTGCTTGCCACCTTCGTCTATGCCCTGATCGGGCTGGCCATCTTCGTCGTCGGCTTCCGCCTGTGGGATCGGCTGACCCCGGTGGACGTGTGGAAGGAAATCGCCGAACGCCAGAACATGGCGCTGGCCATCCTTGCCGGCTCCATCGCCATCGCCCTGGCGATCATCATCGGTTCGGCCATTCATGGCTGAAGGCCCCGCCGGGGTTGAACCGTCTGCCGGGCCGGATCGCGCCGGCTGGGCGCTGCTGGCCTCGGCCTTTGTCGTGGCCACCTGCGGGCTGGTCTATGAACTGCTGGCCGGCACGCTGGCCTCCTATCTTCTGGGGGACAGCGTCACCCAATTCTCCACCGTCATCGGCACCTATCTGTTCGCCATGGGGCTGGGCGCCTGGGCGTCACGCGCGGTGGTGGCGCGCGAACTGGCCATGTTCATCCGGGTGGAGATCCTCATCGCCGCCATTGGCGGGCCGGCGGCGGCGCTGCTGTTCCTCGCCTTTGATCGGGTCGCCGATTTCCGCCTGCCGCTCTATGGCCTGGTGCTGGTGATCGGCACGCTGGTCGGCCTCGAAATCCCGCTGCTGATGCGCATCCTGAAAGACCGGCTGGCCTTTGCCGACCTGGTCAGCCGCGTGCTCGCCTTTGATTATGTCGGCGCGCTGGCCGCATCCCTTTTGTTTCCGCTGGTGCTGGTGCCGCAACTGGGCCTGATCCGCACCGGCTTCCTGTTTGGCCTCGCCAATGTCGGCGTGGCGCTGGCGCTGCTCGCCATGTTGCCGCGCCGGGGCCTGCGCGGCGAATGGCTGGCCGGCTGGCTGGTGGCGGCGGGCCTGCTCGCCGGCCTCCTGTCGGCCGAGCGGCTGGAGCGGCTGGCCGAAGTTGCCACCTATGATGCCCCCGTCATCCACGCCGTGTCGACGCCCTATCAACGCATCGCGCTGACCCGCAGCGGCGATGATCTGCGGCTCTATCTCAACGGCAATCTGCAATTCGCCAGCCGCGACGAATATCGCTATCACGAGGCGCTGGTGCATCCGGCGCTGGGCCGGGTGGCGCGGCCGGCACGCGTGCTGGTGCTGGGCGGCGGCGATGGCCTGGCCGTGCGCGAAATCCTGAAACATCCGATCGGGCAGATCACCCTGGTTGATCTTGATCCGGCGATGACCCGGCTGTTCGGCCAGTCCAGCCTGCTCACCGCACTGAACGGCGGCAGCCTGTCCAATCCCCGGGTGCGGGTGATCAACGCCGATGCCTTCCAGTGGCTGCGCGCCGCCACAGGCCGTTATGATGCCATCATCGTCGATCTGCCCGATCCCACCAACTACAGCCTGGGCAAGCTCTATTCCCTCAGCTTCTATCGCGAGCTGGCCCGCGTGCTGGCCCCCGGTGGGGTTGCCGTGGTGCAGAGCACGTCGCCGCTGATCGCCCGCCGCGCCTATTGGACGGTGGCCACCACGCTGGAAGCCGCCGGCCTCTTCACCCGCGCCTATCACGCCTATGTGCCCAGCTTTGGCGAATGGGGGTTCGTGCTGGCCGCCCACACCCCCATCGCCGATCAGCCCGCGCGGCTGCCCCCGGCCTTGCGCTTCTGGGATGCCGCCACCGAAGCCCAGGCCGGCCGCTTTCCGGCCGACATGGCGCGCCTGCCGGTGCCGGTGAACCGGCTCGACAACCAGGCGCTGGTGCGCGTGTTCGAAACCGAATGGGGCGCGGTGACCGGATGATCGATCGCCGCCAGTTTGCCGCCGGTTCGGCCGCCCTCACCCTCGCCGGCTGTGTCCAGCCGGCCCTTCCCGGCCGCCTGGGCGGGGCCGACAGCCGGCGCGGCCATCTGCTGCGCCAGGCCATCGCCGCCGGCCCCGCAGATGATGTGATCGAAACCGGCATTGCCATCGTTGGCGGCGGCATCGCCGGACTGTCCGCTGGCTGGGCGCTGGCTGATGCCGGCCGACGCGATTTCCGGTTGCTGGAACTGGAAGACGCGCCGGGCGGCAATGCCCGCGCCGGCCGCAATGCCATTTCCGCCCATCCGCTTGGCGCCCATTATCTGCCGGTGCCCAACCCCGAAAGCCGCGGCATCATCCGCCTGCTGGAACAACTGCGCCTGATCACCGGCTGGCAGGGCGGCAAGCCGGTGCTCGACGATTATGCCGTGGTGGCCGATCCGGATCAGCGGCTGCTTTATCGCGGGCGCTGGCAGGAAGGGCTGATCCCCGGCATCGGCACCACGGCACAGGATCGCGCCGATATCGCTGCCTTCTTCGCCGCCATGGATGGCTGGCGCCAGCGCAGCGGCCGCGATGGCCGCCCGGCCTTTGCCATCCCGCTCGAACTTGCCTCGCGCGATCCGGCCATCCTCGCCCTCGATCGCCTGCGCTTCACCGATTGGGTGGCAGAACAGGGCTGGCGCAGCCCGCTGCTGGCCGCGCATCTGCGCTATGCCTGCCGCGATGAATATGGCTGCGAACCGGCCGATGTTTCGGCCTGGGCCGGCATCCATTATTTCGCCGGCCGGCGCGGGGCGGCCGCCAATGTTGCCGGCGATGCCGTGCTCACCTGGCCGGCCGGCAATGGCCACCTCGCCGCCCGCATGGCGGCCCGGCTGCGCGATCATGTCCACCCGGCGATGCTGGTCGGCCGGGTTGAACCTGATCGCGGCGGCGTCCGCATCACCGCCATCGATGCCCGCCGCCGCCGCCGGGTGGAGGTGCGGGCCAGGACCGCGATCATGGCGGTGCCGCGCTTCATCGCCGCCCGCATCGTCCAAGGCTGGCAGGGCAGCGACGCCGGCTTTTCCTATGCCCCCTGGGTGGTGGCCAATGCCAGCGTGTCCCGCCCGCCCGCCGGCCCCGGCGCTGCCCTGGCCTGGGACAATGTCTCGGCCACCAGCAATTCGCTGGGCTATGTCGTTGCCACCCACCAGTCGTTGCGATCGGCCCCGGGCCCCACGGTGCTCAGCTGGTATCTGCCCCTGTCCGAAGGCGATCCCGCCGCCGCGCGCCAGCGGATGCAGCAACGCAGCCTGGCCGATTGGCAGGCCATGGTGCGCGCTGACCTGCTGGCGATGAATCCCGATCTCGATGGCGCCATCACCCGCATCGACGTCTGGCGCTGGGGCCATGCCATGGCGCGGCCCACGCCCGGCTTCATCTGGGGCCCTGCCCGAAAGGCCGCTGCCCGCCTGGCCGGCCCGATCCTGCCGGCCCACAGCGACATGTCCGGCATCCCGGTGTTTGAAGAGGCGCATGACCGCGGCACCGCCGCCGCCTTCGCCGCCCTGGGCCGCGACCCGGCCGAGGCCCGCGCATGAACCCGGTGGGCCAGCATCTCATCGCCGACCTGTGGGGCTGCCAGGGCCTGGCCGATCCCGCCGTGGTGGAAACCGCCCTGCGCCGTGCCGTGGCGGCGGCCGGGGTCACGCTGCTGGATCTCAAACTCCATCATTTCGGCCCGCAACAGGGCGTCACCGGGGTCGCCCTGCTGGCCGAATCCCACATCTCCATCCACACCTGGCCCGAACATGGCTATGCCGCGGTCGATATCTTCCTGTGCGGCACCAGCCCGGCCTCGGCCGCGGCACTCGCCGAACTCGTCGCCGGGCTGCGCGCCGCCACCACCACGCAAAACCTGATCCCCCGCGGCGCGCCGGCCTGATCCGCCAACCCGTGGCAGCTCACCTGCAAGTGGGGGAGCGCCCAGATGTCGCGTTGCGCAATCGGCCCGGGCCAGACATTGGCCGCAACCCTGTTCATGTCGCGTCAACAATTTCAGCGGCCGCACCAATGGCCTGCAAGCAACAATCCGGGGAGATCAGCCAGCAATGAACTATTCGACCATATTCGCGCGCACCATGCTCGGCGCATCATTGTCCGCCCTGTGCGCGCCGGCCATCGCCGCGGCCCAGCCTGCCCCGGCAAATCAGGCAGCGGCCAGCGAAACCGACGATGCCGGGAACGACGATGTCATCACCGTCATCGGATCGCGCGGCAAGGCCCGCACGGATGTTGACCGCCCGGTTGCGGTTGATGTGATCTCGGCGGCCGAACTGCGCAGCACCGGCCAGATCGATCTGGGCCAGCAGGTGCAGTTCACCTCGCCGTCGTTCAATTCCACCAAGTTCGGCATCAACGGCGCCACCAACTTCGCCGACCCCGCCTCGCTGCGCGGCATGGCGCCCGACCAGACGCTGCTGCTGGTCAACGGCAAGCGCCGCCACCAGTTCTCGGCGCTCAACCTCAATGTGTCGCCCGGCCTTGGCACGGTCGTCTCCGATCTCAATGCCATTCCCGCCGGCGCCATCAAGCGGATCGAAGTGCTGCGCGATGGCGCTGCCGCGCAATATGGCTCCGATGCCATTGCCGGCATCATCAACCTCACCCTCAACGATGCCAGCGAGGGCGTGAACGCCAACATCACCTCGGGCATCCAGCAGGCGGGCGATGGCTTCACGGTGCGCGCCATGCTGAACCAGGGCTTCAAGCTCGGCAGCAACGGCGGTTTCATCAACTACACGCTGGAATATTTCAGCGCCGATGCCACCAACCGCTCCGATCCCTATGACGGCGTGCTCTATCCCGCCGCCCCGGCCAATTTCACCGGCCCCACGGCCAATTTCCCCTACACAACGGTCAATCCCCGGGCCGATCGCGGCGTCTATCCGCAGGGGCCGTTCGTGGTCGGCACCTATGGGTCCAACCAGAACAAGACCTATCAGGCCTTCGTCAATTCCGAACTGCCGCTGTCCGATGCGATCACCGCCTATATGTTCGGCGGCTATTCGCGCAAGGATATCCAGGCCTTCGGCTTTTTCCGGGCACCCGCCACCTTCGCCAATTCCAACCTCAGCATCTTTCCCGATGGCTATGTCCCCATCCTGCCCGGCCGGTCGATCGACTGGTCGGTCAACGCCGGCCTGCGCGGGGAATTCGACGGCTGGGACCTCGATCTGAGCTATGGCCTTGGCCACAATCATCTCGATCAATGGGCCCGCAACACCGTCAACGCCTCGCTCGGCGCGGCCAGCCCGACGTCTTTCTATGTCGGCCGCTCCGCCTTCAACCAGCAGGTGGTGGAATTCACCGGCTCGAAGAATTTCGGCGCCGCCCTCGGCATGGAATCGCTCAACATCGCCTTTGGCGTGCAATGGCGGCGTGACAATTTCGTGGTCAGCCGCGGCGATCCGGCCTCCTATGCCATCGGCCCGCTCACCGTCAGCGGCAAGACACCGGCCACCAACGGCCGCCCCGGCTTTGCCCCCGAAGACGAAAACGACCTCAGCCGCAGCAACATCGGCGCCTTTGTCGATGTCGAAGCCGATGTGACCGACCGGCTGCTGCTCACCGCGGCCGTGCGCTATGAAAACTACAGCGATTTCGGCGGCAATCTGTCGGGCAAGTTCGCCGGTCGCTACAAGCTGAGCGACAGCATCGGCCTGCGCGCGTCCTACAACCGCGGTTTCCGCGCGCCCTCGCTGGCCCAGATCGGCAACCGGGTGAACACCTCCACGGTGCAGAACGGCCTGATCCTGCAGACGCAGCAGATTTCCAGCGACAACCCGCGGCTGGCCCGGCTGGGCATCGGCGATCCCAAGGCCGAAGTGTCCGACAGTGTCACCGCCGGCATCACCGGCAATTTCGATCGGCTGACCGTCACCATCGATGCGTTCAACATCGCCATCAAGGACCGGATTGCCATCACCGATGGCATCATCACCGCCAATTATCCGGCCGTGGCGGCGCTGTTCCCCGGCGTGCGGGAAATCCGCTTCTTCACCAACCAGATCGACACGCGCACGCGCGGCATCGATGTGGTTGCCACCTACAAGGTGCCGCTGGGCGGTGACAACCGGCTCAGTCTGACGCTGGCCGGCACCCACGCCGCCACCGACGTGCGGCGCCAGCGGCCCACGCCCGAGGCGCTGATCGCCGGGGCCAACGCCACGGTGCGCGCCACGCCGCTGATCGGCCTGACGGCGATCGAACTGATCGAGGTGGCGCTGCCGCGCACCAAGATCCTGTTCTCCTCCAGCCTTGATCTGGGCAAGCTGAACCTGACCGGCCGCGCCAGCCACTTCGGCTCGGTCAAGGCGTTCAGCGCCGGGCTCAGCGCGGCAGACGCCAATGTCGAATGCGATGCCAGCAACCGCTGCGTGCAGACCTTCGGTGCCAAGACCCTGGTCGATCTCAGTGTCACCTATCGCTTCACCGAACGCTTCGCGCTGACGGCGGGCGGCAACAACATCTTCAACACCTATCCCGACAAATGGAATGCCCGCCGCAACGGCTTTGCCGGTGAGGCCGCGCAATATTCCAACGGCCAGATCCCCTACACCCGCAACGCCGGCCAGTTCGGCTTCAACGGCGCCTTCTATTATCTGGCCGCCAACATGAACTTCTGACGGTCACCGCTGGCCGATGGCGGGCACCACCCTGCCATCGGCCAGCGGACCCGCCACAAGGCCCGTCGCGCCTTGCCGATCGCGCCGGCCTGAGGCAGCCTCCACCGGCATGACCACCCTTCCCCTTCTGGCCGGCATCGAAGCCGGCGGCACCAAGTTCGTGCTGGCCGTTGGCACGGCGCCCGATGCCATCACCGACCGCCATGTCATCCCCACCTGCCAGCCGGCCGAAACCCTGGCCGAAGCCAGCGCCTGGTTTGCCGCCAGGGGGCCGATTGCCGCCATCGGCATTGCCAGCTTCGGCCCGGTGCAGCTCGATCCCGCCGCCCCGAATTGGGGCCATATCACCAACACGCCCAAGCCCGGCTGGGCCGATTGCGACATCGCCGGCCATGTCAGCCGCGCGCTCGGCGTGCCGGCCGGGTTTGACACCGATGTGAACGCCGCGGCGCTTGCCGAACATCGCCTGGGGTCCGGGCAAGGCGCCACGTCGCTCGCCTATGTCACGGTCGGCACCGGGGTGGGCGGCGGGCTGGTGCTGGGCGATGCGCTGGTGCATGGTGCCGCCCACCCCGAAATCGGCCATCTGCTGCCGCGCCGGCCGGCTGGAGATGGGGATTTTCCCGGCATCTGCCCGCATCATGGCGATTGCCTCGAAGGGCTGGTGTGCGGCCCGGCCATCATCGCGCGCTGGGGCCAGCCGCTGTCCGCCCTGCCGGCCGATCATCCCGGCCATGCCATTGTCGCCGACTATCTGGCCCAATTGTGCCACACGCTGATCGCCGCCACGGCGGTGGAGATCATCGTGCTGGGCGGCGGCGTGATCAACACCCCCGGCCTGATCGATCGCGTGCGCGGCCGCACCGCCGCCATGGGCAACGCCTATTTCCCGGCAACCGGCCGCCACCGCATCCTGCCGCCTGCCCTCAAGGACAACAGCGGCATCATCGGCGCCCTGATGCTGGCCCAAGGCGCGGCCTGAACGCTACCAGCCGAACACATAACGCTCCCGCCGCACATCGGCGCCGCCGCGCAGCGTGCCCTTGCCCGGCACCACCCCGGCCGCCACCACGCCGGTGGACACGCCATAAGGGCCCAGCACCGCCAGCCGGTGGCCGCGCGCGGCCAGGGCGGCGCGCGTGGCCGCCGGCACCCTATCCTCGATCTCCAGCACGCCCGGCTCGTCCTTCTTGATCGAAAAACTGTTGTGGAAATGGTTGGAATTGATGCGCGGTTCCTCGATGGCGGCCTGCAACGGCTGGTCATGGATCAACACGCGCAGCAGCACGTTCATGATCTGCTGGTCCTGATTGTCGCCGCCGGGGGTGCCGATGGCCAGAAACGGCTTGCCCCCCTTCAGCACCAGCGTGGGGGTGAGCGTGGTGCGCGGCCGCTTGCCCGGTGCCAGCACATTGGGGCTGGTGGCATCCAGGTCGAAGATGGTCAGCCGGTTGCTCATCGGCACCCCGGTGTCCCCGGCGACATAGGCCCCGCCCAGCAACCAGCCCGACGAGGGCGTGCAACTGAACAGATTGCCATGCGCATCCACCACCTCGATCGCGGTCGTGTCGGCACTGGGCCCGGCCGGTCGTGCCAGCATGTGCGGCACAAACGCCGGCGTGGCGCGCGCCCGCCCCTCATAGGCCCAGGGATCGCCATAGCGATGGGTCAGGCTGGCCATCGGCCCGATCAGCCGGGCCCGTTCGGCGGCATAGGCCTTGGACAGCAATCCCGTGCCCGGCACATCGGCAAAATAGGGATCGCCGAAGAACATGTTGCGATCATCAAAGGCCAGCTTGATGCTTTCGGCCAGCGTGTGGAGATAGGCTTCGGACCCGGCCGGCATGGCGGCAATGCCCGCCGCTTCGGCAATGTTCAGCGCCAGCAGCAAGGCCGGCCCCTGGCTCCAGAACCCGCCCTTCAGCACCTGGTGCCCAAACACCTCAACGCTGGCCGGGGTCTCCAGCTTGCCGGCATAGCCGGCCAGATCGGCATAACGCAGCAAGCCGCCATCGGCTTCCACCGCCGCCGCCATGCGCCGCGCGATGTCGCCCTTGTAAAAGGCATCGCGGCCGGCGCGGATCGCAGCCGCCCGATCCCGGGTGCGGGCCAGGGTGGCGGCATCGGCCGCCGCAATGGTGCGCAGCGTGCGGGCCAGATTGGGCTGGCGGAACATCTGCCCGGTCTGCGGCGGCCGGCCATCGGGATAATAGGTGCGGCGCGCCCAATCCCACCGGGATGTCGCCTGCTGCTGGCTGGCGAACACCTCGGCCAGGAAGTTGTACATTACAAAACCATCGGCCAGTTCGATCGCCGGCTGCAGCACCTGGGCCAGGTTCATGCTGCCGTTGAACTGCAGCGCCAGCGCCATGGCATCCACCACGGCCGGGATGGTGCCGCCGTTGGGCCCGTTGCCGGGGATCACGCCGGCGGCGGCAAACACCTCGGGCCGGGCGAGGCCCGGGGCGGTGCCCTGGCCGTTGACGACGACGCTGCGGCCGGTGGCGGCATCGTGGATGATGGCCGGGGCCTCCCCGCCAAAGCCGAAGTGCGACACCTCGGTGACCGCGGCCGCAAACACCGCCGCCACGCCGGCATCGGTGGCATTGCCGCCCGCCATCAGCATGCGGATGCCGGCCGCGCAGGCATAATGGCGGCCCGCGGCAACGATCCCAAAGCTGCCGGTGATTTCCGGGCGCAGGGTTTCGCCCGCGCTGATCAGGCGGGTCGGCTCCACCGGCCCGGCCTGGGCAAAGGCCGGGCCAGCGCGCCCCAATCCCGCCAGCCCGGCACCGGCCAGCAACATCGCCGCCACGTCGCGCCGGCTGGCGCCCCCATCCCCATGCATGCCCGCCAGCCCTTCCCAAGCGTTTCGCGACCCGCATCTACCCCCAGCGCGGCTGCCATGGATAGGGGGCAGAACGTCCGATCGCCGCCCGCCGCCGCGTCAAACGGCCGGCGGCAGGAAGGCGCGATACCGCGCCGGCCGCACCCGGATGAAGCGGCGGGCACCAGCGGTTTCAGCCCAACCACGCGCCAGGGCCTCCGCCGCGCGGCGGGTGGCAGCGCTGTTGGCCAACAGGGCCGCGGCCAGCCGGCGGCAACGCAGCTCCGGCCCGTTCATGCACAGCAAGGGGCCGGGGGGCAGCGGGTCTGATCGCCACAACAACGTCAACCGCGCCGCATCGGCCGGGGCCTGCGCCTGCAAGGCCAACCATGGCGCTTCGGCCAGAGCGGCCACATCAGCCTGCCCGACGGTCAACTGGGCCAGCGCCGCCTCGTGGGTGCCGGCATGGCTGGCCTGCAGAAACCCGCCGCGCGACAGGCCAACGCGGCGCAGCGCGTCGGCCTGAACCAGCGCGCCCGATGTCGAACCCGGCAACACTTCAACCAGGCGCAGGCGCGGCGCCAAACCCGGCAATTGCGCCAGCGTGCCTGGCCCGCCTTCGCGCCGGGCCAGCAGCACCCCGCGATACCGGTCCAGCGTGGCCGGCGGCGGTGCCAGCACGGCAATGGCATCGGCACCCGGCAAGCGCGCCACCTGGGCATAGGCCGCCAGATTGGTCACCGCCAGATCCACCGCCCCTGCGCGCACCGCCGCCGCCAGCGCATCGGGCGTGGGGAACAGCGTCACCTGCACCGGGCGGCCGCTGGCCTGCTCCACCAGCCGGGCCAGCGGCGCCAGCGCAAGGCGCCGGTCAAAGGCCGGATAGGCATAAGTGGCGAGCCGCACCGGCGAAGGGTCGGCGGGTCGGGCGGCGGCACCTGTGGCAACAAGGGCCAGGGCCGCCACCCGGAAAAAGCGCATGATCATGCAGCAAGAGCCTCGGGCTGAACGGTATGGGGCGCGCCGTGACAATGGCCGTCGCCTTTGCAATTGCAATTGCAATAACGCCAGAGCGGCCGGGCATAAAGCCCCATCGCCCCACGCGGCCTTCACCCGGCGTTCAGCTGTATTGTTCAAACAACACGCAGCCTTGCCAGCAAAAGGATCATCCATGCCGCGTTTCCCGCTCCACGCCCTTGCCCTCAGCCTGATCGCCGCCTTGCCGGCCAGCGCGCAGACGGCCGATCCCACCGTCGTCGCCGCGATTGCCGCCGTCGCGCAGGATTATGTCGATGGCCAGCTGGAAGGCGATCCCAGGCGTGTGGCCCGCGCCCTGCATCCCGATCTGGCCAAGCGCGCCGTGGTGGGCGACGGGCCCAGCAGCCGCGAAGTCTTCCCGCTGCGCCGGATGAGTGCCGATGAACTGATCCAGCTCACCGCCGATGGCGCCCTGAAAACCCCGCGCGAGGCCTGGTGCCGCAACGTCCGCGTGCTTGATGTCACCGGCACCGCCGCGGTGGCGCGGGTCGAAACGCCGTGGTTCGTCGATTATTTCCACCTCGGCCGCTTTGGCACGCGCTGGCTGATCGTCAACGCGCTGTGGTGGCCCAAGCCCAAGGCCGAGGCGCCGGCCCCGGGCACCTGCCCCCTTGCCCAGGGCTGAGCCCGCGGTCGCGCGGGGCCGGCGCGGGGGCGGCCGCGTTGGAACAATGCTTGCACTGGCGGCGGCCATGCCTGTAACCATCGGGGCCAACCCCCAGCACGAAGGGCCCCTGCGTGACCGAAGCCGATGGCCGCCCTGGCCGCAGCCATGATGCCGATGCCACCCGCGCCGATATCCTGCGCGTTGCCGCCACCGAATTCGCCGCCAAGGGCCTGGCCGGCGCGCGCATCGATGAAATCGCCGAGAAGACCCGCAGTTCCAAGCGGATGATCTATTACTACTTCGGCAGCAAGGAAGAGCTGTACCGCGCGGTGCTGGAGCAAAACTACGCCGGCATCCGCGAGGCGGAGGCGGATCGCCATTTCGAGGACATGCCGGCGCTCGACGCGCTGCGCGCCCATGTCGAACACACGCTGGATTATCACCTCGCCCACCCGGAATTCGTGCGCATGGTGATGAACGAGAATATCCACCAGGCCCAGCATCTGGGCGGGGTCGAAGGCATCCGCGACCGCAACAGCCGCGTCGTCGCCTCCATGCAGGCCATCATCGACAAGGGCACGGCCGAAGGCGTGTTCCGCCCCGGCATCGACGCCCTGGAACTCCACCTGCAAATCTCGTCCCTGTGTTTCTATGTCGTGTCCAACCGCTACACGATCCGCACCATCTTCGGGCTCGACATGGCCGATGACGCGGTGATCGCCCACCGGCGCGCAGCGATTGTCGCGACCATCCTTGCTTCCGTCCGCCATCCCGCCTGACCGGGCGCGCCCGCCAATCCCAACAGCCATTCCATCTTGTCGAGACGCTGTCGCCAAGCTATGGACGAACTGGTTAATATAACAATCGACCTGCTGGGGAGGCAGCGACGATGACCCGGAAACTGCACACTTTGGCCGGCATGCTGGCCCTGATGGCGCTGGCGACGGCCCTGCCCGCCAGCGCGCAACGCCCCACCCAGCCGCGAGACCTGCCCACCGCCAGCGCCGGCCCGGCCCTAGGCGATCCCATGCCCGATCGCGCCCTCGCCTTTCCCGGCGGCATCACCGCCCAGGCCGATGTGATCTTTTCCACCGTCAATGGCTTCCGCCCCTTGCGGCTGGATCTCTATCACCAGCAAGGTGCCGGCCTGCGGCCGCTGGTCATCTATATCCACGGCGGCGGCTGGGTGGGCGGGCACACCCGCCAGGCCGGCGCCATCGCCGATTTCCCCGCCGCCCTCGCGCGGTTGGCCGGCGAAGGCTTTGTGGTGGCAAGCCTTGAATATCGCCTTGCCGGTGAAGCGCCGCACCCGGCCCAATTGCAGGATGTGCGCGCCGCCATCCGCTTCCTCAAGGCCAATGCCGGCCGCTATGGCATTGATCCGGCCCGCATCGGCATCTGGGGCGGTTCGGCCGGCGGCCATCTGGCGGCGCTGGCCGCCACCAGCTGCCGCGATGCCAGCCTCGATCCGGCGGCGCGTCCGGGCCAGCCCGCCGCCCCGGCGGGTGACACATGCGTGCAGGCCGCTGCCATCTGGTATGGCGTGTTCGATTTCGCCCCGATCCTCGCCCGCCAGGCCCAACCGGGGGCGCCGGCCGCCGAAAACCAGCTGCTGCGCTGCACGCCGGCCACCTGCCCGGCCGAACGGGTCGCCAGCGCCAGCCCGGCGCATTATTTCAGCCGGCAGGACCCGCCCTTCCTGCTCATCCACGGCATCAACGATCGCACCGTGCCGGTTGACCAGTCCCGCCTGGCCGAAGCCGGCCTGAAGGCCAACGGCGTGCCCGTCAGCGCGATCTACATCCCGGGCGTCGACCACAGCTTCATCGGCCCCGATGCCGCCACCACCCATGCCGCGACCATGCAGGCGGTGAACGCCACCTTCGATTTCTTCCACGCACGCCTGGGAGGGGCCAAATGATCAGATCCGCAGCGCTCGCCATCGCCCTGCTGCTCACGGCCGCCCCGGTCGCCGCCCAGCAGGCCACGGTTGATGGCGGCATGATCGCCGGTGCCACCCTCGATGGCGGCGTGCGGGCCTTTCTGGGCGTGCCGTTCGCCGCGCCGCCGGTGCGCGAACTGCGCTGGAAGCCGCCACAGCCGGTCACCGGCTGGGCCGGCGTGCGCGACGCCACCCGCCCGGCACCCATGTGCCTGCAGCCCGGCCGTGGCCGCACCATGAATCATTATTTCGGCAACGAGGCCGTTTCCGAAGACTGTCTCTATCTCAACATCTGGGCGCCGCCCGGTGCCCCGCCCCCCGGCGGCTGGCCGGTGGTGGTGTGGATCTATGGCGGGGCCTTCAATGTCGGCTCCACCTCGATGGCCAATTATTCCGGCGCCCAACTGGCCAGGAAGGGCGTCATCCAGGTCAACATCGCCTATCGCGTCGGCCCGCTGGGCTTCCTCGCCCACCCTGAGCTCAGCCGCGAAGGCGGCGGCCACAGCGGCAATTATGGCCTGATGGACCAGATTGCCGGCCTGCAGTGGGTGCAGCGCAACATCCGCGCGCTGGGCGGCAATCCCGGCAATGTCACCATCACCGGCCAATCCGCCGGCTCCATGTCGGTCGGCACGCTGCAGATGTCGCCGCTGGCCAAGGGCCTGTTCCACCGCGTGGTGGGCATGAGCGGCTCACCGATGCGCCCGCGCGGCGCCGTGCCGCTGGCCGAGGCCGAGGCCCAGGGCCTGGCGCTGCAGAAGGCGCTGGGCGCCGACAGCATCGAGGCCCTGCGCGATCTGCCCGGTGACCGGGTGCTGGCCGGCGCGGCCGGCGTGCCGCGCGATCCCATCGTCGCCGATGGCCATGTGCTGACCGGCGATGCCGCCGCCACCTATGCCGCCGGCGCGCAGAGCAAGGTGCCGGTGCTGATCGGCTTCACCCGCGATGAAGCCTTTGCCAGCCTGGGCCCGGTCAGGACCACGGCCGACTTCACCGCCGCCGTGCGCGCCCGCTTTGGCGCGCAGGCCGATGCCGTGCTGGCCAGCTATGCCCCGGCCAGCGAGGCCGATCTGCCGCGCGCCCTCAACGACCTGCAACGCGACATGAGCATCGGCCAACAGGTGATGGGCTGGGCCGACGCCCAGGCCAGGGCCGGCAGCCCGGCCTATGTCTGGCTGTTTGCCCGCCGCCAGCCCTATGCCCCCGGCATCACATTTGCCGATCATGATGCCGCCACCGCCGGTGCCTACCACACTGGCGACGTGCCCTACTGGTTCCAGACGCTGGACAGTCTGAACCTGTTCCGCACCACCCGCAATTGGATGGCTGAAGACCGGGCGCTGGCGGAACGCATGTCCGACATGCTGGTGCGCTTTGCCCGCGGCGAAGCCCCCGCGGCCGATTGGCCCCGCTTCGATCCGGCCAAGCCGCGCCTGATGTGGCTGGACCTGGAATCGCGCCCGATCGACTGGCCGCGCGCCAGCCTGGTCAAGGCGCTGGCCCCCACACCCGAAGCCCGGCGCGCCAATGCTGCCAACCGCCCGCGTGACTAGAATGGCAACCGCCCGCCTGCTGCTCGCCCTGCCGCTGCTGTGCGCCGCCGCGATCAGCGTGGCCGCCGCCCAGCAAACCACGCCCGACCTGTCGCCGCTGCCGCCCGCCCCCGGCCGCGACCTGGTTGGCGCCAAATGCGGCACCTGCCACACGCTGGCGATCATCGCCGGCCAACGCCGCGACCGCGCGGCCTGGGAACAGTCGATCGATCAGATGATCGGCCGCGGTGCCGAGATCAGCGACGCCGAATATGAGGTGATCGCCGCCTATCTGGGCACCAATCTCGCACCCTGATCACTTCGGCAGCGCAAAGGCCATCACCACATCGCTGGTCAGCGGGCTGTCAAGGAAGCTGCCGCCCGTTGCCGTCACCACCACATATTGCCGGCCATCCTTGCCGCGATAGGTGGCGGGCGTGGCGTGCGCAGCGGCCGGCAGGCGATATTCCCACAACAGCCTGCCGCTGGCGCTGTCAAAGGCGCGGAAGCGGCCATCATCGCTGGCGCCGATGAAGGTGACGCCGCTGGCCGTGCTGATCGGCCCGCCGATGTTGGGCCGCCCGGTCAAGCGCTTGCCCTCCGGCAGCTCGTCGGTCACGCCCAGCGGCACCGTCCACGCCAGCTTGCCGGTGCGGGTGTCGATGGCAGACAATTTGCCCCACGGCGGCTGCTGGCACATCAATTTCGTGCCCGGCAACTGGAACCGCCCGCTCACCGGGCCACGCTCCACCGGCAGCGGGCCCTTGGATGGCACCAGCGCCGTCACCTGGCCCAGATCCGACGTGTTGACGATCAGATAGCGCCGGTCGGCGGCATAGGTGAACCCGCCCCAGTTGCCGCCGCCCTGCAGGCCGGGGAAGGAAATCGTCACCTCGTTGAAACCCACCGGCACATAGAGGCCGCCGGCCACCATCCGGTTCTTCGCGATCCAGTCGGTGCACCCCTGCTTAAGTTCCGGCGTCACATCCGCCACATCGGCAGGGCTGAAGCGGGTGCGTGACAAGGGCGGCGTCACTTGCGGGATCGGCTGGGTCGGCGATGTCACCTCGCCCGGCACCTTGCTGGCCGGAAACCGCTGATCCTTCACCGGGAAGATCGGCTTGCCGGTCACCCGGTCAAGCACGAAGACCAGGCCATTCTTCGAAATGATCGCCACTGCCGGAATGCGGCGCTTGCCCTTTTCGACATCAAACAGCACCGGCGGTGCCTGCAGATCATTGTCCCAGATATCGTGGCGCACGACCTGGAAATGCCACAGCCGCTTGCCGGTGGCGGCGTCCGCAGCCACCAGGGTGGAGGAATAGAGATTGTCCCCCGGGCGGTCGCCGCCGAACCGGTCAAAGCTGGGCGCGGCAAATGGCATGTAGACAATGCCGCGCGCCGCATCGACGGTCAGGAACCCCCAGACGTTGGCGCCCGACCGCGCCTCGGCCCCGCCGGGGCCCCAGCTGTCGTGAAAAGGCTCACCGCCGCGCGGCACGCTGTGGAATGTCCACACCAGCTTGCCGGTGCGGGCATCCCAGGCGCGCACATCGCCGGCTGCCCCGCGCGGCGGAAATTCCTGCACCGCCGCCCCGGTGATGACCAGATTGTTCCAGACGATCGGCGGCGAGGTCATGCCATATTGGCGCGCCTCCAGCCCGTTCAATATTTCCGGCGTTTTCAGATTTACGACGCCGTCCGCGCCAAAGCCGGCCGATGGCTTGCCGGTGGCGGCGTCCAGCGCCAGCAGGCGGCCATCGCGCGTGCCGAAAAACAGCCGCGCCGGCGTGTCGCCATAGCCCGGCCAATATTCGACGCCGCGCAAGCTGGGCTGGCCGGGGCCGGGGATCATCGCCACCCACAATTCGCGCCCGGTTTCGGGTTCCAGCGCCACCACCCGGCCATAGGGGGTGGTGGTGTACATCACGCCATCCACCACCAGCG
>CAZAWH010000019.1:0-31030 GCA_964488775.1 uncultured Sandarakinorhabdus sp. | reverse complement strand
GGTTGCTGGCCTTGTTGTCGATCAGCACGCGCGGCTCCACCCGGAACAGTTCGGCGCGGCGGCGGGCGAGCGGGCGGGTGGCCAGCTTGTCGGCCAGGCGGATGCGACCCTTCAGGACATCCTCGATGTTGCGTTTCAGTCGGGCCAGCTGCGCCGGTTCGGCAAAGGGCCGGCCCAGCGGATCGAGCACGACGAAATTGTCGATCGCCATGCCGTCGCGGGTGGTGTGGATGCGGGCATCGAAGATATTGCCGCCCGCCAGGCTGATGGCGCCGGCGATGCGATAGAACAGGCCGGGGTGGTCAGTGGCATAGATGGCGACCAGCGTGGTACCGCTGGCGGTGTCGGGCGTGCAGCTGATCGCCAGCGGCGCATCGCCGGCACTGGCAGCCAGCGCGGCATTGGCCACCAGCACATCATGGGCTTCGGCCACCCAGTAACTGTCGGCAAAGCGGCGGGCATAGGCGGCAAAGCGCTCCGCCGGCCAGGCCAGCGCCGCCTGCAGCGCGGCCTGCTTGGCGGCGATGCGCTCGGCCCGGCCGGTCTGCTTGTGGCCCAGGCGCAGCACCTCTTCGGCGGCCTCATAAAGTTCGCGCAGCAGCTGGGCCTTCCAGCCGTTCCACACGCCGGGGCCGACGGCGCGGATATCCACCACGGTGAGCAGCAGCAGCAGGCGCAGCCGTTCCGGGCTGGCGACGGCAGCGGCGAAATCGAGGATGGTCTTGAAATCGGCGAGGTCGCGCTTGAAGGCGGTGCGGCTCATCAACAGATGATATTCCACCAGCCAGGCCACGGTTTCGGTTTCGGCCGGCGACAGGCCAAAGCGCGGGCACAGCCGGCGCGCCACCTCTGCCCCCAGCAGGCTGTGATCACCGCCGCGCCCCTTGGCGATATCGTGCAGCAGCACGGCGACATGCAGCACCCGCCGGTCGATCAGCTGGTGGATGATCGCCGATGACAGGCTGTGCTCCCCCTTCAGCTCGCCGCGTTCGATCTTGGCGACCAGCCCGATGGCGCGGATCGTGTGCTCGTCCACCGTGTAATGGTGGTACATGTCATATTGCATCTGCGCCACGACCCGGCCGAAATCGGGCACGAAGCGGCCGAACACCCCGGCCTCGTTCATCCAGCGCAGCACGGTTTCGGGATCGCGCGGGGAGGTGAGGACCGACAGGAACAGCGCATTGGCGGTCTTGTCGCGGCGGATGCGATCGTCGATCAGGCCGGCATCACGGGCGGCCGCGCGCATGGCCAGCGGGTGGATGGTCAGCCCCTCGCTGTCGGCCAGGGCGAACATCTCGATCAGGCGCACCGGATCGGCCTTGAAGAAATCGTCGGACGGCACGCCAATCTGGCCGCGCCGCAGCGTGAAGCCCTTCAGCCGTGTCGGGCGGCGGGTGAGCGTGGGCAGCCACGACAGCCGGGCGGTCGATTCATCAAGATGGGCGAGGAACAGGCCGGTCAGGTCGCCCACCGATTTGGCCATCAGGAAATAATGGCGCATGAACCGCTCGACCGCGCTCATGTTCTCGCGGTTGGCATAGCGCAGGCGCACCGCCAGTTCGCGCTGCACATCAAAGGTCAGCCGTTCTTCCGCTCGGCCGGCGATGTGGTGCAGCATGATGCGCACCGACCACAGGAAGCTTTCGGCGCGGCGGAACTGGCGCAGTTCGTCGGCGGTGAGCAGGCCCTTGTCGACCAGATCGGACACCGAATCGACCTGGTGCAGATATTTGCCGATCCAGAACAGCGCGTGCAGATCGCGCAGGCCGCCCTTGCCTTCCTTCAGATTGGGTTCGACGACATAGCGGCTGTCGCCCATGCGCTGGTGACGGGCTTCGCGTTCGGCCAGTTTTTCGGCGACAAAGGCGCGGGCGGTGCCCTGCACCACCTCGCGGCGGAAACGGGCAGCCGCTTCGTCATAGAGGGCCTGATCGCCCCAGACGAAGCGCGCCTCCAGAAAGGCGGTGCAGATCGTCATGTCCTCGCGCGACATGCGCACCATGTCGTCGAGGCTGCGAGTGGCGTGGCCGAGTTTCAGGCCCAGATCCCACAGCAGATAGAGCAAGGTTTCGATGACCTGCTCACCCCAGGGCGTCTGTTTCCAGGGGGTGAGGAAGACGATGTCGACGTCGGAAAACGGCGCCATCTGGCCGCGGCCATAACCGCCCACCGCCACCAGCGCGAGGCGTTCGGACTGGGTGGGATTGGCCAGGGGATAGAAAATGTCCACCACCGTGTCGCAGGCCAGACGCAGCAGCTGATCAACCAGGAAACTCTGGGCGGCGGCCAGTTCCAGCCCGCGGCCCGGCTGGGTTTCCAGCCGCTGGGCGATTTCGGCACGGCCGGCCACCAACGCGCCGCGCAGCGTGTCGGCCAGCAACTGCCGCTTTTCCGGCAGGCTGTCGCGCCGGGCCATGCCGGCGGCCAGATCGGCGGCCAGCTGGCGGCGATCGATGATCGCGCGGCGGTTGGGCAAGGCTTCGAGGCGGATCATCGCCGGCCACGATAGACCGGCCGGCGGGGAATGGCCACCATCAGCCCCACAGCGCCGGATCGGGCGGAAACACGTCGCTGCCGGCAAAGCGCAGACCGTGCGGCCGGTCCACGATCAGCAGCGGGCCATCGAGGTCGGCAAAGCTGCCCTGCATCGCCACCAGGAAGGCCGGCGCGATGGCAAGGCTGGTGCACAGCATGCACCCGGTCATCACGCCCAGCCCGCGCATGGCGGCGGCGTGGCGCAGCGCCAGCGCCTCGGTCAGGCCGCCGGCCTTGTCCAGCTTGATGTTGATGAAGCGGTAGCGGCCAACCACCTGGTCAAGGCTGGAGCGGTCATGGCAGCTTTCATCGGCACACAGCGGCACGGCCGCCCGCAGGCCATCCAGTTCGGCGTCGCGGCCGGCCGGCACCGGCTGTTCGACCAGTTCCACCGCCATCGGCGCCAGCCGCGCCAGCGTGCGTTCGATATCGGTGCCGCCCCAGGCCTCGTTGGCATCGACGATCAGGCGGGCATCGGGTGCGGCGCGGCGCACGGCGGCCAGGCGCGCAATGTCACCATCGGGGCCATCCGCGCTGCCCAGCTTGATCTTCAACAGCTCCCGCCCACGGGCGGCGTGGGCGGCGGCGGCCATGGCGTCAATATCGCCCAGGCTGATGGTATAGGCGGTCAGCATGGGCTGGGGCAGCGGCAGGCCCAGCATCTGCCACACCCGGCGGCCGGCCTGCTTCGCCTCCAGATCCCACAGCGCGCAATCCACCGCGTTGCGGGCGGCGCCGGCCGGCAGCAGGTGCAACAGATCGGCGCGGGCCGCGCCGGCGGCAATCGCATCGGCCACGCCCGACATGGCGGCCAGCGCGGCTTCGGCACTGTCCCCCTTGTAATAGATGGCGGTGCCCTCGCCGCGGCCCACGGTGTCACCGTCGCGGACTTCGGCAACGACCACATCGACATGGGTCTTGGCGCCGCGCGAAATGGTGAAGCTGCCCTGCACGGGAAAACGTTCGATGCGGGCGTCGAGCTGGCGGGCCATGGCCGCCCACTTGGCGCAGACGGCGCCGGCCTGCAACAGGCTTTGCGCTGTGCCGTGGCATCGGGCATGTTGCCGGGCATGAGCGAGGAACCCGATATCGAGCTGGATGCGGTGGCCACCGTGTCGCGCATCACGGCGCTGGAGATGCTGGTGCGCCAGATCATGATCGTGCAGCTGCGCATCCTCGACAAGATGGGTGAGATCAAGCTGACGCCGGACTATGTGCAGACCGTGGCGCGCGCCTATGCCGAAAAGGTGGACGAGAGCCCGATCATCGAGAGCACCAGCCCGGACGTGAATTATGAGTTCAAGCTGATGGTGCTGCACAATCTGGAACGGTTTTTCGACGATCTGGAAAAACATGTGAAAGACAATCCGGTCTGACCGGCATGACCCAACGCTACAGCGCCTTCATCAGTTACAGCCATGCCGACACGGCGGTGGCGCGCTGGCTGCACCGCGCGCTGGAAACCTATCGCCTGCCCAAGGGGCTGGTGGGCATGGACTCGCCGTTCGGGCCGGTGCCGGCACGGCTGCCGCCCGTGTTCCGTGACCGGGACGAACTGCCGGCCAGCGCCGACCTGGGCCAGGAACTGCGCGGCGCGCTGGCCGCCGCCCGCTTCCAGATCGTGCTGTGCAGCCCGCGGTCCGCCCGTTCCATGTGGGTGAACGAGGAGATTTTGGCCTTCAAGCGCGCCCATGGCGAGGCGCGGGTGCTGCCGCTGATCATCGACGGCGAACCTTATGCCGGCGATGAGCGGGAGTGTTTCCCGCCGGCGCTGCGCTTCAAGCTGGCCGATGATGGCAGCCTGTCCGATGTGCCGGCCGAACCGATTGCCGCCGATCTGCGCGACGGCAAGGATGGCAAGCGCCTCGCGCTGTTGAAGCTGATCGCCGGCATCACCGGGCTGAAGCTGGACCAGCTGGCCCAGCGGGACGCCGCGCGGCGGCAGCGGCAATTGCTGGCCATCACCGGCGGCTCGCTGGCCATCGCGCTGGTCACCATTGGGCTGGCCATCTATGCCAATATCCAGCGGGCCGAGGCGGTGCGCCAGCAACTGGTGGCGACGCGCAGCCTGGATTTCCTGATCGGCACCTTCGAGATCGCCAACCCGGCCACCGAAAACCCGCGCTCCATCACCGCACTCACCATCCTGGAACGCGCCAGCAAACGCGCCGCCAGCGAATTGCCGCAGGAACCACTGGTCAGCGCCCGGTTGCTGGCCACCACTGGGGAAATCTATCTCAACCTGGGGCTGCGCCAGGAAGGAATGGCGGATTTGGAACAGGCGCTGGCCCGCTTGCCGGCGCGCGGTGAGGACCGCGCCCGCATCCTGCTGAAACTGGCCTATGCCACGACCCGCGCCAATGCGGTTGACCAGTCCGCCCGCCATATCGCCGCGGCCGAAGCCGCCTTTGATCCAGACACGGCGACGGGCCGCATCCTTGCCGCCGATGTGCTGGAACAAAAGGGACTGCTGCTCCATGCGCGGGGCGATTATCGCGGGGCCGTGCAGGCGCTTTCTGCCAGCATCGACGCGATCCGGCCGCAGGGCGGGCAACTTTGGGAACCCTTGGCGCGGCGCCACATGGCCACCGCCCGATCCCGCATGAAATTGCGCGACGTTGCGGGCGCCGATCGCGACTATGCCGCCGCCGAAGCCCTGCTCCAACGGCAGCTGGGCTCAAACCATCGCCAAACCGCAACGGCAATGCGCAACCGCGCCTATGCCGCGTTCGAAGCCGGCAACATCGCCCTCGCGCTGCCCCGCATCGCGGCGGCCAACCGCATCTATACCCGGGTGCTGGAAGGGGATCACCCGCTGCTGGCCGACAATCTGATCCTGCAGGGCCGGGTGCAGATCGCGTCGGGGGCACCAGAGGCCGCGCTGGCCAGCCTGGCGCAGGCGCAAGCCATCTATGCCCGGCTGTTCGGGCCCGGCAACGCGGCAGTGGGCGATGCCGAATTCTACATGGCCGAAGCCGAAAGCCGCCGCGGCCGCCTTGTCCCGGCGCTGGCGCACATCGCCCGGGCCAAGCGCATCTATGACGCCGAATATGGGCCGGATGACCCCGACCAGGCCGAACTGCTGCTGCTGCGGGCGCGGGTGCTGGCAGCGGGCGGGCAAACCGGCGATGCCGATGCCGCCTGCCAGGCGGGCCTGGCGCTGCACCAGCGGCTGGGCAGTGCCAGTGCGGTGCTGGCCGACGCCGGTGAACAATGCCGGCAGCTGCGCCACCGCTGAGGACGCTTGCCAAGTCAACCTTGGCTGATTAACCATGAAATTGTTGAAAATCGCTGCAAAACTTCGGGTTTGGCAGCAAAAGATCGGGGTGCCTGCAATGAAGCTGCCAATTCGTCCTCTGCTGTCGGCCGTATTGCTGGCTGTTGCGGCGCCGGCCGCAGCGCAATTGACCATCGGGTCCCCGGTGATGTTCACCAATGGCTCCTGGCGGGATGAATTCAACGGCAACAGCACCAATTTCTTCACGCTTGACCAGACGGACTGGCGCTTTGAAGGGCCCGGCGGTCTGCCCCGGCTGGATGTCGGCCTCAACAGCTACACGACGCCGGGCGGCGGCTTCTTCTTCCTGCACAATCTGACCGCGATGGGCGGCGGCACCGCCACCATGACCACGGTGCTCAGCTTCACCATCACCAACAACAGCGCTTTCACCCAGTTCCTGCGCTTTGATTCAATGATCACGCCGGGCCATATTGCCCTGCAGGGCGCGCTGTCGAGCAACCTGGCACTGTTCAACTTCTCGGTCGATCAGATCGTCGGCGGCAACAGCAGCCAGCTCTATTGGGCGCGCGGCTATGTCGATACCGACAGCAACCAGCCCGATGTGGTCGAAACCTCCAACGGCATCGCCTTCAACGGCTTCAGCAGCTATAGCGCGGCCAACCGCATCGCCTATGACTGGGGCGCGACGCCGCTCAACCTCAATCTCAATCCGATCTTTCCGGGGCAAACCCACATCCTGCACTACACCAGCACCACCTATGCCAGCGCCGGCGGCGTGTGCGTGACGCTGTTGGGCTGCGAAGGCGTGCAGGTGGCCTTTGGCGACCCGCGCAACGATGGCAGTTCGGTTGAGCTGCGTGCCGGCGATTTCAGCAGCCTGTCCGCCTTTTCTGAGCCGTCGAACCAGCAGCCGCTGATTGGCCGCCGCTTTGGCAGCTATGAAGGCTTCATTGCCCAGGTGGTGGAACAGGGTGCGCCCCTGCCGCCGGCCCTGCCCGAACCGCTGCCGCCGCCCGATTACACCTGGCTGCCGGCGGTGGACAGCGCCACCTCCGCCGTGCCCGAACCGAGCAGTTGGGCGATGATGCTGGCTGGCTTTGGCCTCGCCGGCGCGATGCAACGCCGCCGCCGGATCCGCCCGGCCTGATGCGGCCAGGCGTCAGGGTTGCGCATCACCACCCCGGAGACTAGGCAGAAACGCGGCCGTCAGAGAGTTGCCGGCGTGCTGGGGGACTATTGATGAATTTGTTTTCGCGCGGCGCTGCTCTGGCCCTGATGCTGGCAGCCGCCCCCGTGGTCGCGGCGCCGGCCAATGGCGTCGTCGAGGAACTCAGCATGTCGACGCTGATCAGCTTCGTGAAGCCCGACGGATCGAGCAGCCAGATCACCCGCACCGCCGATCAGCCGCCGCTGTCGCAACAGCTCACCGTGCCCGGCACGCCGGCCGTGCTCAACATCGATCTCACCACCACCCTGGGACCGAACGGCAGCTTCTTTTTCCTGCACAATCTCTATGCGCTCGGCACTGGCGCTGCTTCGATGGAAACCATTCTCGACATCAAGCTGACCAACATGGGCAGCCAGACCGCCTTCCTGCGCTTTGATTCGCTGATCACGCCGGGGCACATCGCGTTCCAGGGCAACAATCCCTTCCATTCGGTGGAGTTCGGTTTCCGGGTCGAACAATTTGGCACCGGCACCGTGCAGTTCGACACGCCGGCGCTGGCCCAGCTCTACTGGGCGCGGGGCAGTCTCACCTCGGCCGGCCCGTCGCGCACCAGCATCCGCACATCGGACAACCGCCAATTCAACAATTTCACCGATTATCAGGATCAGGGCCGCACCGCCTTTGACTGGAGCAGCACGCCGCTGAACCTTGATCTGCTGCCAATCGCCCCGGGCGCGACGCACACGCTGCGTTACACCAACCAGACCTTTGTGACTGGAACCGGCGGATTGTGCCTGACGGGATTGGGCTGTGAAGGCGTGCAGGTGGCCTTTGGCGATCCGCGCAACGATGGCAGCTCGGTCGAAATGGCGGCCGGCGACGATTTCTCGGCCTTTTCGGCCTTTTCCACTGCGGCCAGCCTGGGCGATCAACCGTTGATCGGCCGACGCTTTGGCCCATTGTCGGGCGGCTTTGCCCGTGTGGTCGAACAAGGCGCGCCGCTGCCCGTGCTGGATGTGCCGCCGGTCGATGCCAATTATGACTGGTTGCCGCTGGTGGACGGCATGGCGGCACCCGGTGTTCCCGAACCGGGCAGTTGGCTGATGCTGATCACCGGCTTTGGCTTGATCGGTGCACGCCAGCGCCGGCTGCGGCCCGGTCGCGCCTGACCATGGCCGGCGTGGAGGCGCACCCGCCCCGCCCGCTGCTGGCGTTGACCGTTGGCATCACCGGCCACCGCCGGCTGGACCCGGCGGTGGAGCCGGCGCTGACCGCGGCCATCGGCGGCGTGCTCGCCCGCGTGCAGGCCGACGTGGCGCGCATCGCCGAACAACAGCGCGGCCATTTCGCCGATGCACCGCCGCGCCTGACCATGGTGTCGGGCCTGGCCGCCGGGGCCGATCAGATTGCCGCCGAAGCCGCATTGGCCCAGGGCTATCGCCTGGCGGCCGTGCTGCCGTTTGATCAGGCCGATTATGCCACCACGATGGCGGCGGCCGAACAGGCGCGCATGGCCAGCCTGGTGGCCCGCGCCGAGCATGTCTGGGTGCCGCCGGCCGGCACGGTGACCGGCGATGCGGCCTATGTGCTGGCCGGTGATGTGACGGTGGCTGGTTGCGAGTTGTTGATCGCAGTGTGGGATGGTGAACCCGAACGCGGGCCGGGCGGCACCGCGGCCGTGGTGGCCGAAGCGGTGCGGCGCGGCGTGCCGGTGGTGCATGTGCCCAGCGATGGCAGCCCGCCCGAACTGCTGTGGGCCGGGCTGGACGCGGTGCCGCCCGATCGGCTGCGGCTGGACACGGTGCCAACCCGCGAGCTGGACGATGCCGCGCTGGCGCGTACGCTGGCCGTGCTGCTGACACCGCCGCTGCCAGCCAGCGAGCTGGACGAATTTCTGGCCGAAACCGAACAATTGCAGCGCTGGCGGGCGGAGTGGCCGTTGCTGTTGGCGGCCACCGGCGTGCAGAAATTGCGGCGTGGCTTTCTGAAGGCCACCCCCTATCTCGCGGCCAACCGCGATGACTGGGCCGGCCATGCCGCCGGCTGCAGCGAGGCCGGGGCGCCGGCCCATGGCCATGACCGGCTGGAAGCGGCCTTTGCCTGGGCCGATGGCCTGGCCACCCATTATGCCCATATCTTCCGCAGCGGGCTGGTGTTCAATTTCTTTGGCGCGTCGGTGGCGGTGGTGTTCGCGCTGCTGGCCGCGCTGCTGCCCGGTGCTAAGATCGCGCTGTTGATCGCCGAGCTCCTGGTGGTGGGCGCCGTGGTGATCAACACCAGCATCGGCAACCGCCGCGAATGGCACCGACGCTGGCTGGACTATCGCTATCTCGCCGAAACCCTGCGGTTGCAGCGCAGCCTCAGGATGCTGGGCGCCGCCAGCCCGCCGGGCCGCGATCTGATCGGGCCGCGTCGCTGGACCGACTGGTATGCGCTGGCGATCTGGCAGGGCCTGCCCCACCCGGTGGCGCCGCCCGATCAGGCCGGCTTCACCCGGCTGGCGCGTCACATCGTTGCCCATGAACTGGATGGGCAGATCGCCTATCATCACGTCGTCCACCAGCGCATGCACCGGCTGGATCACAAGCTGCACAGCGGCGGCCAGGCGTTGCTGGTGCTCACCGGCATGATCGGGGTTGGCACACTGATCGGCCTGATCGTCGCCTATGGCGCGGTCAAGCCGTTCAGCCTGCAGCTCAGCCTGCTCAGCGCGGCGCTGCCGACGCTGGGTGGTGCCTTGTTCGGCCTGCGCGGCGCCGGGGATTTTGCCGGGGTGGCGCGGCGGTCGCAGGCCACGGCGGAACGGCTGGCGCGGGTGGCCGAACTGTTGCGCCGCGATGATCTGCGCCCCACGCTGGCCGCCCGGGCGCTGGAGGAGGCCGCCGCGATCATGCTGGCCGATCTGGCCGAGTGGCGGTCCAGCTATGCCGACCGAAAGCTGGCCGTGCCATCCTGATCAGGCCAGGCATTCCAGCCTGGCGCGCGCGCCCCGGCCCTGCAGGCGGCAACGCATCCGGTCGGGCGGGGGCATGGCGGCGGTGACCGCCCTGATCCAGTCGGCATAGCTGGCCACGCGGGTGTAGAGGCCGGGGACGCCCTTGAGGCCACAGCCCTTGCCGGTGCTGACCACGCCGACCAGCACGTCGCCTTCGGCGCCGGTCATCAGCATGGGGCCACCGCTGTCGCCCTGGCAGGTGTCCTGATCGGTGTCGTCCCCGACGGCGCAGATCACGCCATCCCACACGATCGGCTTGTAGGAATCGATGGCCCGGCACCGCGCCAGCGGGGCGACGTTCAGTTCGGCTTCCAGCAGATCGGGCGAGCCGCGCAGCAGCTTGCCATCGATGGAGCGGGTGGCGCCTGACCGGCGCTCGCCGGTGATGCCCCAGCCGGTGACGCGCAGCATCTCGCGCGGCACGAAGGCCCGGGTGGCGGGGGTGGCGATCGCCACCGGCCTTGCGCGGGCCAGCAACTGGCGGTTGGTGGCCGCATCCGGCACCAGGTGGATCAGCGCGATGTCATGCCGCTTGTTGCCGCTGTTGCGGTAATCGGCGTGCACCACCACCCGGTCCACCGCCATCTCGGTGGCGCGGGTCAGCTGGTTGCTGCCCAGCCGGGCCCGGCGCTGATCAGGGCCGGCGATCGATTCATCGCCGCGCACGAAGCAATGCGCCGCGGTGAGCACCCAGCCATCGCCGATCAGGGCGCCGCCACACAGATGGTCGCGTTCCCATTCGGGCAGCTTGTCGAGGAACAGCTTGGACGTGTCGGTGGGCGGCTTGCGCCGGTCCTCCTCCAGCGTCTCGGGCGGGATGGGGACCGTGGTGAAGATCTGCACCTGCCAGGGTGCCGTGCCGGGCGCGACCTTGTTGCCGCGCACGATGCGGCTGCCTTCCAGCGCCGGATCAACGGCAGCCGGTGGCGGGATGGGCGGTTCTGGCGGCGTCGGGTCCGGCACCGGCTGCGCCGCGCCCAGCATCAGGGCCAGCAGGGGAATCAACAGGGTTTTCATGGCACAACCTGGGTGGTGACGAGCGCGGCAGACCAGTTGCCGATGCTGGCAAAATTGCCGCCGCGGCTGCTGTTGCCGGCGGCGCAGAACAGGCCGGGCAGCGGGCGGCGGCAGGCGTCTTCATCGATCATGTCGGTCGCGCTCTGCTCCAGCACCTGGGCCGCCATCTCGCGATCGGTGGACAGGGCCACAAAGCGCAGCGGCCCGGTGTCATCGGGGATCAGCTCCTGGCCGGCGGGCTGGCGCAGCGGCTGGCCGCCGGCAATGGCCTGGTTGCGGCCGCCGAAGGCCGGCATCACCAGCGTCACCTCATAGCGGCGGCCGATGCCGAAGACATAGAGGAAGCGATTTTCCTGGGTCTGGTTGATCAGGGTGAAGCTGGCCGGCTGGTTCAGCTTGAGCTGGCGACCACCGGGCGGCACCATCGGGCAGGCGTAAAGATCGGCGGTCACCGTCTCCCTGGGCTGCACGCACAGGGCGAGGCCGGGCCGGGACTGCAGGCCGCCCAGCCAGTGTTCCACCCGCGCCACCTTGTCGAGCGCGCTGGCCAGCCGCACCGGAAATTGCGGCGCGCTGGCCGGCGGCAGTTGCGCCAGCAACACCCCGCCACGGCCGCGCAGCGCCAGGCCGCTGCCTTCGGGCGTCAGGGTGAACGGCCCGCGCCGATCCACCGCGACAAAGCCCAGTTGCTGCACCACCGCCAGCGCGCGGGGATCATTCACGGCAAGGCCGATCACCCGCCCGCCATGATCATGGCTGATCTCCACCGCCACCAGCCGCGGCGGCAGTGCAGCGCCCGCGCCCGGTTCCAGCGCCAGCTGGGCCATGGCCGGTGCCACCGCCGCCACCCGGGCGGTGCCCAACATGGCCATCCTGCCGGCCTGCAGCGCGTCGCTGGTGGTGGCAAACAGCGCAAAGCGCGACCCACGGGTGACGCCCAGCAGCTGGCCGCCGTCCATCACCAGGCCGTTGCTGCCTGCCACCACGGCAAAGGTGGGCAATTTCACTTCCGGGCCATCGAAACTGGCGCGCAGCGCACCTTCGGCATGCGGGGTCTGGCGACCGCCGGTGGCCGCCGTCACCTCGGCGCTGACCCGGGCGGCCAGATCGGCAAAGCTGGTGTGCGGCATCGCCACCAGCGCCTTGGCCAGCGCCGTGCTGAACACGCCGGCCCGATTCCCGACACTGCCGACCTCCTTGGCGTCCTGCCCGTCGGCGGCGGCGCCGATGTGGACGCGCCAGGCGCTGCCCTGGCCAAAGCCGGCCTGCGGCGCCTCTGGCGGCAGGGCCACGTTGCGCAGTTCGGGGGCGGTGCGGCTGGCCGATTGGCCGTCGCGGCTGGCGGTGCCGCTGTTGCAGCTGTCAAACAGGGTGACGACCCGGATGCCGCGGCTGGTGGCCAGATCGATGACGCGGCGCACCTCACGGTCCAATATGTCGGTGCCGGTGTCGCTGGCCGGATCGCGCGCGTCGGTGGGCATCAGGGTGCTGTTGTACCGGCTGGCCTGCTCGCCGCCCTTTTCCAGATAGCGCGAGCCATGACCGGCGAAATAAAGCACCAGCGTGTCGCCGCGCGCGCTGGCGGCAATGGCATCATCCCAGGCCCGCAGGATGCGATCGCGGGTGGCGCATTGGTTGATGAGGGTTTGCGAGACCGCATCGCGCCAGTCGCATCCGGTGCCGGGGGCCGCCAGCGGCAGGGCCAGCGCCTGCGCCATCGCGGCGCGCACGCGCAGCGTGTCGCCCACCGCGCCCGACAGATCCTCGAACTCGGCGCTGGGTTCGCGGGCACGCGAATGGAGATAGAGATCAATCCCCACGAACACCGCACGCACCGCCGCGCTGGCCCCCTGCGGGGCGGCCAGCAGGCCAAGCATCAGGGCGGCGCGCGCCCACAGGCGGCTTCGCATCAATTGGCCCTCCGCAAGAACACCGGTGAGGGCGCGCTGTTGAAATCGAACAGGCTGGGTTCCTGGGTGCGCGGGGCGTCGGCCCCCGGGGTGCGCATCACTACGCGCACGCCGCGGGCCAGCATCGGGCCGCCACCGCTGCGCACCTCCTCGTGCAGGGACGGCAGCCGCGCCACGGCATAGCGCAGCCATTCGTCCAGCCCCACCCGCTGATCCCCGTTGAGATCGGCCGGGCCGCCTTCGGGTGTCAGGCCTTCGCCCAGGGCGGCGGTGAGGAAGCCATGGGCCAGGCTGGCATTTTCCAGCGCGACATCATCGGCCTGGGTGGCGGCAAGGATGCGCAGGCCCTTGTCGAACGCCAGTTGGCCCAGCCCGGGATCGCCCATCGGGCCGGGCTTGAAATCCGGCGTGTTCACCGCGGCGCCGGAATGGCAGGCATCGATGATGAAGGCGATTTCCGCCGCCTTGATGGCGCGCAGCCACATGGTGAGATCATCGGCATCGATCACCGCGCCGGGCTGGGGTGCCGGCGCACCCAGCGCCCAGCGGGCATTGGATGGCACCAGCGCGAAGCTGCCATCGGGCCCGGCATGGCCATGGCCGGAATAGCTGATGATCACGATGTCATCGGGCGTGGCTTCGGCCAGGGCCGCCACGTCATGGCCGCGCGCCTTCAGCTTCTGGCGGATGGCATCGCCGGGCATGCCGGCGAGCAGGCTGAGCGCGTCCGACACATCCTCGTCGCTGACCATGCGCTGGGGCCGGCCATTGGCGCGCGTGGTGGTGAGGCTGGCATGGCGCATCTCATAGCCCGGGATGCTGGCCAGCCGGCCGGCGATCAGCTGGGCATCGGGCACCGCGAAGTTCAAGGTGAGCTGGGGTTCGACATAGTCGTTCACCCCGATGGTCAGCACATAGGCGCGGCGCGGCCGCGGCGGGGCCGGCGGCGGGGTCCAGCGCAGGCGGGCGGTGTCGCTCTTCACCCGGTCGGCGTTGAAGCTGTAGGCCGAAAACTCCAGCGGCCGGCCATCGGTGGGGATGGGCACGGTGAATGTCCAGTATCGATTGCCCTTGTCGTCCCCGCTCTGGGTGAAGTTGGCGGAGCGCCATTCCGCCAGATTGGCCGGTTTGGGGGCATAGGGCTCATCAGGATTGCGGGCGATTTCCCGGTTGTTCATCAGCAACTTGATGCCAAACACGCCCGAGGCGATGCCGCTGGTGGCATCGCGGGTTTCGGTGGCGACGATATCCACTTCGGCCATGCCGGGGGCGGTGGCGCGCACTTCTGCCACCTTCACCAGCGGCAGCTGGCGGTTCAACCCGGTGACCGGCGGCACCTTGTGCAGCACCCGGGCGCAATTGCCGGCGCGGGTGCAATCCATCAGCTTGGCAATCAGCTGGGGTTCGTAATAATCGCGCATCAGCGTCTGCGGCGCCAGCGACCGGAAGGGTTGATCAGGGATCAGCCAGCGGAAATTTTCCGAATCCGGGCCCATGTTGGTGTCATACCGGCCATCGGGCGCCACCACGACATAGCGGCGGTTGGGCAGGAAACTGATCGTCATCAGCACGCGGCCGGAGCGTTGATCCCACAGTCTGAGGCCGTTGACGGTGGAGGCCGCCCACATCACCGGCCGGGTGCGCATATACCCCAGCGCCGATGGGCCGGGGAAATCCACCGGGCGCAGCGCCGTGCCCGCCGCCAGATCGACCAGCTGGATGCGTTCCTCATAGGCGCCGCCCACCATCAGACGGGTGCCATTGGTGGACATGCGCTGCGGCAGCAGCACCGCCACCGGGAAATCGCGCAGGGCCGGCAGGCCATCGGCGCCGAGCGGGGCATCGGGCTGCCATTCCGACACGGTGCCATTGCTGCCCACCCACAGCCGCGTGCCATCGGGCGAGAAGCTCATCATCATCACTTCCACCTCCGGCAGCGGCCCGAGCTTCTTCAGGCTGGCCCCGGAGCGCGGATCGACCATGTGGATTTCATGATTCTTGTTGGCCAGGCGCAGCGCCACCGCCACCCGGTCGCCGCGCGGGCTGGCGGCGATCGCCCGCACATGGGCCCCGCGCGGCACCGCAAAGCCCCGCAGCGGTTGCCACACGCCCTGTTCCAGCCGCGCCAGGCCGAAATCGCGGCCGGCGTTGCTGCGGCAATTGCCGAGGCCTGCGCCGAACATCACCCCGCCTGGCATTACCGCCATGAAGCAGCGCGCGGGCAGCGCCCCCACCCGCACGCCGCGATCGGCATCGACGAACACCACATCATCAGGCGCGCCGTCGGCGGCCTCGTCAAGCGGATCGTCGGAATCATCCTGGGGCAGCAGGGCATAATGCCGGGCGTCAATCCATTCCACCCGATCGAAATCGCCCTTCACCTCGATGCGGGGATAGACCCGGCCGCTGGTGATATCGATCACCTCCACCGGCGTGATGGTCTGCGGCTCGTTTGGCCGGTTCTCGCTGTCGCCGGTCAACAGCACGATGCGGCGATCATCGGGCGACAGCGCGGCGTCCATCAGGCTGATCAGCCCCTCGCGCGCCCGCATCGGCCGCAAGCGGCCGTCACTGCCCTTCAGGGCAAAGGATTTTTCATGGCGCACCAGATCCCAGCGGCCATCGGGTGACCGCGGCAGCGGCGGCAGGAAGGCCAGCCCCTGCTCGCGCGTCATGTCGGCATCCTCGCCATAGACGGCGGTCATGGCGTCGATCCATTTGGCCATGCGGCTCTGGAAATCCTCGCCAGGGGCCATGGGCGCCAGCGGGCGCGGCGTCGTCATGCTGATCTGGCGGGTGTTGATGTTGACCAGATAGGCCCGGCTGGCGCGCAGATCCGCCGAGGTGGGGTCCAGCACTTCGCCGTCGATGCGCAGGGTGCGGCCATCGGGCTGCCACACCATCGTGGACAGCCGCATCGCCTCGATCGTCGATTTGGCATCGGTGGGCAGGCGCACCCGATCCACGATGATGCCGCGCGCCACCTCCCACAACAGAAGTTCGCGGGCGAGGCCTGAGGCGGTGATGACATAGCGGCTGTCGGCCGTCCACGCCGCCACGTCAAAACCGGCGGGCAGCATGGCCTGCACCACGATGCGCGGCAGGATTTCGGCCGCCGGGCGGGCGGGGGCAGGCGGGGCTGGCGCTTGGGCCTGCAAGGGCGCCGGCCCGGCAAGCAACAGGGCGGCAAGGACAGACAGGGCGCGCCAGGTCATCGTCATTCTCCCCACCCGGGAAAGTGTGGCACAGGTGCAATCATTGTCAAATCATGACCATTGCAGCCAAGCCATTGACGGCCAACACCCGCATGGCATCCTGCCCCCACAACAGCGGACGCCATGATCCGCGCGACAATGGGGGGATCAACGATGAGGCACGGGCAGGTGGTGGCGGCGTTGCTGCTGGGGGGCAGCCTGATGATTGGCGGGTGCGGCGACCGCAAGAGCGGCGGCGACACCCCGGCGGCATCCGTGGCCGAAACGGAATTTCCCGAGCGGGTGTATTGGGGCGACACGCATCTGCACACCAGCAACAGCGTCGATGCCTTTGGCTTTGGCGTGCGGCTGGGGCCGGAGGACGCGCTGCGCTTTGCCCGCGGCGAGGAGGTGACCGCCACCACCGGCATGAAGGCGAAACTGGCGCGGCCGCTGGATTTCCTGGTGGTGACCGATCATGCCGAAGGCCTGGGCGCCACCAAGGCGCTTTATGACGCGCCGCGCCTGTTCATCCGGGATGATCGGATGCGCCGCTGGCATGATCTGATGCACGAGGGGCCGACCGGATCGCAGCGCGCGATGGCCGAAATTCTGGACGCACGCGGCCGCAACGACGTGCCCGAAGCCATGCTGAACCAGTCCGGCGCGGCCGAACGCACCGAAAAAGTGTGGAACGCCAATATCGACGCGGTGGAACGCTATAACGAACCCGGCAAGTTCACCGCCTTCCACGGTTTTGAATATACGTTGATGCAGGGCGGCAACAATCTGCACCGCAACATCATCTTTCGCGACGGGGCCAGCCGCGTGCGCACGGTGGTGCCGATCGACCCCACCTACAAGGCAACGCCGGACGAGATCTGGAATTACATGGAAGCCTATGAGAAATCGACGGGCGGGCGGGTGCTGGCGATCCCGCACAACAGCAATCTTTCCAACGGCCTGATGTTTGAAATGACCATGCCCGGCGGCGGCGCGATGACCGCGGCCTATGCCCGGCGCCGCGCCCGGCTGGAACCGGTGGTGGAAATCACCCAGATCAAGGGCGACAGCGAGGCCCACCCCTATCTGTCCCCCAATGATGAATTTGCCGGCTATGGCGTTGCCGGCTGGGAATTGAACAATCTGCTGGGCAACCAGCCGAAGCAGCCGGGCATGTTTGCCGGCGAATATGTGCGCGAGGCGTTGAAGCGCGGGCTGTTGCTGGAGGCGAAGCTGGGGGTGAACCCCTACAAGTTCGGCGTGATCGGATCGACCGACAGCCACACCGCGCTGGCCACCGCCGATGAGGACAACTTCTTCGGCAAGCACAGCGGCAACGAGCCCCGGCCCGATCGCGCCATGGCGCCGCAGAATCTGGGCACGCGCAAGGGCCGCTTTGGCTGGCATTATCTGGCCAGCGGCTATGCCGGGGTGTGGGCCCGCGCCAACACCCGGGCGGCCATCTTTGATGCGATGGAACGGCGCGAGGTCTATGCCAGCACCGGGCCGCGCATGACGGTGCGGCTGTTCGGCGGCTGGGATTTCACGCCGGATGACCTGAAGGGCGATTGGGTGCGCGCCGGCTATCAGCGCGGGGTTCCGATGGGTGGTGAGTTGAAGGGGGCCAAGGGCGCGCCGCGCTTCATCATTTCGGCGCTGAAGGATCCGCAAGGCGCCAATCTGGATCGGGTGCAGGTGGTGAAGGGCTGGGTGGACGCGGCTGGCCAGGCGCAGGAGCGCGTGTTCGACGTGGCGTGGAGCGCGCCCGACCGCCGCAAGCCGGTGGGCGGCAGGGTGCCGCCGGTGGGCGACACGGTCGATCTTGCCACCGCCACCTACAGCAACAGCATCGGCGCCGCCAATCTGACCACGGTGTGGACCGATCCGGCCTTCGATCCCAGGACCCGCGCCTTTTATTATGTGCGTGTGCTGGAAATCCCGACGCCGACCTGGCCGGCCCATGATGCGGCGCGTTACAAGCTGAAGCTGCCGCCGGATGTGCGGGTGAAGGCGCAGGAACGCGCCTACACCTCGCCGATCTGGTACACGCCGGGCTGAAGCGGGGGCGATTGATGGATTGGCGACACCGCGCCGGGCAGTTCCTGCGCGAACCTCTGGTGCATTTCCTGATTGCCGGTGCGGCGGTGTTTGCCGTCATGGCTGGCCGCGCGCCCGATGTGGGCGATCGCCGCATCGTGGTGGATGCGGCCGTGGTGGCCGGCCTGGTTGACCATCATGTCCGCGCCTTCCGCCGGCCGCCGACGCCGGCCGAACTGGATGATCTGATCCGCGATCATGTCCGCACCGAGGTCTATTACCGGGAGGCGCTGGCCCTGGGGCTGGACCGCGATGATGATGCGGTGAAAAAGCGGCTGCGCAACAAGATGCTGGCCATCGCCGCCGCCCGGGCCGAGGCGCAGATGCCCAGCGATGCGCAGTTGCAGGCCCTGATCGACCAGCAGCCCGACCGCTATGCCCGGCCGGCGCGATACGGGCTGGACCAGCGTTACCTGGGCGATGACACGCCGGCCACGCGTGCCGCCGCGGTGGCGGCACTGGCCGCATTGAACCGGGGGGAGGCGCCGGCGATCACCGCCCCGGCCCTGCCGCTGCCGGCCCGGCTGGTTGACGCGCCGGCCGATCAGATTGCCATGGACTTTGGCGACGGCTTTGCCGCCGCGCTGGCCGGCTTGCCGGTTGGCCGCTGGGCCGGGCCGGTGCCATCCGGCCTTGGCCTGCACCTGGTGCGCATCACGCAGCGGCAGGCCCCGGCCCGGCCCCGCCTGGCCGACGTGCGCCAGCGCGTTACCAACGACTGGCGCCGCGCCGCCATCGCCCGCGCCGAGGCCGACGATCTGCGGGCGCTGATGGCGCGATATGACGTGGTGATCGAGCCGGTGCGATGATCCGGCTGCTGCTTGCCCTGCTGCTGTGGCTGGCCGCCCCGGCGCGCGCCGACGAGCTGCGGCCCTTTTATCTGGAGCTGAAGCAAGTCACCGCCAACCAGTGGGAGATACTGTGGAAGGCGCCGGTGCTGGGCGGGGTGGCCGGCAGCGGGCGGCCACTGCTGCCGGGCCATTGCCGGCTGGCGATGAGCCCGCCGCAGCTGGTGGGCGGCGCGCTGGTGGCGAGTGGCCGGGCGCAGTGCACGGCGCCGCTGGCCGGCGCGCGCGTTGGGGTGGCCGGGCTGTCGCCGGGCAGCCCGGATGGCCTGATCCGCATCGCGCCGCTGGATGGGCCGGTGCAGGCGGCCCAACTGCGCGCCGATGCGCCCAGCATCATCGTCGCCCGCACGCCCGGCCGCTGGCAGGTGGCGCGAACCTATGGCGTGATCGGCGTCGAGCATATCCTGGGCGGGATCGATCATCTGCTGTTCGTGGTGGCGCTGGTCCTGCTGTTGCAGCGCGGCTGGCCGGTGGTGGCCGCCGCCACCGCCTTCACCCTTGCCCATTCGATCACGCTGGCCGGCACGACACTGGGCCTGTTCGGCCTGCCGCAGGCCCCGGTGGAAGCGGTGATCGCGCTGTCGATCCTGTTCCTGGCGGTGGAAATCGTGAAGGCAACCCCGGGGCAGCCCCGCCTGTCCGAACGCTGGCCCTGGCTGGTGGCCTTCCTGTTCGGCCTGCTGCACGGCTTCGGCTTTGCCGGGGCGCTGCGCGAGGTCGGCCTGCCGCAGGGCGAGGTGCCGATCGCCCTGCTCGCCTTCAACCTGGGGGTGGAGGCCGGACAATTGCTGATCATCGCCGCGGCCGCCGGCCTGCTGGCGCTGCTGCGCCGCCTGGCCCCGGCCGCGCTGCGCCCGGCAATCACCGCGAGCGCCTATGGCATCGGCAGCATCGCCGGTTACTGGTTCATCGAACGCCTGCTGGTTTAGGCCCCCCGCTTGCCCAGTCGAGCAGTTCAACAAGGTGAACCGTCGTCAACGCGTCGCCGGCGATCTGCTGCAGGCAGCCAATGTTGCTGCTGGCCACCAGCGTGGCGCCGGTGGCAGCCAGCGCGGCCTGTTTGCGGGCTTTCAGCGTCGCGCTCATGTCGGGTTGCAGGATGGCATAGCTGCCGGCCGATCCGCAGCACAGATGCGCCTCGGCCGGCAGGCGCACGTCAAAGCCGGCCGCCGCCAGCAAGGCCGGCGGGGTGGCCTTCACCTGCTGGCCATGATGGAGGGAACAGGCGCTGTGCCAGGCCACCGCGGTGCCCGGCGGCAGCACCACGGGCAGCGGCGGCAGGCGGGCGAGATATTCGGAGATGTCGAGCGTCTTGGCCGCGATGGCCCGGGCGCGGGCGGCCATGGCCGGATCGTCGGCAAACAGCGCGGCATAATCCTTCACCATCGTGCCGCAGCCTGACGCGGTGATGAGGATGGCGTCCACTTCGCCCGCCGCTTCCCAGGCGGCGATGTTGGCCGCGGCATGGCGGCGGGCCGGATCGCCATGGCCAAGATGGTGATCCAGCGCGCCACAACAGGATGATTGCCGCGTGATGACGGTGGCAACGCCATGGCGGGCGAGCAGGCGCAGCGCCGCATCATCAATGGCCGGGCGCAACACCGGCTGCACACAGCCAAGGTGCAGGATCACCCGGCCCTTCGGCTGGGCCACCGGCGGCGGTTGCCGCCGTTCGGCAAGGCCAGCGGCGGGCAGGCTGGCCGGCACCATGGCCAGCAGAGCGCGCAGCCGTTCGGGCAGCCAGGCCGCCACTGGCCGGGCCAGCCGCCCCAGCCGCAGCGCCAGCCGGAACAAGGCGCGATGGGTGAGCAGACGCGGCACGGCGGCGCGCAGCAGCCGGTCAGCCCAGGGCCGGGTGTGGGTGGCGGCGATGTGGGCGCGCGCGGCATCGATCAGATGGGCATAATCCACGCCCGACGGGCAGGTGGTGGTGCACGACAGGCAGGTGAGGCAGCGATCAATATGGTGGACCGCGCGGGCGGAAGGCGGCTGGTCCGGCGTGGCCAGCATGTCCTTCATCAGCCAGATGCGGCCACGCGGACTGTCCAGCTCATCGCCGGTCACCACATAGGTTGGGCAGGTGGCGGTGCAAAAGCCGCAATGCACGCATTTGCGGATGCGGGCTCGCGCGGCGGCGACATCGATGGCGCTCACCCTTCCGCCTCCGCTGCCAGCACGAAGTGGGGATCAAACAGCGCCTTGATCCGCCGCGACAGCGCCGCCACCGCCGGGTCGGGCGGGCTGAACGCCGGCACCGGGCTGGTCAGGCCATCGGGCAGGCGCAGCCGCCGGGCATGGCTGTCGCGCCCGGCGGCCGCCGCCACCAGGGCCGGCACATCCAGATCGGCCAGCGCCGGCGGCAGGATGATCCAGGCCAGCGCCCCGCCCCAATCCAGCCGCAGCGTCGCCCCTGCCGGCAGCGCCAGCGCCGCCGCCCGGCCGGCAGGCAGCGGGCAGCGCCAGAGGATGCTATCGGCCGCGACATCGCTCAAATTGGTCATGGCGGCCCACAGGGCCCGGCTGTCATCGCCGTCCCGCCAGTGGCCGCCCGGCAGCCGGGCCGAAAGCTGGTCCATCAGGGCCGGCAGCGCGGCCATGCTCGCCTCGATGCGCAGGCGCACCGTGCCATCGGCCCAGCCGGCGCCGGTGATGCCGCCATCCACCATCATGGCATCGGCCATCAGGCGCAGGGCGCGCACCGCATCCTCGGCCGGCAGGCACAGGGTGGCGCTGGCCGGCGGCAGGGGCGCCAGCCGCACGGTGATTTCGGTGAAGACGGCAAGGCTGCCGCGCGATCCGGTGAGCAGGCGCGGCAGATCAAAGCCGGTGACATTCTTGAGCACCTTGCCGCCCGCCTTGAAGCATTCGCCGGCACCGGTGACGCCCGCCACGGCCAGTACATGGTCACGCGCCGCCCCCTGAACGGCACGGCGCGGGCCCGAAAGGCCACAGGCGACCACGCCGCCCAAGGTGCCGCCCCCCCGGCTCCAGGCCGCGCTGCCTTCGGGTGGTTCAAAGGCCAGGCACTGGCCGCTGCCCGCCAGCAGCGCCGCAATCGCCGCCATCGGGGTGGCGGCCGGCGCAGTGAGCATCAGTTCGGCGGGATCATGCACGATCTCGCCGCCCAGGCCCGTCACATCGATCCAGCCATCGGCGGCCGGATGAAAGGCCGGCCGGCTGCCCTGCCCGCGCACGCCGAGGCGGCGGCCGGCGGCCTGTTGCAGGATCGCGGCCAGTTCCTCTGGCGTGGCAGGCGTGTGAACGTGCATCAGAAGCGCGGCAGTTGAGGGTGCGCCAGCCGGCCACCATGCACATGCACGGCGTTCATTTCGGCACAGCGCGACAGGGAGGGAAACAGCTTGCCGGGGTTGAGCAGGCCCTTTTCGTCAAAGGCGCATTTCAGCCGGCTTTGCACGTCAAGATCGGTGGCGCTGAACTGGTGGGGCATCAGATCGCGCTTTTCCACGCCCACGCCATGCTCACCAGTGAGCACGCCGCCAGCATCGACGCAGGCCTTCAGAATTTCGGCCCCCGCCGCCTCGGCCGCCTCGGTCTGGCCGGGCACGCTGGCATCATACATCACCAGCGGGTGGAGATTGCCGTCGCCAGCGTGGAAGACATTGGCCACGCCCAGGCCATGGCGGGCGACAATGGCCGAGATTTCGGCCAGCACCCGGCCCAGCATGCGGCGCGGGATGGTGCCATCGACGCAATAATAATCCGACGCGATGCGCCCCACCGCCGGAAAGGCCGCCTTGCGCCCGGCCCAGAACAACAGACGCTCCGCCTCGTCGCGGCTTTCCTTCAAGTGGATGCAGCCGTGCGCTTCGGCAATCGCGCTGATCTGCGCCAGCTGGTCGTCGACCTGGGCGGCGGTGCCATCGGCTTCGGCAATCATCAGCGCGGCGACATGGGTCGGGTATCCGGCCTGCACGAAGTCTTCCGCCGCGCGGATGGCCGGGGCGTCCATCATCTCCAGCCCGGCCGGGATGATGCCGGCGGCGATGATTGCCGCCACGCAATCGCCGGCCGCCGCCACGCTGGAGAACCCCATCAACAGTGCCCGTGCGGTGGCCGGTTTGGGCAGGATGCGCACGGTCGCTTCGGTGACCACGCCCAACAGCCCTTCGGACCCGCAAACGAGGCCGAGCAGATCAAGCCCGGCCTGCTCCATGCCCGGCCCGCCCAGCCGCAACACCGTGCCATCGATCAGCACCAGTTCCACCCCCAGCAGATTGGGGCTGGTGGTGCCATATTTCAGGCAATGCACGCCGCCGGCATTTTCCGCGACATTGCCGCCGATCGAACAGGCAATCTGGCTGGACGGATCGGGCGCATAATAAAAACCGCGATGCGCCACGGCCTGGGACACCGCAAGATTGGTCACGCCCGGCTGCACCACGGCGATGCGCTGATCATAATCCACATCCAGGATGCGGTTGAACCGGCTCATCCCCAGCACGACGCCATCGGCCAGCGGCAGCGCCCCGCCCGACAGCGAGGTGCCAGACCCGCGCGCCACCAGCTTGACGCCCTGGGCATGGCACCAGGCCAGCACGCGGCTCACCTGCTGCGTGGTGCGCGGCAGCACGACGGCGAGCGGGCTTTGCCGGTACATGGTCAGCCCATCGCTGCCATAGGGGGACAGGCCGGCATCATCGGCGATCACGCCGTCGTGCACGATCGCCGCCAGGGCGGCCGCAATCGCCTGCCTGTTGGCGATGATCGCGGCATCGGGGGTGGGCATTTTCATCGGCTTGGCCCGCGGGATGGAACAGGCCCCAAGGTCTAACCGGCATTTGCGCGATGGCAAGCGGCCGTGCCATGCTGCGGCCATGGTCACCGCCCGCCTGTCTCCCTTTGGCTGCAATGCGCTGGGCGAGGCAGTGGCGGCCATCACGCTCGACAACGGCCAGATTGAGGTGGTCATCCTCACCCGCGGCGGCGCCCTTGCCGGGATCAGCATGTCGGACCGGTCGGGCCAGCGCGCCAACATGGTGCTCACCCGCGCCGATTTTGCCGGCTGGGATCGCGGTGGTTCGTTCAACGCGCTGGTTGGCCGCTTTGCCGGGCGGATTTCCGGCGGCGGCTTTGCCATTGATGGCCAATTCCACCCGCTGAAGGCCGATCCGGCCACCGGCATCTGCATCCACGGCGGGGCCGGTGCCGGCTGGGGCACGAAATTGTGGACGCCCAGCCTGTTCGAAACCGCGAGCGCAGCCGGCGTGGACCTGGCGCTGCACAGCCCGGATGGCGACAATGGCTTTCCCGGCGCCGTGGATGTGACCGCCCGCTACACGCTGGATGCCGGCAATCGCCTGCGGCTTGATATCGCCGCCCGCACCAGCGCGCCCACCCACATCAATGTGTGCAGCCACCCCTATTTCAATCTGGCCGGCGCGGGTTCGGCCGATGACCATGTGTTGCAGCTGTTTGCCAGTCGCTATGCGCCGATCGATGCCCGCATGCTGCCCACCGGCGCGCTTGATCCGGTGGCCGGCACGCCGCTGGATTTCCGCAGCCCGCGCCGGCTGGGCCCGGCGCTGCGCCAGGATCATCCGCAGACGCGGCTGGCCCGCGGGCTGGATCACACGCTGATGATCGACGGACCGGCGGGCACGCTGCGGCCGGCTGCCATCCTGACCGATCCCGCCAGCGGCCGGCGCCTGACGGTCCACACCACCCAGCCGGCGATCCAGGTCTACAGCGCCAATTTCCTCGATGGGTCGGTGCCGGCCGCGGATGGCCGGTTGCTGCGTTCAGGCGACGGGCTGGCCCTGGAAACCCAGCATGTGCCCGACAGCCCGAACCGGCCGGAATTCCCCAGCACCCTGCTGCGCCCCGGCGAACGGTTCAGCGCCAGCACGGTGTATGGCTTTGATCTGATGGATTGATGCGCACCGCCGCTGCGGATGCAGCGTGTGGAGACGCGAGGCGGAATCGAACCCCGCTGGATCGACTTGACGATCCAGCCACAAAAACACGCCGGTTCGAAAGTTCGCAAATACCATTGGAGGCCCGAGCCGGAATCGAACCGGCGTGCACGGATTTGCAGTCCGCTGCGTCACCACTCCGCCATCGGGCCTCGAGGCGTGGGAGGGTGGCAGTAGCAGGGCCGGCCAGCCGGAGCAATGGCCAAGTCAGGGCCGGGACACCTGCTGCCGCAGCGCAACATCAGGATTGCGCGACAAGCCGTCGCAGGGCAAAGAAGCGTTCATGTCACGAACAGCGCCGCTCACCCCCCGTCAGACCATGGTGGACAGCCAGTTGAAAACCGTGGGCGTCACCGATGCCGCCGTGCTGGCCGCCTTTGCCGATCTGCCGCGCGAGGCGTTCCTGCCCGCCGCATTGGCGCCGCTGGCCTATGCCGATGCCGCGCACGCCGTGGCGCCCGGCCGCCGCCTGTTGCCGCCACTGGTGCTGGCGCTGTTGTTGCAGCACGCCGCCGTGCAGCCGGGCGAACGCGTGTTGGTGGTGGGCAGCGCCACCGGCCTTTCGGCAGCGCTTCTGGCGCGCATGGGGGCCAGGGTGACCGCGCTGGAAAGCGATGCGGCCCTGATTGCCCAAGCGGAACTTGCCTTGGCCGAATCGGCGGGCGTGGCCACGGTGGCCGGGCCGCTGGCCGAAGGCTGGGCAGCGGGTGCGCCCTATGATGTGATCCTGTTTGAAGGCGCCATCGGCCGGGTGCCGTCGGCGATCGCCGCACAATTGGCACCGGGTGGCCGGGTGGCGGCGGTGCTGCGCGAAGCCGGCGTGGGCAGGGCCTTTGCCGGACCGCTGCGCGCCGATGGCCAGCCGGCGGCGCTGCCGTTCCTGGATGTGTCGGCGCCTGATCTGCCGGGGTTTGCCCAGCCGGCGGCCTTTGCGTTCTGAACCCGCTTGCCGTAACACTCAGGCCATGAGCGAGCCGCCGGCCTCCATCGATGCGATTCTGGCCTCCATCCGCGCCCGTGTGACCGGGCCGGAGGATGAGCCGCCGCCGCCCCCACCTGCGGCCGAAGCGCCGGCCGAACCCGCCGTGCCGCTGGACACGGTGACGATCACGCCGGCTGCCGCCGCCATGACGCTGGACGAGTTGATCCGGTCGCTGCTGGCGCCGCAGATCAAGGCCTGGCTGGATGCCAACATGCCCGAAATCGTCGAAAAACTGGCGCGCGAGGAAATCAGGCGGCTGACCGGCAAGCTGTAACGGCTTTCGCCGCCGCGTGTCTGCCGCTATGCCGCGCGCATGATCGACAAGATTTTCGACCCGGCCAGCTTTGAACAGCGTTGGTATGCGCATTGGGAGACGAGCGGCGCCTTCCGCCCGGCGCGGCCGGATGCCCAGCCCTTCACCATCGTCATTCCGCCGCCGAATGTGACGGGCAGCCTGCACATCGGCCACGCGCTCGACAACACGCTGCAGGATCTGTTGATCCGCTGGCACCGCCTGAACGGCCGCGATGCGCGCTGGGTGGTGGGCACCGATCATGCCGGCATCGCGACGCAAATGGTGGTGGAACGCCGCCTGGCCGAAGCGCAGCAACCGGGGCGCACCGCCATGGGCCGCGAGGCCTTTGTGCAGAAGGTGAGGGAATGGAAGGAGGAAAGCGGCGGCACCATCACCCGGCAGCTGCGCCGGCTGGGCGCCAGCTGCGACTGGGCCAACGAGCGCTTCACCATGGACGACGGCTTCAACACCGCCGTGCTCAAGGTGTTTGTCGAGCTTTACCGTCAGGGCCTGCTCTATCGCGACAAGCGGCTGGTGAACTGGGACCCGAAGCTGAAGACCGCCATTTCCGATCTGGAGGTGGAAACCCGCGAAGTCGCCGGCAGCTTCACCCACATCCGCTATCCGCTGGTGGATGGTTCCGGCCATGTCATCGTGGCCACCACGCGGCCCGAAACCATGCTGGGCGATACCTGCGTGGCGGTGCATCCCGGCGATGAACGCTACACCGCCATGGTCGGCAAGCTGATTGCCCATCCGATCACCGGCCGGCAGATCCCGATCATCGCCGATGAATGGGCCGATCCCGAACTGGGCAGCGGCGCGGTGAAGATCACCCCGGCGCATGATTTCAACGATTGGGCCGTGTATGAACGGCACAAGCAGGTCGGCTGGATCAACATCCTCGATGCCGAAGCCCGCATCTGCGCGGCGGACGGCGTGCCGGCGGACTATGTCGGCCTGTCCCGCGAGGATGCCCGCAAGAAGGTGGTGGCCGATCTCGAAGCCCTCGGCCTGATCGAGCGCATCGAGCAGAAGACCATCCAGATGCCCTATGGCGACCGCTCGGGCGTGGTGATCGAGCCGTGGCTGACCGACCAATGGTATGTGAACGCCGGCGAACTGGCCAAGGACGCGCTGGCCGCGGTGCACGACGGCCGCACCCAGTTCGTGCCGAAGACCTGGGAAAAAACCTATTTCAACTGGATGGAGAATATCCAGCCCTGGTGCGTGTCGCGGCAGCTGTGGTGGGGGCACCGGATTCCGGCTTGGTATGGGCCGAACGGCGAATGTTTCGTTGCCGAGACCGAGGCCGAAGCCCAGGCCCAGGCCGGCGACCTGCCGCTGACCCGCGACGAAGACGTGCTCGACACCTGGTTCTCCTCCGCCCTGTGGCCGTTCGGCACGCTGGGCTGGCCGGAGCAGACCAACGATCTTGCCCGCCATTATCCCGGCGATGTGCTGGTGACGGGTTTTGACATCATCTTCTTCTGGGTCGCCCGCATGATGATGCAGGGGCTGCACTTCATGAAGGATGTGCCGTTCAGGACGGTTTATTGCCATGGCCTGGTGCGCGACGCCAAGGGCCAGAAGATGTCGAAGACCAAGGGCAACACGGTCGATCCGCTCACCCTCATCGACAAATATGGCGCCGATGCCCTGCGCTTCACGCTGACCGCGATGGAAACCCAGGGGCGCGACATCAAGCTGAGCGAAAGCCGCATCGAAGGCTATCGCAACTTCGCCACCAAGCTGTGGAACGCCGCCCGCTTCTGCCAGTCGAACGGCATCGCTGGCAGCAGCAGCCCATTGCCGCCGGCCGCTGCCCAGCCGGTCAACCGCTGGATCATCGGCGAGGTGAAGCAGACGGCGCGGGCGCTGGAACAGGCCATCGCCGATTTCCGCTTCGATGCCTATGCCGATGCCATTTACCGGCTGGTGTGGAACCGCTTCTGCGACTGGTATCTGGAATTGATCAAGCCGCTGCTCGCCGAAGGGGCGGATGCCGACGTGGCCGCCGAAACCCGTGGCACGGCCGGCTGGGCGCTGGATCAGCTGCTGGTCATGCTCCACCCGGTGATGCCCTTCCTCACCGAGGAATTGTGGCACCAGCTCAGCCTTCGCGATGATCTGGTGCTGGCCCAGTGGGTCAAGACCGACGCGCTGCCCGAAGATGCGGCGGCGAGTGCCGATATCGACTGGCTGATAAGATTGCTTTCAGACATCCGTTCGCTGCGTTCTGAGATGAGCATTCCTTGGAAGGATGAGCTCGCCGTATTCGTGGTAGACGCGCCGGACAAAGTTCACGAACGGATCAAGCTCTACTACCCCGCGATCAAACGCATCGTCCGTGGCCTGTTCACCACTGATCCCGCTCCAAAAGAGGGAGTGGCCATCATTGCACATGACGACGCCACTTATGCCGTCTTGCTCGAAGGCATTGTTGATCTCGCCGCTGAAAAGACCCGGCTGGAAAAGGCCCTTGCCGCCGCCGCCAAGGAGCGTGATGCGCTGGCCGGGCGGTTGGGCAACCCCGGCTTCACCGAAAAGGCCAAGCCTGAAGCGGTGGAAAAGGCCCGCGAGGATCATGCGGCGCGCTCGGCAGAGGCCGAGCGGCTGGCGGCGGCGCTGGCGCGGCTGGGGTAAGGCGTTCCCACCCCCAGCCCCTTCCGCTGGCGGGAGGGGCTGGGGGTGGGTCGCGCCGCTTGGCAACCACCGCGAACCTGCTAGCCTCCCCTTCACCAAGGGGGACCCGATCATGTTGCACCGTTCCATCGCGCTGGCTCTGCTGTTCGCCAGCCCGGCGCTGGCCCAGACCGCGCCGCCGCCAGCCGCCACCATCGCCGAAAACCCCGACGTGGCCGCCGCCACCCGGCTGTTCAGCGCCTGGCTGGAAGGCCAGATCGCCTATCGCGGCCTGCCCGGCGTGGCGGTGGGCGTTGTGCATGATCAGCAGCTGGTGTGGTCAAAGGGTTTCGGGTTTGCCGACATCGCGTCGAAACGGCCGATGACGGCGGACACGCGCTTCCGCATCGCGTCCAATTCCAAGCTGTTTGCCGCCATCGCCATCCTGCAGCTGCGCGAACAGGGCAAGCTGCGGCTGGATGATCCGGTGGTGAAGCATCTGCCGTGGTTCACCATGAAACCGGCCGGGCCGGATGATGGCCCGATCACCATCGAGCAGCTCCTGTCACACTCGTCCGGCATGCAGCGCGAGGCCGGCGACCATTGGTCCAGCTTTGACTTCCCGACCGAAGCACAGCTCAAGGCGCTGATGAAGGATCGCCAGGCCGCCTTCCCGCCGCAGACCCGATGGAAATATTCCAACCTGGCCTTTGCCGTGGCCGGGCTGGTGGTGGAGCAGGTGACCGGCCAGCGCTGGGCCGATTATGTCACCGCCAACATCACCCGGCCGCTGGGCATGACCGCCACCAGCATCGACAAGCCCGATCCGGGGCTGGCCACCCCCTATGCCAGCCGCACGCCGGAGGGCACGCGCCGCATCCTGCCGTTCATGGATGCGCGCGGCATGGCGTCGGCCACCGGCATGACCAGCACGGTCAATGATCTGGCCAAATTCATCTCGGCCCAGTTGCGCACCAGCGGGCCCAATGTGCTGACCGCCGGTTCCTGGCGCGAGGCGCTGCGGGTGCGCAGCGTGGATGAGAACTGGGAAAGCGGATCGGGCCTGGGGTTTGATCACAGCCGCTTCAAGGGCCGCACCTTCGTGGGGCATGGCGGCGGCTATCCCGGCAACACCACCATGACGCGGGTGCAATTGAACGACAAGGTGGGCGTGGTGGTGTTGACCAACACCAATGATTCGGGCCCCGGCGACATTGCCAACCAGTTGCTGGCCACGGTGGGCGAGGCCGTGGCCAAGGCCGCCCGGCCCGGCAAGCCGCCACTATGGGACGATGGCTGGGCGCGCTTCGCCGGCCGCTATCGCAGCCCCTATGACGATGGCGTCACCCAGGTGGTGTTGCTCAACCGGCAGTTGGTGCTGCTGGCGGCCAATGGCCCGGCCGCCGAAACCCGGGTTGTGCTGGAACCGCTGGGCGATGGCCGCTTCAAGCTGATGGCGCCGACCGGCGGCGGCCCGGTGGGCGAAGTGGTGCGGTTTGAAGAGGCCGATGGCAAGGTGACGCGCATGTTCCTGGGCGATGGCTGGAGCACCCGCATCGACGGATGGTGAGCGGCGGGGCTGTGCGCCCGGCGACGCCGCGCCCCCTTCCCTCGCTTGTGCCTTCTGCTAGAAGGCCGGCGTGCACCGTTATGCAAACCCCACGCGATTCCTGAAGATCGCCCGTGTGGCGACGCCGATCGTCGCCCTGCTCGGCCTGGCGCTCACGGCGGCAGGGCTGTGGATCGGCCTGTTCGCCAGCCCGCCGGATTACCAGCAGGGCGAAAGCGTGCGCATCATGTATGTGCATGTGCCGGCGGCCTGGCTGGGCGCGGGCGGCTATCTGTCGCTTGCCATCGCATCGGCCACCGCACTGATCTGGCGCCACCCGCTGGCCACCATCGCCGCGCGCGCGGTGGCGCCGGCCGGGGCTGCCTTCACCGCCATCTGCCTGGTTTCCGGCAGCCTGTGGGGCAAGCCGACCTGGGGCACCTATTGGGTGTGGGATGCCCGCCTCACCTCCATGCTGGTGCTGCTGTTCCTCTATCTCGGCTATCTGGCGCTCAGCGCCAGCGAGGCGGAAAAGGGCGGCGAACAGCGCGGCGCGGCCATCCTGGCGCTGGTGGGCGTGATCAACCTGCCGATCATCAAATATTCGGTGGAATGGTGGAACACGCTGCACCAGG
>CAZAWH010000018.1:0-31244 GCA_964488775.1 uncultured Sandarakinorhabdus sp. | reverse complement strand
GCCTTTCGCCGCGCCTGCATTTCGGCAAAATCCCGGCCCGCGTGATAGGATGAGCGGGTGAGCGGCGAGGCTGCCACCAGCAGGAACCCCTTGGAACGCGCCACGGCGGCATAAGTGTTGAACGTCGCCGGCGTGACGAACTCCATCACCTTGGCGTGGCGCGGCGTCGGCTGCAGATATTGCCCCACCGTCAGGAAATCGACCCCGGCGGACCGCATGTCGTCAAACACCTGGTGCAGTTCTTGGCTCGTCTCGCCCAGGCCCACCATCAGCCCCGATTTGGTGAAGATGGTCGGGCTCAGGGCCTTCACCTTGTCCAGCAGACGCAGCGAATGATAATAGCGCGCACCCGGCCGGATCGTCGGATACAGGCGCGGCACGGTTTCCAGATTGTGGTTGTACACATCCGGCCCGGCCTCCACGATCATTTGCACCGCCCGGTCCATCTTGTTGCGGAAATCGGGGGTCAGGATCTCGATCGTGGTGTTCGGCGTCTGCCGCCTGAGTTCGGTGATCACCTTGACGAACTGGCTGGCACCGCCATCGGGCAGATCATCCCGGTCAACCGAGGTGATGACAATATGCGCCAGGCCCAGCTTGGCCGCGGCTTCGGCCACATGGCCGGGTTCGCTGGCGTCCACCGTGTTCGGCATGCCGGTCTTCACGTTGCAGAAGGCGCAGGCGCGGGTGCAGGTGTCGCCCAGGATCATCACGGTGGCGTGCTTCTGGCTCCAGCATTCGCCGATGTTGGGGCAGGCCGCCTCCTCGCACACGGTGTTGAGCTTCAAGGAGCGCATCAGGCTGCGCGTCTCGTTATAGGCCTTGCTGGTCGGCGCCTTCACCCGGATCCAGTCCGGCTTGCGGGTAAGGCCCGACGGCGTGGCGGGAAGATCAAGGACAGGCTCGCTCATGTGGCAGGATTAGCCGCTGTTGCGACCAATGCCAACCATGGTGGATGACGGTGCAGCCATAACGCGATAGCATGCCGCGCGCACAGCGCTCACACAGGGGAGAGACATGCCTGAATTCAAAGCCCTTCTGGAAGGCTATCGCCGGTTCCGCACCGGGGCCTATCAGGAACAGCGCCGCCGTTATGACGCCCTGGCTGACAAGGGGCAGGCGCCCGGCGTGCTGGTGATCAGCTGTTCCGACAGCCGGGTCGACCCGACGCGGATTTTCGATGCCGAACCGGGCCAGATGTTCGTGGTGCGCAACGTCGCCAATCTGGTACCGCACTTCGATCCGGATCCCACCCATGGCCAGCACAGCACGTCGGCCGCGATCGAATATGCCGTCACCCAGTTGAAGGTGCATCATATCCTGGTGCTGGGCCATGCCCGCTGCGGCGGCATCAAGGCCAGCCTGGAAGGCACGTTCGACAATGCCCAACCCGGCGAAGGCGGGTTCATCAACCGCTGGATGAGCCAGATTGCCCCGGCCCGCGACACCATCCGCGCCGCCGCGCAGCTTTCGCCCGACATCGATGCCTGCAGCGCGCTGGAACTGGCGTCGATCCGGCTGTCGATCGACAATCTGCGCAGCTTCCCGTTCATCGCCGCCGCCGAAGCCCGGGGCGAGCTGCATCTGCAGGGCGCGCTGTTCGACATTGCCGAAGGCGTGCTGCGCGTGCTCAACCACGACACGGGCAAGTTTGAAGCGCTGTCGGTGGATTGGGAATCGGAACCGATGCCCGGCCAGCTCAAGGCCGTCTGAAACCGGAAACGGGCGTGCTTGTTGCAAACAGGGGGGAGCAACAAACACGCCCGCGCCGGAGTGGCCGGCGGTAAGGGCAGTTACCGCGGTGGCCAACCGATGACTCGCATATAGGACTATATTGGTCTTGATTGCAAGGGCCTATCATTGCCCTTCTGTCATCTTTTTGTGCGGCAGGCTGCCGCACCCTGGTCAGCGCTTCTGCTCATACACCCGGCCGCGCGGATCGCGTGACCCGGCCGCCTGGTTCACATTGTCCTTGAACTGCTGGAAATTGCAGCCGAAAATCCCACCTGCGCCCCAGGTGGAACAGGTGCCGATCGTGCCCACATCCGGCCCCAGCAGACGATTGCGTTCGGCCGAAACGCTGGCGGTGCCGCGCTCCCCGAAACTGCGCGGGCCCGGCTGCGGCAGGCGATAGGGTGATGGCGGCGGGTCGCGATTGGCGCATACCACAATTTCATCGGGCCGGCTGCGTGGCGGGCAGGCCACGCTCCATCCCGGTGGCATCAGGGCAGCGGTTCCGCTGGCAGCCGCGATCAGGGCTGCCAGCACGGGCATCAGAAATGCAGCGCCCGGCCATAGGCGTCGAGCACGCTTTCGTGCATCATTTCCGAAAGCGTCGGGTGCGGGAAGATGGTGTGCATCAGTTCCGCCTCCGTCGTTTCCAGCCCCATGGCGATGACATAGCCCTGGATCAGCTCGGTCACCTCGGCGCCGACCATGTGGGCGCCCAGCAACTGCCCGGTGGTGGCGTCGAACACCGTCTTCACAAAGCCGTCCGCCTCTCCCAGCGCGATGGCCTTGCCATTGCCGATGAAGGGAAACTTGCCGACGCGCACCGTGTGACCGGCGGCCTTGGCCTTGGCCTCGGTCAGGCCGATGCTGGCCACCTGCGGCCGGGCATAGGTGCAGCCAGGAATGCGGCTGACGTCCATCGCGTGCGGATGGCCGCCGGCGATATGCTCAACCGCGATGATGCCTTCATGACTGGCCTTGTGCGCCAGCCAGGGCGGGCCGGTCACATCGCCGATGGCGTAAAGCCCGGGCACATTGGTGCGGCACATGGGATCGGTGACGATATGGCCGCGATTGGTGGCGACGCCGAGCGCCTCCAGGCCGATATTCTCGGTGTTGGGCACGATGCCGATGGCAACGATGACATGGCTGTAGCTGTCGGTCGCCGCCTTGCCATCGGCGGTGGTGATCGTGGCCTTCACGCCATCGGGGCCGGGCGTCACGTCGCTCACCTTGGCACCGGTGACGATGGTCAGGCCCTGCTTCGTCAGCGCCTTCTGCGCGAACGCCGAAACCTCCTCATCCTCCACCGGCAGGATGCGGTCCAGCATCTCCACCACGGTCACATCTGCGCCCATGTCGCTGTAGAAGCTGGCGAATTCGATGCCGATGGCGCCGGACCCGATCACCAGCAGCTTCGTTGGCATCGCCGGCGGCACCATGGCGTGGCGATAGGTCCAGATGCGGTTGCCATCGGCATCCACACCCGGCAGATCGCGGGCGCGGGCCCCAGTGGCGACGATGACATTCCTGGCGCTGAGCACCCGCTCGCCATTGGCCGTGGTGACGGAAACGCTGGTCGCCCCCATCAAGCGCCCCTGCCCTTCCACCACCTCGATCTTGTTCTTCTTCATCAGCGACTTCACGCCACTGTTCAGCTGCGCCGCGACCTTGCGGGAACGGTCGGTCACCTTCTTCAGGTCAAACGACGGCGTCTCCACACTCAACCCATAGGCATCGGCGTGGGTGATATAATGATAGATTTCGCTGGTGCGCAGCAGCGCCTTGGTCGGAATGCAGCCCCAGTTGAGGCAGATGCCGCCCAGACGCTCGCGTTCGACAATGGCGACCTTCAGGCCCAACTGGCTGGCCCGGATCGCGGCAACATAACCGCCGGGGCCGGAACCGAGGATGACGAGATCGTGGGTGTTGGTCATGGGACTCCTTACCCCTCTCCCCTTGCGGGAGAGGGAGGGGCCCACCGCATCGCGGTGGGAGGGAGAGGGGTTGCCAAGGCGGCCGCTATGGTCCGCCACACGCCCTCGGAATTGGTGAGAATGTCGCTGTTCCAGAACCGCAGCACCCGCCAGCCCTGGGCAGCAAGCCAGGCATCGCGGCGTGCATCATGCGCGTTTTCGGCATGCTGGCTGCCGTCAGCTTCCACGATCAATCGTTCCGCGGCACAGGCAAAATCAACGATGTAAGGACCAATGGGAAGTTGGCGGCGGAACTTGAACGCTTCCAGGCGCTTGGCGCGCAGCATCCGCCAAAGCGCCTTTTCGGCATCTGTCATCGCATGACGCATGGCCTTGGCGTGCCCGCGCTGCTGTCGCTTGCGCTCGGCCGCATCGACAGCCCCTCTCCCTCCCACGCCTGCGGCGCGGGTCCCTCCCTCTCCCACAAGGGGAGAGGGGGTATCAGCGCCGCACTTTTCCCTCTCCCCCTGTGGGAGAGGGTGGCGAGCCGGAGGCGAGCCGGGAGAGGGTGTGTTCAAGCCACCAGCCCCAGCGGGTTTTCGATCAGGCCCTTGACCGCGCTCATCAGTTCGGCGCCGTCTGCCCCGTCGATTGCGCGGTGGTCAAAGCTGCCGGTGATAGTCATCACCGTGGCGATGGCCAGCGCGTCGCCCTTCACCACCGCCCGCTTCTCGCCGGCGCCCACGGCCAGGATCATCGCCTGGGGCGGGTTGATCACCGCTTCGAACTGCTTGATGCCGAACATGCCGAGGTTGGACAGGCTGGCAGTGCCGCCCTGATATTCGTGCGGCTGCAACTTGCCGGCGCGGGCCTTTTCGGCGAGCGCCTTCATTTCGCTGGCGATCTGGCTGACGGCCTTGCCATCCGCGCCCACGATGATCGGCGTGATCAGCCCCGACGGCGCGGCTACGGCCACCGAAATGTCGGCCCGCTCATAAACCAGCAGATGATCGCCCGCGAAGGACACGTTGCACTTGGGCACCTGACGCAGGCCCAGCGCCAGCGCCTTGATCACCAGGTCATTCACGCTGACCTTGATGCCCCGCGGTTCCAGTGCCTTGTTCAACTCCCCACGCAGCTTGAGCAGCGCATCCAGCTCGACATCCAGCGTCAGGTAAATGTGCGGGATGGACTGCTTGGCCTCGGTCAGCCGGCGGGCGATGACCTTGCGCACATTGCCCAGCTTCTCGACACTGTGCGGAATATCGCTGGTGACGGGGGCGGCCGGCGCGGGTGCGCGGGGCTCGACAGGCTCGGCCTGAGCGGGTTTGGGCGCAGGGGCCACCGGGGCCGGCGCTGCGCTGGCTGCTGGCTTGCCTGCTGCTGCTTCCACATCGGCGCGCACGATCCGTCCGCGCGGGCCGCTGCCGGTCACGCCGGCCAGATCAATGCCCTGCAATTCCGCGATGCGGCGGGCCAGCGGGCTGGCGATGATGCGGTCGGTGCTGGCGGCCGGCGCGGCCATCGGCGCTGGTGCAGGCGCTACGGCCAGGGCCGGTGCTGCTGCCGGCGCGGCCACAGGTGCAGGCGGGGGCGCCGGCTTCGGGGCTGGTGCGGCCGTTTCCCCCTCACCCGCCAGGCGCAGGATCACCGTGCCCACCGGCACATTCTCCAGCCCCTCGGGCACGGCCAGTTCGATCACCGTGCCTTCGTCCACGGCCTCCACCTCCATGGTGGCCTTGTCGGTTTCGATCTCGGCGATGATGTCGCCGGATTTCACCGTGTCGCCCGGCTTCACATGCCATTTGGCCAGCGTCCCCACCTCCATGGTGGGCGACAGGGCGGGCATTGTCACATCGATTGCCATCTCAATTGTCCACAAAAAGCTGATCCACCAGGGCGCGCTGCTCGTCGTCGTCCGGGTTGTCGATCAGGTCGGCCATGTCGAGGAAATAGGCAGCGGCGCCGGCCAGCGCCGATGAATAGCGCACCTCGGCGCCCTGATCCGATTTCATGCCCCAGGCCACCACCAGCGCGCGCTTGCCGATGGCGTTGATCTTCTTCACCAACGGCACGAAATCGCCATCGCCGGCCACCAGCGCCACCACGTCACACCGGTTGGACACGGCCAGATCAAACGCCTCCAGCGCCAGCCAGACATCGATGCCCTGTTCCTTGGGCGGTTCGCTGTTGGTGTCGATGCGGGTGAAGTGCGGCGTGATGTTGCTGGCGGCCAATATCTGATCGAACACCCGGTCGTTGCGCAGCGATTCCTCCAGGAAATTGGCACTGCGGGCCCGGTCTTCCAGATCGCGCACGGTGTAACGGCCACGGAAATAATGCGCCTCCACCACCCGGGCGCGGCTGCGCGGCACATCTTCCATGTCGGCCGTGGCCACCCGGATGAAGTCCATCAGGCCCGACAGCGACAGCCGCCGCGCGGCGGGGTGCTCGAACTTGTAGAAGTTCGACACGCGGTTGAAATAGCTGCCGTCGATCATCACGGCGATGCGGGTCTGCATCGGGTTGCTCACCGGTAACACACGGCGCGCGCCGCGCTCACGACATCCTCCGCCTTCACCAGCGCCGCCTTTTCCAGATTGGCGGCATAGGGCAGCGGCACATCGACGTTGGTGACGCGCAGCACCGGCGCATCCAGATCGTCAAACCCGTCTTCCATGCAGATCGCCATGATCTCCGACGCGATGGAGCAGGTCGGCCAGCCTTCCTCCACCACCACCAGGCGGTTGGTCTTCTTCAAGGATGCCAACACGGTGGCCTTGTCCAGCGGGCGCAGCGTCCTGAGGTCGATCACCTCGGCTTCGATGCCCTCGGCCGCCAGCGTGGCTGCCGCCTGCAACGCCACGCCCACCCCGATGGAATAGCTGACCAGCGTGACATGGTGACCGGCGCGCATGATGCGGGCCTTGCCAATCGGCACGACATGCTCGCCCTCCGGCACGTCAAAGCTCTGGCCATAGAGCAGCTCATTCTCCAGGAACACCACCGGGTCCGGGCTGCGGATCGCCGCCTTCATCAGGCCCTTGGCATCGGCGGCATCATAGGGCGCAATCACGATCAGGCCGGGCACGCTGGCATACCAGGGGCCATAATTCTGGCTGTGCTGCGCCGCCACCCGGCTGGCCGCGCCATTGGGGCCACGGAACACGATCGGGCAGCGCATCTGCCCGCCCGACATGTACAGCGTCTTGGCCGCCGAATTGATGATGTGATCAATCGCCTGCATGGCGAAGTTGAAGGTCATGAACTCGACGATCGGCTTCAGCCCGCCCATCGCCGCCCCCGTGCCCAGGCCGGCAAAGCCATATTCGGTGATCGGCGTGTCGATCACGCGCGCCGGTCCGAACTCATCGAGCAAGCCCTGCGTCACCTTGTAGGCGCCCTGATATTCGGCGACTTCTTCGCCCATCACGAACACGCTGCCATCGGCACGCATTTCTTCCGCCATGGCATCGCGCAGCGCCTCACGCACCGTCTGGCGCCGGGTCGGGCCGCTGGTGGTTTCGGGGGCGGTGACGGCACTCCCCTCCCGCTCGCGGGAGGGGCTGGGGGTGGGTTGTGCCACCGGAGCCGGAATCGGAGGTGGGGCAGGATCATTCCCACCCCCCGCCCCTCCCGCAGGCGGGAGGGGAGCAGAAGACTCATCCTCACCGGCAATCACGATGATCGGCGTGCCCACCTTTACCCCGTCGCTGCCGGCCGCGACCAGCAGCGCGGTCACGGTGCCGCCATCATCGGCCTCCAGCTCCATGGTCGCCTTGTCGGTCTCGATCTCGGCGATCACGTCGCCGGGCTTCACCACATCGCCCACGGCCACCAGCCATTTGGCCAGCGTGCCCTCCTCCATGGTGGGCGACATGGCGGGAAGAAGAATCTGCGGCATCAGTAGGTTCCCAGCAGCACATCGGTGTGGAGTTCGGACAGGGCGGGCTCGGGCGCTTCCAGTGCGAAATCGGCGCTTTCCGCCACCTCGTCGCGCACCGCCCGGTCAATCGCCTTCAGCGCCGCCTCATCGGCATGGCCGCCGTCGAGGATCTCCTTCTTCAACCCTTCGATCGGGTCGCTCTTCTCGCGCATCGCCTGCACTTCCTCGCGGCTGCGATACTTGGCCGGGTCGCTCATCGAATGGCCGCGATAGCGATAGGTCTTCATTTCCATCAGCAACGGCCCGTTGCCACCGCGCACCCATTCGATGGCGGTCTTCGCCGCGCCGCGCACCGCCAGCACGTCCATCCCGTCCACCTGCATGCCCGGCACGCGGAAGCTTTCGCCGCGGCGATAGAGCTGGTCTTCGGAACTGGCGCGATTGACCGATGTGCCCATGGCATATTGGTTGTTCTCGATGACAAAGATCACCGGCAGCTTCCACAACTCGGCCATGTTGAAGCTCTCGTACACCTGGCCCTGGTTGGCCGCACCGTCACCGAAATAAGTGACCGCGATATGGCCATCGCCCTTGTATTTGTGGGCAAAGCCCAGGCCGGCGCCCAGCGGCACCTGCGCCGCCACGATGCCATGGCCGCCGAAAAAGCCATGCTCCACGCTGAACATGTGCATCGAACCGCCCTTGCCGCGGCTGATGCCTGCAGCCCGCCCGGTCAATTCCGCCATCACCGCCTTGGCATCAATGCCACAGGCCAGCATATGGCCATGGTCGCGATACCCGGTGATGATGGAATCGCCGCGCTGCAGTTCGGCCTGCATGCCCACCACCACGGCCTCCTGGCCGATATAGAGGTGGCAGAACCCGCCGATCTGGCCCATGCCATAGAGCTGGCCCGCCCGCTCCTCGAACCGGCGGATCAGCACCATCTGGCGGTACATTTCCAACATGTCTTCTCGTGTGGCGACGAACCGTTCCGGTTCGCCGGGGCGCGGCCAGTTGGGCGCGGCTGGTGCGGATGCTGCCTTGCGGCCGGTGGTGCGAGCCAAGATGGTCACCCTTCTCCCTTGAGGACGGCTTGGTATAAAATGTCGCAGGCGCCGGCCACAAGCGGGCAATTCGCTGCCTTAACCGCAGCGGTTACGCGAATTCGTATTCAGCCGGTTCAGTTGGCGGCAACAGCCGTGTCGGGCGCCGTGTCGGGCAGGGGCACGATCACTTCATCGGGGCGCACCATGTCCAGGTTGCGCCGCACCAGTTCGTCGGCCAGATCCGGATCAACCCCGCGCGGGTTCAGCAGGGTCAGCCGCTGCTGCAGCGCCACCTTCTGTTCCTTGCTGGTTAGCACGGCCTGTTCCAGGCGCGACCGCTGCTGCTGATAATCGCGCCACGCGGCATAGCCGGTCGGCCCCGACACGGCATGCCAGGCGAAATAGCCGGCCACAACCACGCAGCCCACCGGCAACGCAGAGCGCAACATCATTTCACGCAGGGACAGTTTGACCGCCATCCCCCGAACTTTATGCAAACACTGGCCTATCCACAAGGCTGCATTCGCATCCTGTTGCTGCTAGCGTGCGGGCAAATCACCATTTCAGGGGAGTGTCTTGCCATGGCTGCGATCAACCAGGTTGTCGATCTGTCAAAGGATGGCGAAATCGCCGTCGTCACGGTGAATTCGCCGCCGGTCAACGCCCTGTCCGCCGATGTGCGCGATGGCCTGGCCGGGGCCTTTGCCGCCATTGCCGCTGATTCGGGCGTGAAGGCCGCCGTGCTGGTCTGCGCCGGGCGCACCTTCATCGCCGGGGCGGATATCTCCGAATTCGGCAAGCCGCCGCGCGGTGCGTCGCTGCCGGCGGTGCAGGATGCGATGGAATCGGCCCCCGTGCCGGTGATCGCCGCCATCCACGGCACCGCGCTGGGCGGCGGGCTCGAAGTGGCGCTGTGCGCGCATTACCGGGTCAGCGATGCCAAGGCCAAATTCGGCCTGCCGGAAGTGAAGCTCGGCCTGCTGCCCGGCGCCGGCGGCACCCAGCGCCTGCCCCGCATCGTCGGCGCGAAAAAGGCCACCGAAATGGTGACCAGCGGCGCGCAGATGGGCGCGAAGGACGCGCTGGCCACCGGCCTGGTTGACGAGGTGGTGGACGGCGATCTGACCGCCGGTGCCATCGCCTTTGCCAGGCGGGTGGTCGCCGAAGGCCGCCCGCTGAAGAAGGTGCGCGATGACAGCAGCAAGCTGGGCGGCGATGCTGCCAGCCTGGCGCCGTTCTTTGCCGAATTCCGTGCGAAGAATGCCAAGGCTTTCAAGGGCTTTGACGCGCCCGAAGCCAATATCAAGTGCATCGAGGCTGCCGTCGCGCTGCCGTTCGACGAAGGCCTGAAGGTCGAACGCGCCGAGTTCATGACGCTGATGACCGGGCTGCAGTCCGCGGCACAACGCCATGTCTTCTTCGCCGAACGCGCCGCTGCCAAGATCGATGGCCTGCCGGCCGATGTGCAGCCGCTTCCCGTGAAAAAGGTCGGCGTGATCGGCGCTGGCACGATGGGCGGCGGCATTTCGATGAACTTCTTGTCGGTCGGCATCCCCGTCACCATCGTCGAGATGAAACAGGAGGCGCTGGATCGCGGCGTTGGCATCATCCGCAAGAATTATGAAAACAGCGCCAAAAAGGGCCGTTTCAGCATGGAGGAGGTGGAAGCCCGCATGGGCCGGCTGACCCCGACGCTGAACATGGACGATCTGGCCGATTGCGACCTGATCATCGAAGCCGTGTTCGAGAATATGGCGATCAAGAAGGACATCTTCGGCAAGCTCGACAAGATTGCCAAGCCCGGTGCGATCCTGGCCAGCAACACCAGCTATCTGGATGTGGACGAAATCGCATCCGCCACCAGCCGCCCGGAATATGTGCTGGGCATGCATTATTTCTCGCCGGCCAATGTGATGCGCCTGCTGGAAGTGGTGCGCGGTGCCAAGACCGATCCCCAGGTGCTGGCCACCGCCATGGCCATCGGCAAGGCCACCGGCAAGATCGCGGTCGTTGCCGGCGTCTGCCATGGCTTCATCGGCAACCGCATGCTGGCCCGCCGCCAGCAACAGGCCAATCTGTTGATGCTGGAAGGCGCGGCGCCGGCTGACATCGACCGTGTGCTCACCGATTTCGGCTTCCCGATGGGCCCGTTCCAGATGAGCGACCTGGCCGGCCTCGACATCGGCTGGAATGCCGAGACATCCAAGGGCGAGACGGTGCGTGACCGGCTCTGCGAAGCCGGCCTGCGCGGGCAAAAGAACGGCAAGGGCTTTTACGTCTATGACGAACAGCGCAACCGCACCCCCAATCCGGAGGCGCTGGCCATCATCGATGCCTATGCCGCCGAAAAGGGCATCAACCGCCGCAGCATCGATGATCAGGAAATCCTGGAACGCTGCCTGTTCCCGATGGTGAACGAAGGCGCCCGCATCCTCGCCGAAGGCAAGGCCCAGCGCGCCAGCGACATCGATATCGTCTGGATCAACGGCTATGGCTGGCCGGTCTATCGCGGCGGCCCGATGTTCTGGGCCGAAAAGGACGTGGGCCGCGACCGCATCATCGCCGTGCTGGAACAAATGGGCGAAGAGGTGTCGCCGGTGCTGAAGGATGGCTGGAAATAAAGGCAGAAGCCCCTCCGCCTCGCTTCGCTCGGCACCTCCCCAAACAAGTTTGGGGAGGATCGTGGATTGCAGTTCCTCCCCAAGCTTGCTTGGGGAGGTGGCGCCGAAGGCGACGGAGGGGCAAGACAAGGACAGACCAATGAAACACGCACTCCTCCCCCTCCTCGCCCTCCTCGCCGCCCCGGCCGTCGCCGCCGACGCTCCCGATTACCGCAAGCCGGAAAGCTGGCTGTGCCGGCCCGGAGCAACTGATCCGTGCAGCGGTGATGCCAGCGTCAGCCGCGTCGCCGCCGATGCCACCGTCACGCTGGACATGCTGCCGGCGGCGAAAAAGCCGGCGATCGACTGTTTCTATGTCTATCCCACCGTCTCCACCGATCCGGCGCCCAACAGCGACATGACGGCCGATCCGGCCGAAGCCAATGTTGCCCAGGCCCAGGCCGCGCCCTTCCGCCAGGCCTGCCGGCTGTTCGCGCCGCTCTATCGCCAGGTCACGCTGGCCGCGCTGCGCGACCGGCTGATGGGCAAGGGCGACGGCGGGGATCGCGCCATGGCCTACGCCGATGTGAAGGCGGCATGGGCGCATTATCTCACGCATGACAACAAGGGCCGCGGCGTCATCCTGATCGGCCACAGCCAAGGCAGCGGCGTGTTGAAGGCGCTGATCGCGAACGAAATCGAAGGCAAGCCGGTCGCCCGCCAGCTGATCGCCGCCTATCTGGCCGGCACCAATGTGCTGGTGCCACAGGGGGCCGATGTCGGCGGCGATCTGAAATCGACGCCGCTGTGCCGCTCGGCCACGCAGACCGGCTGCGCGTTGGCCTGGGTCAGTTTCCGCGACACCATGGCGGTGCCGCCGGCCAGCCTGTTCGGCCGCCCGCCTGCCACTGCGCCCGCCGGCATGGCAGTCGCCTGCACCAACCCGGCGTCGCTCGCCGGCGGCCGTGCCACGCTGCGCCCCTTGATGGTCAACCGCACCGGCATTGTCGACAACGGCACACCCACGCCGAAATGGGCCAAGGGCCGCAACATCTACACGCCGTTCGTGGCCCTTCCCGGCCTGCTCAGCGGCGAATGCATGGCGCGGGACAATGCCAATGTGCTCTCCGTCGCCGTCAACGCCAATCCCGCTGATCCGCGCACCGACAGCATCAACGGCGATGTGCTGGTGGGCGGCCAGATCATAGAGGCCTGGGGCCTACACCTGATCGACATGAACGTGGTGATGGAAGATCTGGTCGATCTGGCCCGCACCCAGGGCCAGGCCTGGCTGCGGCAACGCGGAAAGTAACGGTTCATCCCGGCCGTGCGTATATGATGGCATGATGGATCGCCGCTTGCTGCTGGGCCTGATCAGCGCCCTGCCCTTCACCCCCGCGCTGGCCGCCACCGGCCGCTTCGCCGTCAGCTTCACCCCAGAGGAATGGCGTCGCCGGCTCGGCCCCGATGCCTATGCCGTGCTGCGCGAAGAGGCGACGGAACGGCCTTTCACCTCGCCGCTGAACAAGGAAAAGCGCGTCGGCACCTTCGTGTGCCGCGGCTGCGCCCTGCCGCTGTTCAGCTCCGCCCACAAGTTTGACAGCGGCACCGGCTGGCCCAGCTTCTGGCAACCAATCAACGCCAGGGCCATCGGCACCACGCGCGACACCAGCTATTTCATGGTCCGCACCGAAGTCCATTGCAGCCGCTGCGGCGGGCATCAGGGCCATGTGTTTGACGATGGCCCCCGGCCCACTGGTCTGCGCTATTGCATCAACGGCCTGTCGCTGGCCTTTGTCCCGGGGAAAACCGCATGAAGCGCCTGCTGATCACGTTGGCCATCCTGGCCACCCCGGCTTGCGCGGCCGAACGCATGCTGCTGGCCCCGGCCCCCGCCATGGATGCGCCGCTGGCCAAGGGCCCCCTGCAAAAGGCGGTGTTTGCCGGCGGCTGTTTCTGGGGCGTGGAAGCCGTGTTCGAACGGGTGAAGGGCGTCAAATCCGCCGTCTCCGGCTATGCCGGCGGCGCAAAGGCCACCGCCATTTACGAGATCACCGGCACCGGCCTCACCGGCCATGCCGAGGCGGTGGAGGTGACCTATGATCCGGGGCAAGTCAGCTATGGCACGCTGCTGCGCATCTTCTTCTCGGTGGCGCATGATCCCACCCAGCTGAACCGCCAGGGCCCCGACACCGGCAGCCAGTATCGCAGCGCCCTGTTCACCCGCGGCGCCGAGCAGGAGCGCATCGCCCGCGCCTATGTCGCCCAGCTGGAAAAGGCCGGGGTGTGGAAACCGAAGATCGTCACGACGTTCGAAGGCGCCAAGCCCTTCTATGCGGGTGAGGCCTATCACCAGAATTACCTGCGCGCCCACCCGACCCAGCCCTATATCGTCTACAACGACATTCCCAAGGTGGAAGGCTTCAAGCGGCTGTTCCCGCAGCTGTGGAGCGACACGCCGGCGGCGTGACCACTCCCCTGCCGCTTGCGGGAGGGGTTGGGGGTGGGTCGTGCTGCCAGCCTCAAACCCGCTCATGCCGAGCCTGTCGAGGCACCCCACGATCTGTGAGCCAGGCCTGTCGCGCGCGGCCGGCGGCCAAGCCGCCGAGTCCGCTTCGTGTGTCAAAAGAAGAATAAGAAAGAGCGTGGCAGAGCCACAATGCCTGCCCCGGACTTGATCCGGGGTCGGACGAGTCAAAAAGGGCGGCCTGAGGGCCGCCCTTTTCGCTCGCAGTCTGATCTTGCCGGAGTCGGCAAATAGCTGCGCTATTTGCGCGCCCTGCTGCGATCAGTGCCCGCCGCCGTTCAGACCCTTGACGATATTCTCCACCATCTTCTTGGCATCGGCCAGCAGCATCATCGTGTTGTCGGCATAGAACACCGGGTTGTCCACGCCGGCATAGCCCACGCCGCCCATGGAGCGCTTCACGAACAGCACGGTCTTGGCCTTTTCCACGTCCAGGATCGGCATGCCATAAATGGGTGAAGTCTTGTCGGTCTTGGCCAGCGGGTTGGTCACGTCATTGGCGCCGATCACGAACGCCACGTCGCACTGGCCGAATTCGCTGTTGATGTCTTCCAGCTCGAACACCTCGTCATAAGGCACATTGGCTTCGGCCAGCAGCACGTTCATGTGCCCGGGCATGCGGCCGGCGACCGGGTGGATGGCGTATTTCACCGAAACGCCTTCCTTCTTCAGCAGGTCGCCCATCTCGCGCAGCGCGTGCTGCGCCTGGGACACCGCCATGCCATAACCTGGCACGATGATGACGCTTTCAGCGTTCTGCATGATGAAGGCGGCATCGTCGGCCGAACCGGCCTTGTAGCTCTTGGCCGGGCCAGCGGCCTTGGGCCCGCCGGCATCAGCCTCGGCACCAAAGCCGCCGGCGATGACGCTGATGAAGCTGCGGTTCATCGCCTTGCACATGATGTACGACAGGATCGCGCCCGACGAGCCGACCAGCGCGCCGGTGATGATCATCGCGGTGTTCTGCAGCGTGAAGCCCATCGCCGCCGCCGCCCAGCCCGAATAGCTGTTCAGCATGGAGATGACGACCGGCATGTCTGCCCCGCCGATCGGGATGATCAGGGTGACGCCGATCAGGAACGACAGGCCCAGGATGATCCACAGCAGCGGGCCCTGCCCGGCGGCCGCAGTGGCGTCGGTGGCAAAGATGCCGGTGAGCACCAGGATGCCGGCCAGCACGCCCAGGTTCAGGATGTGGCGGCCCGGCAGCAGGATCGGCGAGCCCGACATGCGGCCCGAAAGCTTCAGGAAGGCGATGATCGAGCCCGAGAAGGTGATCGCCCCGATGGCAACGCCCAGGCCCATTTCCACCCGGCTCACCGCCAGGATCGCGCCGGCCGCATCGGTGATGCCAAAGGCCACAGGGTTCAGATAGGCGGCACAGCCCACCAGCACGGCGGCCATGCCGACAAGGCTGTGGAACCCGGCCACCAGCTCCGGCATCGCGGTCATCTGGATGCGCTGGGCAATCACCCAACCGATGCCGCCGCCGATGGCAATGGCACCCAGGATCAGCACCAGGCCGGTCGGATGCAGCGCCAGGGTGGTGCCAACGGCGATGGCCATGCCGATCATGCCGTTGCGGTTGCCCGCCTGGGAGCTTTCCGGCGAGGACAGGCCGCGCAGGGAGAGGATGAAGAGAACGCCCGAGACCAGATAGGCCAGAACGGCCCAGGCCGGGGTGGCGGCGACTGCGTGTTCCATGGTTCTGCTACCCCTGCCTTACTTCGAAGCCGCCGGCTTCTTGTCTTTCTTCTTGTACATGGCGAGCATGCGCCGCGTGACGGCAAAGCCACCGAAGATGTTGATGCTGGCCAGCACGACGCCCAGCAGGCCCAGGCCCTGGCTGATACCACCACCTTCGGTGATCGCCCCAGCCGCCGCCGCAATCAGCGCGCCCACGATGATCACCGATGAAATGGCGTTGGTCACCGCCATCAACGGCGTGTGCAGCGCCGGCGTGACCGACCACACGACATAATAGCCGACGAACACCGCCAGCACGAAGATCGACAGGATCGACAGGAAATCCATGGCCTTGCGCCCCCTTAACCCAACAGCCGTTCGTGGACGATCTTGCCGCCCTCGGTCAGCTTGATGCCCTTCACGATGTCATCATCGGCGGGCCATTCGGCAGCCTTGGCCTCCTTGTTCCAGAAGGCCGAGATCATGTTGAAGAAGTTGCGGCTGAACAGGGCCGAAGCATCGGGCGCGATGCGGCTGGCCGGGTTCGAATGGCCGATGATCTTGACGCCATGCACCTCGACCACCTGGCCGGCCACCGCGCCTTCCACATTGCCGCCGCTGTCCACGGCGAGATCGACCACCACGCTGCCCGGCCGCATGCTGGCCAGCTGCGCATCGGTGATCAGCCGCGGGGCCGGGCGACCGGGGATCAGGGCGGTGGTGATGACGATGTCCTGCTTGGCGATATGGCTCGACACCAGTTCGGCCTGCGCCGCCTTGTATTCGTCGCTCATCTCGGTGGCATAGCCGCCGGCGCCCTCGCCCTCGATCCCCTTCACCTTGTCGACGAAGATCGCCTTGGCGCCCAGCGATTCAATCTGTTCCTTGGTGGCCGACCGCACGTCAGTGGCGGACACGACGGCGCCCAGGCGGCGGGCGGTGGCAATGGCCTGCAGGCCGGCAACGCCCACACCCATGATGAACACGCGCGCCGCCGAAATGGTGCCGGCGGCCGTCATCATCATCGGAAAGGCGCGGCCATAGGCTTCCGCACCATCGATCACCGCCTTGTAACCAGCGAGGTTGGACTGGCTCGACAGCACGTCCATCGATTGCGCGCGCGTCGTGCGCGGCATGAATTCCATGGCATAGGCAATCAGGCCGGCCCCGGCATAGGCCTCGATCTTGGCGCGATCGTTGAAGGGGGACATGATCGCCGCCACGATGGTGCCGGCGGCAATGCCAGGCAGATCGGCCAGCTGCGGCGCCTGGATGCCCAGCACCATCTGCGCGCCGGCGATCACATCGCTGCGCGACGCAACGATGGCCCCGGCGGCGGCATAATCCGCATCCGAAATGCGCGCGCCAAAGCCGGCGCCGCTTTCCACGGCCACGCTGGCCCCCAGCCCGATCAGCTTCTTCACCGTTTCCGGCGTCGCCCCGACACGGCTTTCGTTGGCCGCAATTTCCTTCAGCACCGCGATCTTCATGGCCGCCCCCCGATGGTCAGTCAGACCAGGAACACATAGAGCGCAACCACCACGGTGACGACGAAGATCGTCCCCCACTTGGTGGCGGCGGTGAAGCCCGAATAGGTCGTCTTGTGACCGTCCATCGGATGATTGTTGCTGGCCATGGCTGGCGAGACCCTCAAAAATTGCGTTTCACGTTGCACTGCCGCAAAGGCTGCGCCCTGCCTGTTAGCAGAGTATTCGCGGCTGTGAAGGGGCAGATGCCCTCTCACCCCAGACAGGGATGCGCCGCCGCCCAGAGTTTCAGCGCCTGCACGGTTTCGGGCACATCATGCACGCGGCACATCTGCACCCCGGCATTGGCCCCGGCCAGCGCCAGCGCCAGGCTGCCGGGCAGGCGCCGTTCCACCGCTTCATCAGCAGAAAGCTTGCCAATCAAGGACTTGCGGCTGGCCCCCAGCAGGATCGGCACCCCCAGACCATGGAACAGCGCCAGGCCCTTCAGCAAGGCCACATTGTGCGCGACGCCCTTGCCAAAACCGATGCCCGGATCGGCGATGATGGCCGTTGCCGCCACGCCGCCGGCCACAACTGCGGCAATCCGCCCCTCCAGCCAGTCAAACACGTCGAGCAGCGCATCGTCATAGCGCGGCGCCTTCTGCATGGTCTCTGGCGTGCCCTGATGATGCATCAGCACCACCGGCGCCCCGGTGCTGGCCAGCAACGGCAGCGCCGCCGGATCATGGCCAAGCGCACTGACATCATTGACTAGCCCAGCCCCGGCGGCCAGCGCCGCCTGCATCACCCCGGCCTTGCGCGTGTCGATCGACCAGGGCAACCCGGCCAGCGCCGGCAACAGGCCCGACAACCGCTCCAGTTCTGCCGCCACCGGCAGTTCGCGGGCGCCTGGCCGGGTGGATTCGGCCCCGACATCGATCAGCGCGGCGCCATCGGCCAGCATCTGGCGCGCCGCCGCGGCGGCCTGCGCCGGTTCATCGTGCCGGCCGCCATCCGAAAAACTGTCGGGCGTCACATTCAATATGCCCATGACCAGCGGCAGCGATCCGCCGCCGAACTGTGCCAGCAGCGGTCGCGGTGCGGTCAGACGGTGCAGCCAGTCCGCCGGCACCGCCTCGGCCGCAATCACACCCTCGCTGCCGGCCCGCGTCAGCACCTCCACACGGGCAAAAGAAAAGGGGCCGCCGGCGAGCGGCAGCCCCTCCCCTTGCGCAATGATCGGGCGATAATAACGCCTTACCACACCTTGATCCGCTCTTCCGGCTTCAGATACAGCTTCTCACCCGGCTTCACGTTGAACGCCTTGTACCAGGCATCCAGGTTGCGCACGACATAGGGGCGGAAGTGGCTGGCCGTGTGCGGATCGGTGATCAGCTGCTGCTGCAGCGCCGCATCGCGATACTTGGTGCGCCAGCTCTGGGCAAAGCCCAGGAAGAAGCGCTGATCGCCGGTGAAGCCATTGATCACCTTGGCCTTCTTGCCCTTCAGGCTGCGCTGGTACGCATCATAGGCAATGGTCACGCCAGCAAGGTCAGCCATGTTCTCGCCCAGGGTCAGCTCGCCATTGATCTTCTTGCCGGGCAGCGGTTCATAGGCGGCATATTGCGCCACCACCTTGTCGGTGCCCTGCTTGAACCGGGCCACGTCATCGGCGGTCCACCATTCGGCCAGACGGCCGGTCTTGTCATATTTGCGGCCCTGGTCGTCGAAATGGTGGGTGATCTCATGGCCGATCACCCCACCAATGGCGCCATAGTTCACCGCATCATCGGCATTGGGATCAAAGAACGGCGCCTGCAGGATCGCGGCCGGGAACACGATCTCGTTCCAGGTCGGGTTGGCATAGGCGTTCACGGTCATCGGCGTCATGAACCATTCGCTGCGGTCCACCGGCTTGTTCAGCTTGGCAACAGCATCCTTGAACTGGAACTCCGCCACGCGCTTCACATTGCCCATCAGATCGCCGCGCACGATGCTCAGCGCCGAATAATCCTTCCACTTGTCGGGATAACCGATCTTGGGCGTGAAGGCGGCCAGCTTCTCGCGGGCGGCCACGCGCGTCTTCGGATCCATCCACGCCAGCTTTTCCAGACGCGCATCGAGCGCGGCGATGATGTTCTTCACGAGCTCGTCGATCTTGGCCTTGGCCGCCGGTGGGAAATATTCGGTGACATACAGCTTGCCGATCGCCTCGCCCATCACGGCCGAGGTCAGGTCAACGCCCCGCTTCCAGCGCGGCGGCTGCTGCGGCTGGCCGCCCAGCGTCTTGTTGTACATCTCGAACGTGGCGTCGACATAGGCCTTGGGCAGCACCGGGGCGGCGTCGCGGATGGTCTGGAAGGCCAGATAATCCTTCAGCACGGCCAGATCGGTGGCGCCGATGATCCTGGCAATGCCCTCCAGCGAGCTGGGGGTGGAAATGATCACATCACCCTGCACCGGGATGGTGGTGCCGGCGATGAAACGGCTCCAGTCCACGCCGGGGAAGCGGGTGCCCATGTCGGCCACCGGCACCGGGTTGTAGGTCTTTTCGGCCTGGCGGCGCTCCACGCGGGTCCAGTGGACCTTGGCGATTTCGGTTTCCAGCGCGAAGATCGCTTCGGCGCGGGCCTTGGCGTTGTCATAACCGGCAAGGCCCAGGATGGTGGCCACATAGTCCTTGTACTTGGCGCGGGCGGCAACAAAGGCCGGGTTCTTGTCGTCCAGATAATAATCCCGGTCGGGCAGGCCCAGCCCGCCCTGGCCGCCCTGCACAACAAAGCGGTCGGGGTTCTTGCGATCGGGGCCCACACCCATGCCGATCGGGCCGCCGACGCCCAGGCGCAGGTTGCGGCCCAGCGCCTCGGCCAGATCGGCCTTGGTCTGGATCGCGGCAATGGCATCCAGCTCCGGCTTCAGCGGGGCGATGCCCTTGGCCTCGATGGCGGCCTCATCCATGAAGCTGGCAAAGAAATCGCCGACCTTCTGCGCTTCGCTGCCCGGCGCGCCGCTGCTGGCGGCCACCTTCTCGATGATGGTGCGGGTGCGCTCGCGGCTCAGGTCAGACAGCCCGCTCGACATGCCATAGGCGGTCTTGTCGGCCGGGATCTGCAGATTGGCGAAATATTTGCCGTTGGCAAAAGCGACGAAATCGTCACCCGGCTTCACCGCCGTGTCCATGCCGGCCGTGTCAAAGCCAAAGGTGCCGATCTGCGGCTTGCTGTCGGCGGCCAGGGCCGGCGTCGACAGGGCCAGCAGGCTGGCGGAAATCAGAAACAAACGCATTTGAAACTCCCCTCCATGCGGATGGAGGGTGTCCTATCCAGTCAACACGCCCCTCGCAAGGGGTGCGTCAGTAAGACTGTCGCATTTTGCGTTTGGTAGGATGCCAGGCGTCAGGCGGTCGCCGCAGTGGTTAAGCGAAACGCTTGACGCCTGGCATCCAGAGGCACCAACCGGCCATCATCCTCTTCGATGTGCCAGAAGGTCCAACCGTTGCAGCTGGGCAGGCCCTGGGCCGCCGCTCCCATCTGGTGGATGGAACCGGTGCGGCCCGCCATGTCCAGGCTGCCATCAGCACGAACCTGGGCACCCACCCGGCGCCCCGGACCCCACAGGCGTGTGCCGGGGCGGACAAAGCCGCTTTCCACCAGACTGCCGAACGGGATGCGGGGCTCGGCGCGCTTGCCCTCGCTGATATCGATGCTGCCCCCTTCCAGCGGCAGCAGGTTCGCAATGCGCTGCTCCGCCACGCGGGCATATTTTTCCTCACGCTCGATGCCGATCCAGCGCCGGCCGAGCAGCTTGGCCACGGCACCCGTGGTGCCGGTGCCGAAAAACGGATCCAGCACCACGTCGCCCGGCCGGGTGCAGGCGAGCAGGATGCGATACAACAGCGCTTCCGGCTTCTGGGTCGGATGCGCCTTGGTGCCGCCATCCTTCAACCGCTCGTTGCCGGTGCAGATCGGGATCAGCCAGTCCGACCGCATCTGCAGATCATCGTTCATCGCCTTCATGGCGTGATAGTTGAAGCAATAACGGCTGTTCTCGCTCTTCGCTGCCCAGATCAGGGTTTCATGGGCATTGGTGAAGCGGGTGCCCTTGAAATTGGGCATGGGATTGGCCTTGCGCCACACGATGTCATTCAGGATCCAGAAGCCTTCATCCTGCAACGCCGCGCCCACGCGGAAGATGTTGTGATAGGAACCGATGGTCCAGATCGCGCCATCCGGCTTCAACAGGCGGTGCGCCGCCTTCAGCCAGGCGCGGGTGAAGCGGTCATAGGCGTCAAAGCTGCTGAACTTGTCCCAATCATCGGTCACGGCGTCGACCTGGCTGCCGTCCGGCCGGGACAGATCACCGCCCAGCTGCAGATTGTAGGGCGGATCGGCAAAGATCAGGTCCACACTGCCGGCCGGCAGGGCGTTCATCGCCTCGATGCAATCGCCGCGGATGATGCGGTTGGTCGCCAGCTTGGGCGACGCCTTGCGGCCTCCCAGGCCGGCATCGGCCAGCAGGGCATCGGCATCACGCAGATCAGAGGCTCGAAACGCTTTCATCCCACCACTCCAACCAGGGCATGGACTGGTGATGATTCAGGCGTGATTCGCCGTCAAGAATCATTTTGAATCAACAAGATTCCCTGATTCGCTGGAAAAAGGAATCAAACCGGGAACAGGCACAACATCTGGAGTCCCGCCCACTGGCCGGGACTCAATCCCTAGTGGTGTGACTCAAAAGACTCACCGCGAAAATTCTGCAATCACCCGCTTCACCGGGGCAAAACTGCGGCGGTGATGCGGTGTCGGGCCCAGTGTTTCCAGCGCCCGGGCGTGATCGGCGGTGCCATAACCCTGGTTGCGCGCCCAGCCATAGCCGGGGTGCAGCGCATCCAGTTCGGCCATGATCCGGTCGCGCGTCACCTTGGCGATGATCGATGCCGCCGAAATCGCCGGCTCCAGCCCGTCGCCGCCCACAATCGCCCGCGCCGGCCACGGCCACGGCGGCAAGCGGTTGCCATCCACGAGCACAAGATCAGGCACTTCGCCCACTGCCTGGACTGCGCGGGTCATGGCCAGATTATTGGCCTGCAGGATGTTGAGGGCATCAATCTCGGCCACACTCGCCTGCCCCACGCCGATCCGGCAATCGCTGGCCAGCAGCGCCGTAAACAGCGCCTCGCGCCGCTTGGCGCTCAATTTCTTGCTGTCATTCAAGCCACTTGGCACGGCCCCGCGCAGGATCACCGCCGCCGCCACCACCGGCCCGGCCCATGGCCCGCGCCCGGCTTCGTCCACCCCGGCAATGATCACAGGCGCCAGGGCGGGAACCGCCGATCCTCACCGGCATGATACAGGCAAATGCTGTTCCCTGCCGGATCGCGCAGCCGCGCCTCGCGCCAGCGCCAATCCTCATCCCGCGGCAACTGCTCAAACATCAGCCCGCTGGCCTGCAATTCCGCCACCCAGGCATCAAGCCGCAACGATTCCAGATAGATGGTGGCACCGCCCACCGCGCCATCATCGCCATGGATCGAAAGCGTGACGCCATTGCCAGCTTCGAACCGGGCATAGGCGTTGTCCGGGCTGTCGACGATCTGGCGCAGACCCAGCTGCCGATAAAAGGCCACCGAGGCGGCATAGTCCCGGGCTGGAACGGTGATCTGGTTCAGCACCGGCGCGGGCGCTGTGACATCATTGATCACCGCCTGATGCCCCATCGGGCCATGGCCTGCCCCCAGCCCCGGGGCCGACAACATGGCCAGCCGCACAAAGGCCCGCGCCCGCGCCACCGCGTCGGCCAGGTCCAGCCCTTGCCCCAGCCCACAGGCCAGCGCCGCTGACAAGGTACAGCCGGTGCCATGGGTGCTGGCGCTGGCGATGCGGGCACCAGTGAAGGCCTGGTGACCGTGGCGAGTCACCAGCCAATCGGTCAGCTCGTCGCCGTCAAGATGCCCGCCCTTGGCCAGCACGGCGCGTGGCCCGGCGTTCAACAGCTCCTGCGCCGCCAGCAACATGTCGGCCGCGTCGGTCACTTCGGTTTCCGTCAGTGCCTCCAGCTCCGGCGCATTGGGCGTGATCACCCGGGCCAGCGGCAGCAGGCGCTGCATCAGCGCCCACACCGCTTCCTCCTCGATCAGGGGCGCGCCGCCTTTGGCGATCATCACCGGGTCCAGCACGATCGGCACCGTCACGCCGGCCAGCGCATCGGCGACAGCATTGATCACCGCCTCGCTGCCCAGCATGCCGATCTTGATCGCATCCACGCCGATATCATCGATGCAGGCCCTGATCTGGCCGGCCACGATCTCGGGCGGCACGCCATGCACGGCGCTGACGCCGGTGGTGTTCTGCACGGTGATCGCCGTCACCGCCGTCATGGCAAAGCCGCCCAGCGCCGTCACCGTCTTGATATCGGCCTGGATGCCAGCGCCGCCGCCACTGTCAGACCCGGCGATGCACAGGATACGGGCAGTCATGCATTGCATCTTTTTGCATTGAAGTGACCGCTCATCCCTTCAAGCACCCTCATTTTGCAACCATAGCTGAACCTCAACCTTGACTGATCGGCATTAGCGGCCAACACCCGAGCTAACTGCATGATGGCCATCCTCATGGTACAGCTTGATACCGCTTTCTCTACATGCAAGTGATAAAAATCGGTTCACCAAGTGACGGGTAACCCATTTCTTTTCAAGTATTTGTAGCAAAAATTTCAAGATATCCTCTGCAGAATTTATGTGAGCGATACAAACCTCGTAGGACTCATTCTCATTGATTTTCAAAATTATAAATCCATCTTCAACTGTCACAAGCTGATCAAGTAAGTCAGATTGGGTGATGGCATGGTCGACACAGTCTCCAGCGCTCCAGTCGCTCACGGTACATCTCCTTTTTCAATCGCCGCCACCGCCGCGCACACATCATCCACCACGCGCGTCACCAACGATTTGTCCTCACCCTCGGCCATCACGCGGATCAACGGCTCCGTGCCGCTCTTGCGGATCAACAGGCGGCCGCTGCCGGCCAGCGCGGCCTCGGCGGCGGCGATGGCGGCCTTCACGCTGTCGGCCTCCAAAGGCGCCCCGCCCTTGAAGCGCACATTCTTGAGCAGCTGCGGTAGCGGATCAAACTGGTGCAGCAATTCGCTGGCCGGCCGGCCCGTCGCCACCAGCGCCGCCAGCACCTGCAACGCCGCCACCAGGCCATCGCCGGTCGTGGCATGATCGGAAAGGATGATATGGCCCGATTGTTCGCCGCCCACGTTGCAACCGCGATCCCGCATCATTTCCAGCACATGGCGGTCGCCCACCGCCGCCCGGTGCAGCGCAATGCCCTTGCCGCCCAGGAACCGCTCCAGCCCCAGGTTGGACATCACGGTCGCCACCAGCGCGCCGCCGCGCAGGCTGCCGGCTTCGGCGGCGCGTGACGCGATCAGGGCCATCAACTGGTCGCCATCCACCACCTGGCCGCGTTCATCCACCACGATCAACCGGTCGGCATCACCATCCAGCGCGATGCCGATATCGGCGCCGCTTTCCAGCACCTTCAACTGCAACGCCTTGGGATGGGTGGAGCCAACCTGGTCGTTCACATTGAAGCCATCGGGCGCCACGCCCATGGCAATCACCTCGGCCCCCAATTCCCACAGCGCCGCCGGTGCCACCTTGTACGCCGCGCCATGGGCGCAATCGACCACGATCTTCAGGCCATCGAGGCGCAGATGCTCGGGAAAGGTTGCCTTGGCAAAATGGATATAACGGCCCTGGGCATCATCGATCCGCCGCGCCCGGCCAATGCCGCGCGGTTCGGCCAGCGGGATCTCCTCCTCCAGCAGGGCCTCGATCGCCGCCTCATCCTCGTCCGACAATTTATAGCCATCGGGGCCAAACAGCTTGATGCCATTGTCGTGAAACGGGTTGTGGCTGGCCGAAATCATCACCCCCAGATCGGCCCGCATCGACCGGGTGAGCATCGCCACTGCCGGGGTGGGCATCGGGCCCAGAAGGGTCACATCCATGCCCACGCTGGTAAACCCGGCGGTGAGCGCCGATTCCATCATATAGCCTGAAAGCCGCGTGTCCTTGCCGATCACCACCCGGTGGGTGTGATGCCCGCGCAGGAAATGCCGGCCGGCGGCCTGCCCCACCTTCATGGCGATGGCCGCCGTCATCGGCGCCTTGTTGGTCAGGCCCCGAATGCCATCGGTGCCAAAATAGCGGCGGGTTTGCTTGGCTGTCATGGCCACCATCCTTAGCGTGCAGCGCCGCACTTTGGAAGGATGGCACCGCACCAACGCGAGCCCGGCCAGCGCGCCGCCAGCCACAGCGTCACTGGCGGAAATCAGCCATGGTCTTCACACCGCCTCTGGCCGCAACTGGCGCCCAGGCCTATCATCCCACCCATGCACGCGCCCACCGCTCCCGCCGTCAACGGCCTCGATTTTGACCGGATGAATGCCGCCCGCCTGGCGAGGGACCCGGCCTTTGACGGCATCTTCTTCATCGCGGTGAAAACCACCGGCATCTATTGCCGCCCGGTGTGCCGCGTGCGCCAACCCCTCACCCGCAACATCAGCTTCTTTCCCAGCGCCGCCGCCGCCGAACGCGCCGGATACCGTCCCTGCCTGAAATGCCGGCCGGAATCCGCGCCCTTCTGCCCGGCCTGGAACGGCACCCGCACCACGGTCGAACGCGCGCTGAAACTCATCGATGCCGGCGCGCTGGATGGCGACGCCACGGTCGAGCAGCTGGCGGAGCGCTGCGGCGTCGGCGCCCGCCATCTCACCCGCCTGTTCCGCCAGCATGTCGGCGCCTCCCCCATCGAAGTCGCGCAGACAAGGCGGGTGCAGCGCGCCATGCAGATGATCGCCCACACCACCCTGCCGATGACCGAAATCGCCCACGCCGCCGGCTTCGCCTCCCTGCGCCGCTTTAACGAAGTGATCGCCGCCCGCTACGGCCGCTCCCCCACCGATCTGCGCAAGGTGCGCCCCCACAACGTGACTTGACCAGCAACCCCACAAGCCACTAGGCCCCGAGGTCTGGACAGATGGCCGAGTGGTTTAAGGCAGCGGTCTTGAAAACCGCCGTGGGTGAAAGCTCACCGTGGGTTCGAATCCCACTCTGTCCGCCACCCAACCTCGGCATGGAAAAAGTGCGGTGCCGTTGCCGGCACCGCCCCCATCTGCGTCTTGAAACGCCGGGCTTATCGCCCGTTGTTCATCACCTTGGTCCACGCCCGGGCGAAATCGCTGACCATCTGCTTGTGGCCATCGGCAGCGCCATAGACTTCGGCGACGGCGCGCAGTTCGCTGTGGCTGCCGAACAGCAGGTCAACCGGACTGGCCGTCCACTTCCTGGCGCCCGTGGTGCGGTCAACGCCCTCATACAAGCCTTCGGTCGCGGCCTTCTGCCACTTGGTTTCCATGCCGAGCAGATTGACGAACCAGTCATTGCTCAACACGCCCACGCGGTTGGTGAACACACCGACCTGGCTCGCCCCGGCATTGCCGCCCAGCACGCGCAAGCCGCCAACCAGCACGGTCATTTCCGGCACGGTCACGCCCAGCAGATGGGCGCGGTCCACCATGGCCTGGGTGGGATTGTACGGGCTTTCGGCCGTCCAGTGGTTGCGGAACCCATCGGCCTTGGGCTCCAGCGCGTTGAAGCTGGCCACATCGGTCTGCGCCTGGGCGGCATCGGCCCGCCCCGGGGTGAACGGCAGGGTGACCGGCACGCCGGCATCGGCTGCGGCCTTTTCCACCGCGGCATTGCCGGCCAGCACGATCAGGTCGGCCAGGCTGATCTTGCGGCCGCCGGGGGCTGCCTTGTTGAAATCGGCCTGAACCTTGGCCAGCACCGGCAGCACCTTGGCCAGTTCGGCCGGGTTGTTCACCGCCCAGTCCTTCTGCGGCGCCAGCGCCAGCCGGCCGCCGTTGGTGCCGCCGCGCATGTCCGTCCCGCGATAGCTGGCGGCCGCCGCCCAGGCGGTGCGCACCAGTTCCGGCACCGAAAGGCCGCTGGCCAGCACCTTGGCCTTCAGATCGGCCACATCGGCCTCGATCACCAGCGGGTGGGTCACGGCCGGCACCGGGTCCTGCCAGGCCAGCACCTCCTTGGGCACATCGGCACCGATGTAACGGGTGCGCGGGCCCATGTCGCGATGGGTCAGCTTGAACCAGGCGCGGGCAAAGGCATCCTCAAACCCCTTGGGGTTCTTCAGCCAGCCCTTGGTGATCTTGCCATAGGCCGGGTCCATGCGCAGCGCGAGGTCGGTCGTGAACATGATCGGTGCGTGATACACGCCCTCGCGGTGGGCATCGGGCACGAACTTCTGGTCCTTGGCGTCCTTGGGCTCCCACTGGATCGCGCCGGCCGGGCTCTTGGTCTGCACCCACTCAAAGCGATAGAGATTTTCCAGATACTGCATCGTCCACTGGGTGGGGGCCGAGGTCCAGGCGCCTTCAAGCCCTGAGGTGATGGCATCGGCACCCTTGCCGGCGCCATGCTTGTTTTCCCAGCCAAAGCCCTGCTTTTCCAGCGCTTCGCCGGCCGGGGCCGCACCAACATTGCTGGCGCTGGCGGCGCCGTGCGCCTTGCCGAACGTGTGGCCACCGGCGATCAGGGCGGCGGTTTCCTCGTCATTCATCGCCATGCGGCCAAAGGTTTCGCGGATGTCCTTCGCCGCCAGCAGCGGATCCGGCACACCGTTCGGCCCTTCCGGGTTCACATAGATCAGGCCCATCTGCACGGCGGCCAGCGGGTTGGCCAGCTTGCGCCCTTCCGAATAACGCTTGTCATCCAGGAACTTGTTTTCCGGGCCCCAATAAACCTTGTCGGCCTCCCAATCATCGGTGCGGCCACCGGCAAAGCCAAACGGCTTGAAGCCCATGGTTTCCAGGGAGACATTGCCGGCCAGCACCATCAGGTCGGCCCAGCTGAGGCTGCGGCCATATTTGGCCTTCACCGGCCACAGCAGGCGGCGGGCCTTGTCCAGGTTGCCGTTGTCCGGCCAGCTGTTCAGCGGTTCAAAGCGCATCTGGCCACCACCGGCACCGCCGCGGCCATCGCCGATGCGATAGGTGCCGGCGGAGTGCCAGGCCATGCGGATGAAGAACGGGCCATAATTGCCATAGTCGGCCGGCCACCAGGGCTGGCTGGTGGTCAGCACCTTGGCGATATCGGCCTTCACCGCCTTCAGATCGAGCTTCGAGAACTCGGCGGCATAGTCGAAACCGGCGCCATAGGGGTTGGACGCGGCCTGCTGGCTGCGCAGCGGCGACAGATCGACCAGTTCCGGCCACCAGAACTGCGGCGAGGTGTTGGCGGTTTGCGCGGCGGCGCTGCTGCCCAGGCTGGCGGCCATCCCGGCCACGGCCAGGGCGACGATCGATGCGAATGAACGCGACATTGGTTTGGCTCCCTACTGGATCTCCGGGTTGCCCCGATGTCCGCAGGCTAAGCCCGGCAGGTTGCAATCAGGAAATTGATTGTCCTGCCCGCTTCAATCGATTTTTTTCACAAGCCAATCGCCAGGACACCACAGCGGGACGGCCACCACGGCCCCCAGTCCAGCAACCCAGCCAAATGAAAAGGGGAAGGATGGCATGCGCCACCCTTCCCCCGATTTCAGGCCAACGCCAAGCGCCAGATCAATCCTTGGCGCGTTCCACGTAGGACGAATCCTCGGTGTTGATCACGATGCGCGTGCCGACTTCGATGTGCGGCGGCACCATCACGCGGGCGCCCGATTCCACCGTGGCCGGCTTGTAGCTCGACGATGCGGTCTGGCCCTTCACCACCGGCTCGGTGGCGATGATTTCCATGGTCACGCGGGTCGGCAGGCTGATGGTGATGGCCTTGCCGTCAAACATCAGGATCTTGCACTCGGCATTTTCCTGCAGGAACACGATGCCATCGCCGATCATGTCTTCCTTCAGGCTGATCTGCTCATAGCTCTCGTTGTTGATGAAGATATATTCGTCCCCATCCTTGTAGAGATAATTGTGCGACACTTCCTCGACGAACGCCCGCTCCAGGCTGTCGGTGGTCTTCACGGTGATCACCGTCTTCACGCCATCGGAAATGCGGCGCATGTCGATGGTGGTGGTCGGCGTGCCCTTGCCGGGGCGGAAGGTCTCGGCCTTCAGCACGACATACAGCTGGCCATCCTCATGCTCGATGACCTGGCCCTTGCGGAAATTGCTCGCGATGTCCTTGACCATGATATCCCCTATGCGCCAACGCGCTGAAACATGCGCCCGCCGTTAGGGCATGGCGCCGCCTTTGTTCAAGGGAAATCATCGTGGCCCGCCCCTTCTGGCACAGCGACATCCATGCCGATCGCCGGCCCTTCCTGGCGGGCCGCGGCCGCATCAAGGCAGCGCTGCGCGGCTGGTTCGCCGGCCAGGGCTTTACCGAGGTGGAATGCGGCGCGGTGCAGATCAGCCCCGGCAATGAAACCCATCTGCACGGCTTTCCGGTGCTGTGGCGGCCCGATGGCGGGCCCGAACAGACGCTCTATCTGCACACCAGCCCGGAATTTGCCGCCAAGAAACTGCTGGCCGCCGGCGAGACGCAGATCGTGGATTTCGCCCGGGTGTGGCGCAACGGCGAACAGGGCCCGCTGCACGCGCCCGAATTCACCATGGTCGAATGGTATCGTGCCCATGCCGACTGGACGGACGTGATCGCCGACACGTTGGCGCTCGCCCGCACCGCCCAGGCCGCCGGCACCGGCCTGCTGGCCTGGCGTGATCGCAGCTGCGATGCCACGGCCGAACCGGAACGGCTCACCTGCGCCGACGCCTTTCGCATCCATGCCGGCATTGATCTTGCCGCCTGCCTTGATGACCGCGACGCGCTCGCCGCCGCCGCCGGCTTGCGCCCCCGCCCCGACGACACGTGGAGCGACATCTTCAGCCGCATCATCGTGACCATAGAACCAAAACTCGGGGACGGCCGCCTCACCGTCCTCACCCATTATCCCGTCTGCGAGGCCGCCCTCGCCCGCCCCTGCGCCGATGATCCGCGCTGGGCCGAACGCTTCGAGGCTTATGCTTGCGGCGTCGAACTCGCCAACGGCTTTGGCGAACTCACCGACCCGGCCGAACAGCGCCGCCGGTTCGAGGCCGACATGGCGGAAAAACAACGCCTCTTCGGCCGCCGCTATCCCATCGACGAGGATTTCATCGCGGCTCTCGCCCACATGCCGCCGGCCAGCGGCGTCGCCCTGGGCTTTGACCGGCTGGCCCTGCTGGCCCTGGGCGGGACGGACATCAGGCAGGTGATCTGGACACCCTTTCCCGGCTGAAGAACCCCAGTTTCACCGCCGGCACCAGATATTGCACCAGAAACAATGTGTTGGCGATGGCATTGCCGGCCAGGCCCGTGGCGACCGACAGGCTGCTGTCCACCACGAACCAGCCCAGCACCGCCCAGCTGACCCCGCGCCACAGCCGCGCATCGGCGCCCACCGCCCGATACAGCGCAATCAGCGTCCAGCCCCAGCCAAACATCACGCCGCCCATCACCGCCACCGTGCTGCGCAAGCCCGCGGCATCGAAACTGGCGGCATCCAGCTGCCCGGCGCTGACCAGCCAGTAATAAAGCCCGGCCCCGGCATCGGTCGCCGCCAGCCCGCCGCCCGCAAACATCAGGCCAAACCCCGCCACCAGCCAGCACCAGATGTGGAGCGCCTGCGCCCAGAATGTCCGTGTCATCATCCCTGCTCCCGCCATTGCCCTGCCGGCCCGATCACCGTGCCAGTTCGCCGAAAAAGCCGATCACCTGCACGATCCGTCCCACGTCATTCAGCTTCGTGACGTCAAAGCCCGTCATCAACTGGCGGCCATCCCGGTGGATCGACCAGTGATAGCGGCAATAGTCATGCTGCACATCGATGCCCGCCGCCCGGGCATAAACCGCACCGGGGATCAGCTGCTGCACGTGCCCCACCATGGCCAGAAAGGCGTCGCGGCCAACAATGTCGTGATTGGGATCAACAAAGTGGACATGCTCGTCCAGCGCCTGATCGGCCAGCCGCTGCTGTTCGGCAGGGTCGCTGCTGTTCCACACCGCAAACATGGTGTCGAGACTGGTGATGAAGTGTTGCATGCAGGCCTCCAGCGGCAGATCTAGCCCGGGTCATGCCGGCCTCACAGAAGCACCGCAATTACCTCCCGCATCATTGCGCGCCTGCGCGCCCATGGCATGATGCGGCCATGGCAACCCGTCCCGACCTTTCCGACCCCGGCCCGTTCGGCACCGCGTTGAAGGCCGCCCGTGCCAGCCGGCGGATCAGCCAGCTCGCCCTGTCGCTCGACGCCGGGGTCAGCGCCCGCCACCTCTCCTTCCTCGAATCCGGCCGGGCCAGCCCCA
>CAZAWH010000017.1:14805-31507 GCA_964488775.1 uncultured Sandarakinorhabdus sp. | reverse complement strand
CATGGCGGAATTGGTAGACGCGCAACGTTGAGGTCGTTGTGGCCGAAAGGCCGTGGAAGTTCGAGTCTTCTTGGCCGCACCATCCAGTCTTGCAGACCGCCCGGCCCACGGGCCTGACCTGCCTCTGCACTCATCAGATCATTGATCGGCCAGGCGCTGCTGCAGCCAGGCTGTCGCTGCCGGCACCAGATCGCCGTGCGGCACCGGTGGCGCCGGGCGCTGCAGCACCAGGGCAGACAGCGCCAGCCAGCCCGTGAACATCAGGGCATAGGGCCAGCGGCGCGGCAGCAACTGCGCCACCACCAACGTGGTCACCGCCGTGCCGCCCAATGCCAGCAGCGCCGACGCGGCGGCGCGGGTGCCAGTGCCGGTCACTGCCGTCTGGATCGCCGTGCTCGCCCATTGCGCCGGCAGCAGCGCCAGCACCCAGCCCGGCAGCAGCGACGCCGTCATCAGCATCGCGGCCTCGCCGCCCACCACGAACAGCGCGATCCACCAACCCCGGCCGGGATAGGCGCGGGCAAACAATATGCCCCGCGCCGCAAAGCTGAGGCTGGCAACCGCCATGGCCAGCCCGGTCGAAAGCGGATGCGGCAGCCCCGCCAGGCCCAGCCCCCGCGCCAGACCGGTCAGGCCCAGGCCGGCCAGCAGCGCCAGCCCAATCCCCAGCCACAGCCGCCCGGACACCGCGGCCGCCAGCATGCCAACCCCCATCAGGCCCAGCGCCAGCAACGGCCCCGCCACCAGCGCCAGTTCGGCCGGCGCCTGGAACAACAGCGCCAGCGCCAGCACGGCAGCCGCCACCACCGTCAGCCAGGCCCATCGGGACGTGTGTTCATGCACCATCATGCCCGGCACAGTGCGGACGCCGCCCGCCGCTGTCGAGCCCGGCATTTGCCGCGCCTGCACCGGCCTGATAAGCTACAAAAGTTAAATCGCGTCGCTTCGGGGGGAAAGACGCCATGCCTTATCGTCAGGCCCATTGGTATGTGGGCGCGGTGCTGTTCGTGATCGTGGCGGGCTTTTGGTTCAGCTATTTCACCGCTGCATCGGTACCGCTGGCCTTTCACGTCCATGCGCTCAGCGCCTCGGCCTGGCTGCTGTTGCTGATCGTCCAGCATCTCGCCATCCACCGCCGCCAGAACGGACTGCATCGGCAGCTGGGCTGGGCCAGTTTCGCGCTGTTTCCGCTGATGATCCTTGGCTTCGTGATGATCATCAATGTTTCGGCACAAGGCTTTGCCAAGGGCGCCAGCCCATTCAGCGTCTATCTCGGCCCGTCGTTCGGGACCGGCATGGCGCTGGCCATCGCCGCCTATCTCACCCTGTTCTTTCAGGCGCTGCGCCACCGCCGCAATGTGCATCTGCACGCCGGCTATATGCTGGCAACGCCGCTCATCCTGTTCGAATCGCCATTTTCGCGGGTGATGGCCATGTTTGCGCCATGGCTGAACATCATCGGCAGCAGCGGCCCGCAAGAGGTGCTCGATACCATCGCCCTGTCAGATGGTATCGCCGTTCTGTTCGCGATTGGTCTCTATGCCCGAAACCGCCGGCACGGCACACCGTGGCTGGTGGCGGCCGGCTTCATGGCCGTGCAGGCCATCGTGATGTGGTACGCGCCGTTCGTGCCGTCCCTTCGCCCGGCCTTTGCCGCCTATGCCGCCCTGCCGCTCGGCCTCACCGCCGCGATCGGCATTGCTTCCGGGGCTGCCGCCGGCTGGCTGGGCTGGCGCGCCGGCAAGCGACCGCGCCGAATTGCCCAACCGGCCTGATCACAACCAGAAACGCACGCCCGTCCGCACGGACCAGCCGCCCGGATTCTCGCCGGCGGCGCGGGCCAGCCGGCTGGATTCGCCCAGCCGCCGTTCGAACATCACCGCCACATAGGGGGCCACCCGCCGTGTCACCTCGTACCGCGTCAGCACCCCGGCCTCGATGATGGCGGGCCCCGGTGCGATCAGCCGTTCCGGCACCCGCGTCGCGTAAATGTCGGTCTCGAACAGCGGCTGCACCACCAGCCGGTTGGTCAACCGCAGATCAAAGCTCTGGCGCAGGCGGAACAGCACATCGCCTTTCAGGCCAACAAACATATGGGCTTCGGTTTCGAAGAACAGCGGCGCCAGCCCCTGCACCCCCAGCACGGCATAGGTGCGGGCATCGGGCTGGATGTCGTGGCGCACGCCGGCCTGCAGATCGAAGAACATCGCGATGTTGCGGCTGTAAAGCGCCTGGAACTCGCTCTGCTCCAGCCGCGGGCCCTTGGTCTCGCCTTCGGTGCGCCACCAGAATTTGTTGATGTCACCGCCAATCCAGCCCTGCGCCTCCCAGTTGGCGACCAGCTTGCCGTCAAAGCGGGTGAGATCGGCCTCCTCCACCAGGGTGAAGTTGTTGATGGCATCGCCATGGCCATGGCCTTCCCTGGCCACGGCCGGCGCCGCCAGCACGGCGGCAAGGAGCAACGCGCGCATCAGTGCACATGCCCTGCCGGCAGGCTGCCATCGGCCCGTGCCACCACCAGCTTGGCCATCATGCCGCTGTTCATGTGATAGAGCAGGTGGCAATGCAGCGGCCATTCGCCAGCTTCATTGGCGGTGAAGACGATCGATTGCGTGCGCCCCGGCGCCACGGCGATCACGTTCTTTTCCGGCATCAGGCCAGGCGCCTGGCCATTTTCGACCTCGAAGAACATGCCGTGCAGGTGCATCGGGTGTGCCATCATCGTCTCGTTGATGAATGTGATGCGCACCCGTTCGCCGAATTTCACCATGATCGGCGGGCCTTCGCCAAATTTCTGGCCATTCAGCGTCCAGATATAGCGTTCCATATTGCCCTGCAGCCGCAGCACGATCTCGCGCGTGGGCGGCGGCTGGTCTTTCGGGGTCAATGCCGCCAGATCGCGGATGGAGAGCACCCGCGCGCCATAGGGGGCACCGGTGGCCCAGCCAAACACCCGGCCGCTGCCATCGGTTTCGCCTTCGCGGCCCAGCACCGGCATGTGCATGCCCTTCATCTGGCTGTGGTCCATGCCGGCCATCGGATCGCGGCCAAAACCATAATCCACCACCGGATAGGGGGTGCCGCCCGCGGGCCGGCTGGCCGCGGCCACCGCCGTGCCAACGCGCAGCGCCATTTTGGGCGTGCAATGGCCCATGGCGGCATGTTCGGGCGGGCAATCGGGATCAGCCGCCGCCGCCACCGCCGGAGCCTTGGGCGTGCAATGGCCCATCGCCGCATGCTCGGGCGGGCAATCGGGATCGGCCGCCGCCGCCACCGCCGGTGCCTTGGGCGTGCAATGCCCCATCGCCGCATGCTCGGGCGGGCAATCGGGATCGGCCGCCGCCACCACTGCCGGCGCCTTGGGCGTGCAATGCCCCATCGCCGCATGCTCGGGCGGGCAATCAGGGTCTGCGGCAGCGGCTGGCTTCGCCCCGGCCGGCTGGCAATGGCCCATGGCGGCATGCTCGGCCGAGCAGGCCTCGCCCGGGGCCGGCATGCTGTGGCCCATTTCGGCCAGCAACAGCACCTGCTTGGGCCGCGGCGCCGGCGCCGTCACCGGCAGGGCGGGATCGCTCGTCAGGGCGGCCAGCACGCTTGCCCGCCGGTCCAGCGTTTCCACCCACAGCGCATGGGCGCCGGCCGGGGGTTCCACGATCACATCCCAGGTTTCGGCCACGCCGATGCGCAGCTCATCCACCAGCACCGGTTGAACCGGCCGGCCATCGGCGGCCACCACCGTCATCGTCACGCCCGGAATGCGCACGTCGATGAAGCTCATGGCGCTGCCGTTGATCAGGCGCAGACGCAAGCGCTGGCCGGGCACGAACCGCACCACCGGCCGCGCCGCCGTGGGCTGGCCGTTGGCCAACAGGGCATAGCCGGTCACATCGGCAATGTCGGTCGCGTCCATGCGCATCTGGCCCCAGGCCCGGCGTTCGGCCAGGGTCGCCTTCATCCCGAACTTCTTCGCGTCGCGCACCAGATCGGGCAGGGTGCGCTTGTTCCAGTTGTAATAACCGCTGTCGGCCTTGAGATTCTTCATCACCTGGCCTGGGTCTTCGCGCGTGTGGTCGGAAAACAGGATCACCTGCTCGGCATCCGCCCTGATGGGGTCGGCACCGGCCGGATCGATGATTAACGGGCCATATTGCCCGGCCTGTTCCTGGCCTTCCGAATGGGCGTGATACCAATAGGTGCCGCTCTGCCGGATGCGGATGCGATAGGTGTAGGTCTCGCCCGGTGCGATGCCCTTGAAGCCATTGAAGCCCGGCGCACCATCAAAGGGCCCGTCCACCAGCAGGCCATGCCAATGGATGGAGGTCGGCCGATCGAGCCGGTTCGTCACCCGCACCACCGCCTCCTCGCCCTCGCGAAAGCGCAACACGGGGCCGGGCACGCTGCCGTTGATGGCGATCACCTGGTCGGTGCGGCCGGGAACGATCTGCATCGCGCGCCGTTCCACCACCAGGTCATGCGTCGCCGCCTGCACCAGCGTCGGCAGCAGCAGCCCAAGCATCAGCAACCAGAAACGTACGCGATCCATCATCACCATCCATCGGCCCATACGGGCAATGCCCGCATTACGCACGTGCAACATCGTCGCCCTCATGCCGCCAGCATCCAGCCGGCCATCGCCAGCATCATCAGATTCTCCAGCAACGACACAAAGCCCAGCGGCACATTGCTGCCGCCGCCCACGCAGGCGCAGGTCAGGCTGCGCCGCTCGATGTAAACCGCCTTGATCACCGAAACCGCGCCGATGCCGCCGATGACCAGGGCGATGGCACTGCCCAGCCACACCAGCTGGCCCGACAGCATCAGCAGCCCCGCCGCCGCCTCGGCCCAGGCATAGACATGGGCATAGGGCAGCCAGGCCCGCGCCAGCAGATCATAACCCAGAAAGCCGGTCACAAAGCCCTCGATGTCCTTCAGTTTCAGAAAGGCCAGCAGACACATCGCCAGCGCCGCCGCCCATTCCAGCGCATGCAGGGTGAACGGGCTGCCCATGCTGGCCTGGCTGAACGCCATCGCAATGGCGCCGGCCATGGCGAACAGGGCGATCACCGGGCGATAGGTCAGGGCCTTGGGATCATGCAGCTTCAGCCCCAGGAACTGGCGCAGGTCATCATGGCCGCCGATGCGCTGGCCGGCGATCCACACCTGCGGGGTGGTCTTGACGCCATGCTCCGCCTTGAACGCTTCCACCGCCTCACGGCTGGTGAGCAGCCGTTCCTCGAACCGGAAGCCGGCCATGCGCAGCACATGGCGCGCCTTCAACCCCCAGGGGCAGACATGATCGGGCAGCGCCATGCGAACCAGCAGGGCCGTGCGCGGCAATTGGGCATCCATCGTCATTCATCCTTGTTGCGATTCAACCGAGTCGCCTGGTCATAGCCTCCGTACCATGATACAGAGTCAAGCCATGTCTCGCCCGCTCACCATCGCCCGCCTTGCCGCCACTGCCGGGGTCGGCGTCGAAACCATCCGCTTCTATCAACGCAAGGGGCTGCTGCCGGTGCCGGCCGCCAGCGGTGCGGTGCGCCATTATGATGATGCCGACGTCAGCCGCCTGGCCTTCATCCGCACCGCCCAGGCCGCCGGTTTCAGCCTGAAGGAAATTGCCGAGCTGCTGGCGCTGGACGCCGGGCGGGATCGGGCGCGGGTGCGCGCCCTGACCGGGGAACGCATCGCCGCCATCGATGCCCGTCTGGCCGAACTGGCCGCTGCCCGCACGGCGCTGGCCGCCCTGCTGCACGAATGTGCCGAAGGCGATGACGGCCCCTGCCCGATCATCGCCACCTTCACCGGCAAGCCTTGCCACTGATAGTCAGCCGCCGGCTGGATCCATCAGGCCCGCCAGCGCCACCAGCCCCGCCACCGCCAGCCACAGGCCGCCTTCCACCTGCAGGCTGGCCATCAGCCGCCGCGGCGCGCCGGCGCGACCGGCCAGCACCATCGGCACCAGCCGGTCGCGGTGCCGCCAGGCCAACGCCAGCATGGCCAGCACCAGCAGCAACTTTGCCGCCAGCAGCCGCCCCCAGGCCGTGCCGAGTGCCGCAGCCGGGCTGGGCGCCAGCGCCACCGCCGCCGCCCCGCCGGTAACGATCAGCATCATCACGATGGCCAGCCCCGGCCGGGCGAAGGCCGCCGCGCGCGCGCCGGCATCGGCATCGCCGTGGCGCAGGCCCAGCCACAGGGCGATGATGCCCCCCGCCCAGGCCCCGGCCGCCACCAGATGCAGCATCGCCGCCGCCAGGCGCCACGGGGCCGCCGCCGCCGCATGGCCGGCCAGGGCCAGGCTGGCCAGCGCCAGCGCCGCCGCCGGCAGTTGCCAACGCCGGCCCGCCATCACCAGCATCAGGATCAGCCCGGCGCGCGCCGCAAAGGCCGGCCCGGCCAGCGGCATGGCCAGCACCAGCATCACGTCATCGGTGCGCAACGCCCAGGGCGGGCGTTCGGCATAGGATGCGGCCATCACCAGCAACAGCGCCAGATTGGCCGCCAGCGCCGCCAGCGCCAGCGCCACGATCCAGCGCCGCGCTGCCGGCCGGAACAGGATCAGGCCAAAGGCCGGCGCCAGGCTGGCCAGCAGCGCCAGGCGCGCCGCCGCCAGCGGTGCCACATCAGCGAACGGCAAATTCATGCTGGCCCGACACCTTGTGCGTGTCGGCGCCCACCGCCTTCCACACCAGGCGGTACCGCCCGGGCGGCAACGGCGCCGCCAGGCGATAGGTCAGGCTGCGGCCATCGCCGGCCATGCGCAGCTCGCCCGCCAGCGCCGCGCCGCCATCCGCCGACGACAGGGTCACGCTGGTCATCGCCGGCACCATCGCCTCGCTGAAACCCAGGCTGATCTCGCGCAGCGGGGCGACTGTGGTCCCTTGCGCCGGCACCGCCGACAGCAGGCGCGGGTGGGCAACCGCGGTGCCATGGGCAGCAACCAGGGTGAACAGGGCAATCAGGCGACGGCGCATCATCTCATCTCCGGGAAAGGTGCATTTGGGCTGCCACAATGTTACGCAGGGGCGCGCTGTCCCCCTCCCACAGCTGAGGGCGGCGCCCCGACCCTGCGTAACGGCAGACAGGAGCATGATGATGGACCCGCTCGATCAGGATCTGGCCCGCTTGGCCACGGCCCCTGTGCCACCGGCACTTGCCGGGCTGGAAACCGCGCTCTGGGCCGGGCTCGGCCGCCCCGATCCGGGGCTGGCCTGGCCCGTGCGGGGCGCGCTGGCTGCGGCCTGCCTCGCCATGGGCCTCGCCATGGGCAGCACGACCAGCCTGGCCGCCGGGCCCGCCACGGCCCCGGTCGACGCCTTCAGCGGCCGGTCCGCGCTGCTGCCCTCCACCCTGCTGCTGTCGGCCCGGCCATGATGTCGCGCAACTGGATCGCGCCGGTGCTGCTGTCACTGTTGGCCGGGCTGGGCGGGGCCATTGCCGGGCAGCGCCTGGCCGCCCCCCACTCCACACCGGCCATGCACGACCGGCTGCACGACACGCTGGCGCTGAACGCCGGGCAGGAGGAACGCATCCACCAACTGGAAGTGGCCTTTGCCGCCACCCGCACCCGCCACGAAGCCGACATCCGGGCCGCCGATGCCAGGCTGGCCGCCGCAATGGTGCGCGAAGGCCGTTATGGCCCCGGCGTTGCGGCTGCGGTTGATGATGTGCATACCGCCATGGGTGCGCTGCAAAAGGCCAGCATCGATCACATGTTCGCCATGCGCGCCGTGCTCGATCCGGCCCAACAGACCAAATTTGATCGCATCATCGCCGAAAGCCTGACCGACCAGCCCGCGCGATGATCCCGGCCGACGAGCAGGCGCTGGCCCGCGCGGCGGCGGGCGGCGACACCGCTGCCTTCACCCGGCTGGTGGGGCTGCACAAGGGCCGCCTGTTCCAGATCATCCGCCGGATGACCGGCAGTGACGATGTCGCCATCGACCTGCTGCAGGATGTGTTTGCCAATCTGTGGCGCGCCCGCGCCCGCTTTGATGATCGCCACAGTTTCGGCGCCTGGGCGACACGGGCTGCCATCAACCGCGTGCGCGATTGGCGGCGGCGGCAACGCGTGCGCCAGCTGGTCGCCGGCTGGCTGCCGCTGGCCGATGCCCCCGATCCACCCGATCCGGCCCCGTTGCCCGATGCCAGCGCCGCCGACCGGCAGCGCCTGGGCGCGGTGGCCGCCGCCATCGCCCGCCTGCCCGCCAGCCTGTCGGCCCCGCTGTTGCTGACCAGCATCGAAGGGATGAGCCATGGCGAGGCCGCCACCGTGCTGGGCATCACCCGCAAGGCGGTGGAGCTGCGCATCGCCCGCGCACGCAGGCAGATCATCGCCGAGGTGGGCGAGGCCTAACCGTGCGCGCCGAAATGATTGGCAATCGCGATGCTGGTCAACGGGATCAGCCGCGCCGCCTCGGCAATCGGCGCGATGAAGCGGCGCTGGATGCCGGCGTAGGCGGCCGGATCGCCATCGGGCCAGTCGCTGGGTTCGGCCATGGCATAATCGGCCAGATCGGGCGCCGACACCGGAAAGGCCCGCCGCAGCTGCGCCAGCGCTTCGTCCACCCGCAGGCTCAGGATCATCTCGATCACATCGTCGCGGCTGATGTCGTTGCGCGCCGAAAAGGCCGGCACGTCCACCACGCGCAGGAACATGTGCTGCATCAGGCCCAGCCGCACCGCATGCAGCACGCCCAATGTGCGCCGCGTCGCCTCAGCCGCAGGTGCGGCCACCGCGTCCTCCGGCACATGCGTCAACAGCTGGCGCAGCTTGATATTGTCCACCCGCAGCATCGAGGCGAGGCGGCGGAACTGGCCCGACCGGTCATCCTCCACCAGCCGTTCGGCCAGCGCCAGGCAGGGCCGCGCCAGCGCCATTTCAGTGCCGCGATAGGGGCGGGTCGCCCAATAGGCGCTGTTGAACAACTCGCCATAGGCGGCCAGCGTCTTGATGCTGGCAATGGCATTGGCCGCGCCCACCAGACCCAGGATCTGCCGTCCGCGCGCCGATTGGCTCATCAGCGCGCCCAGCCCTTCCTGCGCGCCGGCCGCCGCCGTGCCCACCCCGGCCAGCACATTCACCGGATAGCCCAGCTGCTGCAGGATGGCGTTGTGCGGGATGGCCCGGATCGACCGCAGGCTGGCATCGCGGTCGCGCCCCAGATCGGATTGCCGCTTCAACCGGCGTGACCCGGTGGTGGGAATCAGGCCCAGGCCAAAGGCGGTGATGGCGCGGGCATAGGGCCGCGCCTCGAACAGGCCGCGCTGGTGGCGGCGGATCATGCGGTAATAATCCAGGCTGAGATCAGTGCGGCTGTAAAAGGCGTCGTCCGCCCCCTCCGCCGCCAGCGCCGGCGTGATGTCGGCAATGCGGGTCAACGTGGCCAGCGCCAACGCATCGGCGCCAAAGAACAGAAAGCCGTCGCCGCCCTGAAAACTGGCCTCGGCCTCCACCCGGATGCCGGCGGCGGCAAACTGCGCCCGGGCCCAGCGACTGAGCGGCCAGGCCAGCCGATCGGTGAAGCTGGCCGGATGCGCGCCGCGGCCCATCGATTCGCCGTGCGTGTTGAAGATCAGCGCCGCAACATCGGCAAGGCCATTGGCCTTCATCGCGCGCGCCAGCCGGCCCTGCAGCCGCTCGATCGCCAGCGCCGCCGGGATCTGGCCCACAAAGCGGCCGGCATCGGAAAAGCCGGTCTGGATCGCCACCCGCCCGCGCGCCCGCGCATGCGCGCGATAGGCCGGCTCGGCCAGCAAGGCGTCAAGGAACCGCCCGCCATGCTCCAGCGCCGTCTCCGTCTCGAACAGGGGGGAGACATCCACCTTGTGATCAATGCCGAACAGCCGCGCGAAATAGAGCGCGGCCAGCACGGTCTGCGGCTGCTCGCACTCGGCGATCAGCAGGCGGATGGGCGCATCGGCATCGATATGTTTCAGCATCGCCGCCATGGCGAGGAACTGGCGCACCGCCGTGGTGCTCTCCACCGCCAGCGCGGCAAAATTGCTGCGCAGCGGCCGCACCTCGGCCAGCAGGCCGCGCAGGCGGATCAGCGCCTGGCCGCTGCCCATGTCGAGTGCGCCATCGCCATCGATCCGCCGCCTGATAGCGTTGTGCAGCTGCGCCGCGTTCACGCGGAAATGGATATGGCCCATGCCCAGCCCATCGGCTGCCATGGCTGCGGCCAGCACCAGATGGCCGCGCGTCCGCAAGTCAGCGATGATCGGCGTCAGGCTGGTCAGCGCATCAGCATCGCCGGCCGTCACCTGGTTGGCGATGGCCGAAAGCGCCGCCGGATCATCCGTGTCCCCGGCCAGCAGCGCCGCCACCCCGGCCGCTTGGGTTGCCGCCCGCGCCAGCCGCTCGGCCAGCGCCGCCTCGCCCAGCGCGCCGGCCGCTTCGGCATAATGGCCCAGCCGCACCGCCTTTTCCTCGGCCCGAAACCGCAGGGATGTCGCCCAGCCGATGTCGGTCCGGCCATCCATGTCATAGCCGACCCAGGTCGCCAGCCGGAACAGGCAGGGCGTCAGGTCGCGCCAGTGATCGGGGAAGGCCGCCGCCGCCACCTCCAGCACCACCTGGTGCAGCCGGTCGCGCGCCGCCTGCGCCCGCGCCATCGCGGCCAGCACGGCCGCATGCTCATCCTCAAGGCTGGGCGATGGCCGGTCCACCGCCGGGGCCAGCGCCACCGGCACCCCCGTCACCGCCGCATCGGCCACCGCGGCATATTCCGCGCCGGTCAACAAAAAGGTCGGATGCGCGGTGAACACCACGTGCAGCAACGGCGCTTCCCACCGCGCCCGGAACGAGGCGAAATCACCCGCCATGGCCGATGCCTGAACCTGCGCCCGGAAGGCCGCCAGATTGGCCGCATCATCGATCGGTGCCAACAGCCCGGCCAGCCGGTCAGCACGGGCCTGCAGCCCCTCGCGCCCCAGTTCGGCAATCACCCCGGCCAGCCCGGCCAACGTCACCTCGCCCGCCTCCAGCGCGCGGGAAATCTCCAGCCCCAGCTGGAACACCGGGTTGAACAGCGGCGTTTCGGCGGTGCGGGCGTGCAATTCACCCAGGCGCTGGCGATAGGTTTCGATCATGGCGCGCATGTTTGCGCCGGAACGCCAGCGGGGCAAGCCCAGATTGTCGCAGTGCAACATGCATTGCCAAAGCCTCATGCGCCGCGCCATCCTGCCGGGCATGACCAGCCCTCCGCTTCCCTTCGCCCGCGCGCTTGGCGCCGAACTGCGCGCCGATCTCGTCACCGGCCGCTTCACCCTGCTGGCCTGGGGCCTGTGCGCCTTTGGCGTTGTCCTGCTCAGCGTCCTGGAACGCGGCGACGTGCCGGCGCCGCTGCTGCTGTCGGCCGCCAAGCTGCACGGCATTGCCCTGTTTGCGATCGCCGGCATCGGCGGTGCCCGCCAAGCCCGTGCCGCCCGCGACCGCGGTGCGACGCAGCCCGGAGCGATGCTCACCGCACGTCTGCTGATCACTGCCGTGGCGCTGGTCACGCTGCATGGTGTCATGCGCTTGGCTGGCATGCCGGCGCTGCCTCACCCGGTCTCCACCACGCTGGCACTGGCCGTGGCCGCCTTTGGTATCGCTGCGCTCGGTCTGCTTGTCGGCCACGCGCTGCTCCAGTCCACTGTATCGGGCTCCGGCGGCAATGGCCTGTCAGCGCTGTTTCTGCTGGTGGTGCTGCTGCCAATCTCGCTGCCGTCGCTTGCGCCGCTGGATTGGAGCCTCGCCGCGATCCAGACCGCGCTCACCGGCACCGGCACCCGCGCCGCCGCCAGCACGCTGATCGCACTCGCGGCGCTGGGTCTTGCTGCGTTACTTGCCCTGAAATGGTCGCACGCCCGCTGGCCGCTGGCCGCCCTTGGCCTTGCCTGGGCCGGCGCCGGTCTGCTCGTGTGGCAGCGCCCGGCCCCGCCGCCGCCCAGGGCCGACATGGGCATCGCCCCGCTGTCTGGCCTGCCGCCGGCCACGGGCCACATCGCCCCCGTCGCCACCACCGCGCCCGATCCGGCGCTGGCCAGCGCGCTGGCCCGCATCCAGCGCCAGATCGCCATCTGGCCGCCGGCGGCCGTGACCGATCCCACCCAGCGCGCCCGCAACCTGCTGCTGATCGCCGCCGTGCCCGATCTTTACGATACGGAGCCGCTGCAATCGCATCTGCCCCACCTGGTCCGCGCCGAACTGGCGGCCCGCATCCCGGCCGCCCAGCTGCCGGCCATCCTGCGCCAGATCGCGGCCCGGCCTGATCTGGGCGACGTGTCGGCCCGCACCAGCCTGCCCCGGCTGGGCCTGCCCGCCAGCACCACCAGCGAAGCCCCGGTGCGCAACCGCATGGCGCTCTATGCCCGCCGCCTCGGCGGCTGATCCAAACGAAAGGGGCCGCCGTTCCAACCCGGAACGGCGGCCCCAATCAGAGCGGAAGCATCTTGCGGCGGCAGGCTCAGAGCTTGCCGGTCAGCTCCGGCACCAGGTTGAACAGGTCACCCACCAGGCCAACATCGGCAACCTGGAAGATCGGGGCTTCCTCGTCCTTGTTGATGGCGACGATGATCTTGCTGTCCTTCATGCCTGCGAGGTGCTGGATCGCACCCGAAATCCCCACGGCCACATAAAGTTCCGGGGCGACAATCTTGCCGGTCTGGCCGACCTGATAATCATTGGGGGCATAGCCGGCATCCACGGCGGCGCGGCTGGCGCCCACGGCGGCGCCCAGCTTGTCGGCCAGCGGATCAATATATTCGTGGAACTTTTCGGAACTGCCCAGCGCACGGCCACCCGACACGATGATCTTGGCCGCCGTCAGCTCCGGCCGGGCCGACTTGGTCAGCTCGGCGCCCACAAAGCGCGACGTGCCGGCGTCACCGGCGCCGCCAACGGCGTCCACCGCCGCGCTGCCACCGCTGGTGGCGGCCTTGGCAAAGGCGGTGCCGCGCACGGTGATCACCTTCTTGGCGTCGCTCGACTTGACAGTGGCAATCGCATTGCCGGCATAGATCGGACGGGTGAACGTGTCCGGACCTTCGACCGACAGGATTTCGGAAATCTGCGCCACATCGAGGGCGGCGGCGACGCGCGGCGCGATATTCTTGCCGCGGCTGGTGGCGGGGGCCACGAAGGCATCATAACCCGCCATCAGGCCGACGACGAGCGGGGCGATATTTTCCGGCAGGGCCGCGCCATAAGCCGCGTCGTCTGCGACCAGCACCTTGGCCACACCGGCCACCTTGGCCGCAGCCTCGGCCACCGCGCCGCAGCCAGACCCGGCCACCAGCACGTGCACATCGCCGCCCAGCTGGCCGGCCGCCGTCACGGCCGCCAGCGTGGCGTCCTTCAGTTCGCTGTTGTCATGTTCAGCCAAAACCAGCGTGCTCATGCGACGGCTCCCATTTCCTTCAGCTTCGCAACCAGCTCATCCACCGACTTCACCTTGATGCCGGCCTGGCGCTTGGCCGGCTCGGTCACCTTCAGGGTGGTCAGGCGCGGGGTCATGTCGACGCCGTAATCGGCCGGCGTCTTGTTGGCGATCGGCTTGGACTTCGCCTTCATGATGTTGGGCAGCGAGGCATAGCGCGGCTCGTTCAGACGCAGGTCGGTCGTCACGATCGCCGGCAGCTTCAACGCCACGGTTTCGAGGCCGCCATCGATTTCGCGGGTCACGTTCACCGTGTCGCCCTGCGGATCGACCTTGGAGGCAAAGGTGCCCTGGGCCCAGCCCAACAGGCCCGCCAGCATCTGGCCAGTCTGGTTGGCATCATCGTCAATGGCCTGCTTGCCCAGGATGATCAGGCCGGGAGCCTCCTCGGCGGCGATCTTGGCCAGCACCTTGGCAACGGCCAGCGATTCGGTCGTCACATCGGTCTGCACCAGGATGCCGCGATCGGCGCCCATGGCCAGCGCGGTGCGCAGCGTTTCGGTGCACTGCTGCACACCGATGGAGACGACCACCACCTCGGTGGCGATGCCCTTTTCCTTCAGGCGGATGGCCTCTTCGACGGCGATTTCGTCGAAGGGGTTCATGCTCATCTTGATGTTGGCGAGCTCGACGCCGGTCTGATCCGACTTCACCCGCACCTTGACGTTGTAATCAACCACCCGTTTGACGGGGACAAGCACCTTCATGGCCAGCCTTTCCCAAGGTTGCACTGGAGTTGGCACTGCACTTGGCCGATGCCGCCCACAGGGTCAAGGGCCAAGTTGACGTTAACGTCAACCGGTCGCAGCAAACCACAAAGAAATTGCCCGGCGCAGTCGAGCGCCGGGCAGCCAACAAGTTGCAGTTTCAGGCAAACGCCAATCGACGCCTGCGCATGACTGCGCCGATCAAGCCAAAGCCCGCGATCAGCATAGCCCAGCTTGACGGCTCAGGCACGGCACCCACCCGTTGCAATTGGGTGCTCACCACATATGCGCCAAGCGCCTTGGAGTTCGTCACCGCTTTGCCGTTATCATCTTCGTAGTGGATGCCGCCATAAATTCGGCTGATACCGGCCTCCGCGGCAGCTGCAGAAAAGCTGCCAAAACAACGGCTTTGACCGGGGACGGCAGATGCAGGATCTGATCCGGTACAGAACGGCAGATCATCATTTCCAAAAAAGGCCGCAAGCGCTCCAGCTGCGCTGCCCGAAAAGCTGGAATGGCCTGAAACATAAGATGGGAAATTGGGGGTACTGAGCAGAGGAGCCCAACCTGGCTCGCCATCGACGCCGCAGGTGGCCATGGTGCAGTTGTTGATGGCCGTCACTGGACGCCATGTGTTGTAGGTATATTTGTCCTGCCAGGCGGTGATGCCCGCATCTGCGACCGACATGCCGAGCAGCGCAGTCAAGCGAGCCGCCTCAAGCGTTGTCAAGCCACTCATGAAACCATTTGCAATCTGCACCCAATGGCCCGGCGGTGTAAACGTCCCGCCCCCATCAGCCCAGAAACGTGCGATCAACTGCTGTTCTGGGGTGCCGCAGGTGGCACATCCCAAAGCCTTGACCTGATTATATTCTGCAATCCAGGCCGGTGAGCCCAGTGCCAATGGCGCGCCGTTTCCAAACTGGCTGCTGTCCATGGCCGCAAAGGTTGTGACATTGCCCCAAAGCGGCAACACAGGGTTGCTGGGCTGAGTTGGCTGGAAGTCCCCTGGATTGCTGCCTGGTGTGTAAGCCACCTGTGCCGTGGCCGAACCATCACCCAAGCGGGCATTGAAGAAGCTCGTGGCGATGCTGCTGCCAAGCGCGAGGCTGGCCGCACGTTGACTGGTGTTGATCGACAAGCCGGCCAACTGGCTGTTCATGTCGGCAGTCAAGCTGAGCGTGAGCGTCGGGAACAGGTGCCCCATCATCGTATAGCCGGCCGCGATGGCCAAGGCATCGCGCGAGACACCGGTGACCGGCCCACCAGCGTAACTGTAGCTCTGGTATCCCATGTGGGAGCCGGCGTTCACCGCGTCAAACATCGCAATGCCCACCATGGCAATGGCGCGCGATGCCCGTGGGGGCGGGGTGGTCGCGGCCGTTGCCCTGATGCTGTTGAGCAAGGTGGTGTTGACCGTTTGCACCGCGGCGCTGGCATGCACCGCAGATGGCAGCGACATTGCCATCACGCCAGCGCACAACAATCCTGCCCGCAACCTCTGCACGTTCGCGTTCAACATGAAATCCCCCCAAAAGACGCATTTGGTCTTGCGTCTCACAACGCTAGGGAGAGTAACTCGCATTTGTCAAATTTAACATTTGGAGAGATACGCGCAAACCGTCGGCAGGTTGCAATGCAAAGTCAGCGGTTGGCGCCGGGCACCCACAGCACGTCGCCAGACCCGCCCTGTTCCGGGGCGTTTTCCAGCCGCGCCAGCACGAACAGCAGATCGGACAGCCGGTTGAGATACTGCCGCGCCGGACCGGACATCTCGTCACCGGCGGCCACGGCATCACGCTCGGCACGGCGCACGATGGTGCGCGCCAGGTGCAGATGCGAACCCGCCGCACTGCCGGCCGGCAGGATGAAGCTGGTCAGCGGGGCGAGCCGGTCGTTGGCGGCATCGATCTGGCCTTCCAGCCAGTCCACCTGCGCCGGCACGATGCGCAGGGCGCCCTCAATGCCCGCAGGGGTCGCCACATCGGCCCCCAGGTCAAACAGATCATTCTGGATGCGCGACAGCAGCGCATCGGTGGCGGGCGTCACATGCAGCCGGGCGATGCCGATGGCGGCATTGGCCTCGTCCACACTGCCCATCACCACCGGCCGATGGCTGGCCTTGGACACACGGCTGCCATCCACCAGCCCGGTGGAGCCATCATCCCCGGTGCGGGTATAGATGCGATTGAGCTTGACCATGGCCGGCGGTTCAACCCGGGCGGTTGATCAGGAACAGGATGATCACGAAAACAATGGCCAGCGCCTGCAAGGCCACGCGCAAGCTCATCATCCGGTTGGATTGCTCCCCGGTGATATCCTGCCCGCGCGCCATGATGATGATACCCCGCGCCAGCACGGCCAGCGTCGCCACGGCAGAGGCGATCATGAAGAAGACGAGGGTGGATTGCATGTGGAGAGGTGTAACAGCCTTTCCCCGCCGCGAAAGGGGGGTGCGGCAGCAAGCCCCTGCGACAGGGGCCGCCTGTCAGCGCCGGTTGACAGGATGGCGACAGCCGCCGTTGACAATTGCCGTGACCCCGGCGCGTCACAGACCCAGGCTGCGGCGCA
>CAZAWH010000017.1:10894-14795 GCA_964488775.1 uncultured Sandarakinorhabdus sp. | reverse complement strand
GACCACATGGTTGGACAAATATCGCCGCAGGCGCCGTCAAAGGCCCCATCACAGCCCAAGGCTGGCCAACAGCTGCGCCGCCGTCATCCCGCCGGCCCGCAGCGCCTGCAGCGTTTCGGCTGAGTCGCGCTTGGCGAGCCGCCGGCCATCCGGCCCCAGCACCAGGGCGTGATGGTGATAGCGTGGGGTGGCGACGCCCAGCAGCGCCTGCAGCAACACCTGGAAATGGGTGGCCTCAAACAGGTCCACCCCGCGCACCACGTCGCTGATCCCCTGCGCCGCATCATCCACCACCACCGCCAGGGCATAGGCGGTGCCGATGTCGCGCCGGGCAATCACGATGTCGCCGCCGGCCAGCGGATCGGCCGCCTGCCAGCCGGCATGGGCATCATGCCAGCGCAGCGGCCCGGTGATGGCCAACGCAGCGGCCACGTCCAGCCGCCAGGCCGGCCGCGCCTGCCGCAGCCGCGCCGCCCGGGTCGCCGGGTCCAGCCGCCGGCAGGTGCCGGGATAGACCGGCCCTTCCGGCCCGTGCGGGGCGCTGGCCGCTGCGGCAATGTCGCTGCGCGTGCAGAAACAGGGATAGGCCACCCCCATGGCCACCAGCCGGTCGAGCGCGGCGGCATAGACCGGCCCGCGCTGCGATTGCCGCCACACCGGGCCATCCCAATCCAGCCCCAGCCAGGCCAGATCATCCAGGATCGCCGCCTCGAACGCCGGGCGGCAGCGGGTGGTGTCGATATCCTCGATGCGCAGCACAAAGCGCCCGGCCGACGCCCGTGCCAGCCGCCACGCCGTGATGGCCGACAGGGCATGGCCGCGGTGCAACAGCCCGGTGGGCGACGGCGCAAAGCGGCTGGCGACAGACTTATCCACAGTTTCCACACCAAGATGATGGGCTGTCATTGGCCTGACACACAATCTGTTGTAAAGATGGCGGCATCACGGAAGTGGCCGCCGGATCGCGGCCCTGGGGGCAATCCGCCCCTTGTGCGACTGGGCCCGTGACACGGATTGGCCACTCCCTTGCGCAGGGAGGGCATGGCCGATGCTGACGACAGACCTCATCGAGGAGAAATTCGTCACCGCACCGCATCTGGTGTCGCCCGAAGCCTGCCCGGCGCTGGTGCTCAACGCCGATTATACCCCGCTGTCCTATTACCCGCTGTCGCTGTGGCCGTGGCAAACCGCGATCAAGGCGGCCTTTCTGGAACGGGTGGACATCATCGCCGAATATGACCGCGAAATCGCCTCGCCATCGCGGCGGATGAAGCTGCCTTCCGTCATCGCGCTCAGGCAATATGTGCGCCCGGCCAGCCACCCGGCCTTCACCCGCTTCAACCTGTTCCTGCGCGATCGCTTCACCTGCCAATATTGCGGCGTGCCCGGCGGCGAACTCACCTTCGATCATGTCATCCCGCGCGCCTATGGCGGCCGCACGACCTGGGAAAATGTCACCACCGCCTGCGCGCCCTGCAACCTGAAAAAGGGCGGCCGCACCCCGGCCGAAGCCCATATGCACCTGATGAGCCGCCCGCACCAGCCGCACACCCACGAACTCCAGGCCAACGGCCGCGCCTTCCCGCCCCACCACTGCCACGAAACCTGGCGCGATTATCTCTATTGGGATGTGGAACTTCTGGCCTGATCCGGCTGCTGCGGGTTCGCTCAAATGGTCAGGCAAGTGGCGGAGAGGGTGGGATTCGAACCCACGGTGAGCTTGCACCCACGCCGCATTTCGAGTGCGGTACATTCGACCACTCTGCCACCTCTCCGCGGTGCGAAACCCCAAGGGGCCAGTCGACGTGGCGGCTATAGCGAAGGGGATGGGCGCTGCCAAGCCCGATAAACGGCGGGTGCAAAGGCCGGCCGCGACAGCGGCACCCCTTCATCCCGCCGCAAGCCACCCTATATTACGGTTCCGTGGCAAACGCCCAACCGCAACCGTGACCAACCATGACCGATCAGACGACACAGCACGACGAAGCCCCCACCCCCGCCACCTTCACCATCGGTGATGTGGTGCGCCACCGGGTGTTCCCGTTCCGCGGCGTCATCTTCGATGTCGATCCGGTGTTCAACAACACCGAGGAATGGTGGCAGTCCATCCCGGAAGCCATCCGCCCGCGCAAGAACCAGCCCTTTTACCACCTGTTCGCCGAGAACGAGGAATCAACCTATGTCGCCTATGTCAGCCAGCAGAATCTGCTGCCCGATGGCGATGGCGAGCCGGTGAGCCACCCCGGCGTGGTGCAGATGTTCGACGGGCGCGAAAACGGCCGCTATCGCCTGCGCAAGCAGATCCGGAACTAGCGTCGATTGCGACTGGGTTGAGTCCCAACCCGCTCATGCCGAGCTTGTCGAGGCACGCACAGCCGCTGGAACGTGCCGCGATGCGCTGGCCAGCACACCGCACGTGGTCGGGGGGCTCAGATCCGCTTTGCCAGCGCGATCGCCGTGCGGCAGCCGGCGCGGATCAGCGTTTCCATCACCGGAAAGGCGCCGCCGCCGGTGTGGGCCGCCGCCGCGTCGCGATGGGCCACCTCGTCGGCGCGATAATCATCGATCATCGCCTTCAGCTCCGGATCGCGCCCATCGGCCAGCGCTTCGGTCTGTTCGCCATAATGCTGGTCGATCACGGTTTCGACCGCCTCGGTGCAGGCCATCGCCGCCCTGGGGCCCAACAGGGCGGTGCCGGCGCCCAGGGCAAAGCCGGCCACGTGCCAGATCGGGCCCAACAGCGTGGGGCGGACGCCGCGCGAAGCCATGATGCGGTTCATGCCATCCAGGTGCCGCTGTTCCTGCGCGGCCATGTGGCGGATCTCGCCGGCATCGCGGTGCCGGCCACCCATCACCGCCAGCTGCCCGGCATAGATGCGGGCGGCGCCATGTTCGCCGGCCTGGTCCACCCGGATCATGGCGCGCGTGTCGGGCCGGCGGTCACCGGGCAGATGGCGCTTCAGGCGCGGGGTTTCAGCATCAGCCATGCGGCCACTCCAGCAAGCGTCAGGGAGACGACGAAGTTCCATCCTGCCATGGAAATCCCGAACATCTGCCATGGTATGGCGTCGCAGCGCACGATTGGCTGCGCCAGGATATCGGCCAGCATGGATCTGGCATCGCCCGCGGTGGGCGGCGCCGTGCAGCGCGTGATGCCCTGCCACCATTTCTGTTCCACCCCGGCGTGAAACAGCGCGATGCCGGCATTGCCCAGCAGCGCCAGCACGGCCAGCACGCCGGCCAGCCGGGCCGGCACCGCCAGTTTTGGCTGACGATCGGCAATCGCGCCCAGCACCAGCGCGTCCAGCGCCAGGAACGCCGTGCCCATCAGGGCCCAGCGCTGCCACCAGCACATTTCACACGGGGTCAGGCCGCCGATGATCTCGAACCCCCAGGCCCCGGCCAGCAGGGCCAGGCTGCCCAGCAGCACGATCAGCGCGCCCAGCCGCTCAGAACGCATATTTCACCACCACGAATCCGCCCACGAACAGCGCGGTGGCGGTGAGGGCCAGCGCGTTGAAATAACGGTCGATCAATTCCTGCGCCTTGGCCCCGAACCGCCGCAGCACCAGCGCCACCAGGAAAAACCGCCCGCCGCGCCCCAGGATGGACGCCGCGATCAACACCGGGATCGACAGGCCCACCGATCCGGCGGCGATGGTCGCCACCTTGTAGGGGATGGGCAGGAAGGCAAAGGCCAGCATCCACAGGAAGCCATTGGCCTTGATGGAGGCGGCAAAGCTGACAAACTTGTCCTGATAGCCATAAAGTTCCAGCAGCGGCACGCCGATGGCCTGATAGAGCAGCGACCCGATCAGATAGCCCAGCAGCGCACCCGCCACCGACGCCACGGTGGAGACCGCAGCATAACGGATCGCCCGGTCCGGCCGGGCGATGGACA
>CAZAWH010000017.1:0-10884 GCA_964488775.1 uncultured Sandarakinorhabdus sp. | reverse complement strand
GGAAAAAGCTGCTGTCGGCAAAGCTGATCGTGATCAGCCAGCGTTCGGCCCCGGGGCCGGCAGCCTTGGCCAGGGTCCAGTCATAGAGGCGACGCAGCACGGGCGATCCTTGATCGAAAATACTGCAGCGGGCTTAGCCGGCGCGTGTGACAGCTGCAATCGGTTCCGTCGGCTCAGCGCGTGGCGCTGCGCGGGCCGGTGGCGGCCACCTGCACCGGAGGCGGGGCCGGCGGCGCCAGCCGGGCAATCAGGCGGGCGGCATAATCCAGCTGATAATCCAGCACGCCCTTGGCCTTCAGCTCGTCGGCCTTGGCCAGGAAGCGCGGATCGGGCGCGCCGTCCTGCTCCACCAATTGGCTGGTGCTGTCCTTCACCTCGTTGATCAGATGCTTCTTGAGATCGGCTTCGCGCACCGGCTTGCGTTCGGCGACGCGCGGATCCGAAAGCTGCGGCACGATGATATCGGGATCGATGCCGTTTTCCTGCACGCTGCGGCCCGACGGCGTGTAGTAACGCGCGGTCGTCAGGCGCAGTGCCGTGTCGGTGGAGAGCGGATAGACGGTCTGCACGCTGCCCTTGCCAAAGCTGCGCTGGCCCAGAACGATGGCGCGGCGATGATCCTGCAGGGCGCCGGCCACGATCTCGGCCGCCGATGCGGTGCCTTCGTCCACCAGCACCACCACCGGCTTGCCGTCGGTCAGATCGCCGGACCGTGCATAATGATGGTCCACGTCATTCTTGGCGCGGCGGCGTTCCGACACCACCTCCCCGCCTTCCAGGAACACGTCAGACACCTTGATCGCCTCGTCCAGCAGGCCGCCGGGGTTGGAGCGCAGATCGATCACATAACCGGCAACGCCCGCGCCCAGCTTGGCCTTGATGCCCTCCACAGCGGCGCGGGTGGCATCGCCGGTGCGGTTGTTGAAGGTGGAAATGCGGATCAGGCCCACGCTGCCGCGGGTTTCCCACTTCACCGGCTTGATCACCACCACCTCGCGGGTCAGGGTGAATTCCAGCGGCTTGGGCTCGCCCTGGCGCACCACCGTTACCTTGATCCTGGTCCCGGCGGCGCCGCGCATCTTGTCCACCGCATCGTTCAGGGACGCGCCATAGATCAGCTCGTCATCCAGATGGGTGATATAATCCCCGGCCTTGATGCCGGCGCGGGCGGCCGGCGTGTCGTCGGTGGGCGTCACCACCTTCACCACCCCGTCTTCGGAGGTAACGGTGAGGCCCAGGCCGGAATATTCGCCATCGGTCGTCTGCTTCAGCGCGTCATAATCGCGCCCGGCCAGATAGGATGAATGCGGATCAAGGCTGGCCAGCATGCCGTTGATGGCGCCGCGCACCAGCGTCTTGTCGTCCACCTGGTCCACATAGGTGACGCGCACCCGCTCGAACACGTCGATCAGGGCGTCCAGCTCCTTGTAGGTGTCGGTCTCGGCCGCGGCCTGCACGGCGGCATAGCCCGGCACCAGCACCAGCGCCGCCAGCGGCAGCGCAATCTTCCAGCTTTTCGTCATCACGGGGCAGACTCACGCAAGATCACCCAGTCAGAATAGCAGATGGGTGCGCCAGCGCTACTCCCTGCGGCCTTGCAGCCGGGTGAACGGCTGCGCAGCGCGGTCAGGCCCGGTGATAGGGGTGGCCATCCAGGATGGTCAGCGCGCGGTAAATCTGTTCGGCCAGCATGGCGCGCACCAGCATGTGCGGCCAGGTGGCGCGGCCAAAGCCCAGCAGCAGATCAGCGCCGGCGCGGGTGGCTGCATCATGGCCATCGGCCGCGCCGATCAGGAACCGCACCTCGCGCGCGCCACCATCGCGCCAGCGCCCCAGGATGGCCGCCAGCTCGGCCGAGGGCAGGTCACGCCCGCGTTCATCCAGCACCACGCTGCGCCCGCCGGTAAAGGCCGGCCAGCTTGCCGTGTCGCCAATCTCGGTCACCGCCAGCCGGCCCTTCAGCCGCTGGGCATAACGCTGCACCAGTTCGGCTTCCGGCGACTGGCCGATGCGGCCCCGGGCGATGATGTGCAGTTTCAACGCGGGCTTAACGCGGGCTGCCGATGGGCCCGGTGATGGGCGCAAAGGCCGGCGACGGATTGGGCACATCGTCCATGCCCCACATGCGTTCCAGATTGTAGAACGCCCGCACGTCCGGCCGGAAGATGTGGACGATGATGTCGCCGCAATCGATCAGCACCCAATCGGCGGCCGGCAGGCCCTGCACGCGGGCGCTGCGGCCGAAATCGGCCTTCACCTTCTCGGCGATCTTGGTGGCCATCGATGCCACCTGCCGCCCGGAACGGCCGCTGGCGATCACCATGAAATCGGCGATGCTGGTCTTGCCCGCCAGCGGAATGGACACCGGTTCCACCGCCTGGTCATCATCCAGGCTTTTCATGATCATGGCGTGGAGTTCGTCCACGCGGTCAGTTGCGGTCAAGCGTTGGTCCTTGGTTCTTGGCCCAGCCGGGATCGGCAGCCCGGATGGCCGTTGCCGATTCCGGCCGCAGCCGGGAATGAAGCCTTATTATCGCCGGGCGCGGCGCATCCGTCCAGCGCCGGGGCGCAACCGGCGACCAGCCGGCCCATTTCAGCGCCGGGGCGGCCACCAATGTCACGCCAGGGCGCGGCACCACGGCCAGCGGCACCGCCCGCAGGAATGAACGCCAGCGCCGCCAGCGGTGCAGTTCGGCCAGGATGTCGCTGCCGCCAATCCACACGAAGTCATGGTGCGGAAACCGCCGCTGCAACGCCGCCACCGTGTCCACGGCAAAGCGGGTGCCAAGCGCTGCCTCCAGCGCGCTGACCTTGATGCGCGGATGCCGCGCCACGGCCCGCGCCCGCGCCTCCCGCACAGCCAGCGGCGCCATGCCATCGGCCGATTTCAACGGGTTCAAGGGCGACACCAGCCACCAGACCTGATCCAGCCGCAACTGCTGCAAGGCCACCAGGCTGATATGCCGATGCGCCCGATGCGCCGGGTTGAAACTGCCGCCCAACAGGCCGATCAACGCCATCAGGACCGCACTTGCCCGGTGCCGCGCACGATGGTCTTGAAGATGGTCAGCCCTTCCAGCGCCACCGGCCCGCGCGCGTGCAGCCGGCCGGTCGCGATGCCGATTTCCGCGCCAAAACCGAATTCGCCGCCATCGGCAAACTGGGTGGAGGCGTTGTGCAGCACGATGGCGGCATCGACGCGGGCCAGGAAACGCTCGGCCACCGCCTGGTCCTGGGCAATCACGCTTTCGGTGTGCTGGCTGCCGTGGGCGGCGATGTGGGCGATGGCGCCATCCACCCCGGCCACTTCGGCCACGCTGGCAATGGCATCCAGATATTCCGTGTCCCAATCCGCGGGGCCCGCCGCCACCACACGGGCATCCAGCGCCTGCACGGCGGCATCGCCGCGCACCTCGCAGTCTCCGTCCAGCAAGGCCGCCACCAGCCGCCGCTTCAGGGCCAGCGGTGCCGCCGCATCAATCAGCAGGGTTTCCATCGCACCGCACACCGCCGTGCGCCGCAGCTTGGAATTCACCACCACGCCAATGGCCGTCTCGGGATCGGCACTGGCATCAACATAGACATGGTTGATGCCATCCAGATGCGCCAGCACCGGCACCCGCACCTCCGCCTGCACGCGGGCCACCAGGCCCTTGCCGCCACGCGGGATGATCACGTCAATCAGGCCATGGGCGCCCAGCATGTCGCCCACCAGCGCCCGGTCCCCGGCCGGCACCATTTGCACCGCCGCCGCCGGCAGGCCCGCCGCCGCCAGCCCGTCCGCCATGCACGCCAGCAGCACCGCGTTCGACCGCGCCGCCTCGCTGCCGCCGCGCAACAGGCAGGCATTGCCGGCCATCAGGCACAGCGCTGCGGCATCCGCCGTCACCCCCGGCCGGCTTTCATAGATGATGCCGATCACGCCCAGCGGCACCCGCACCCGCTCGAAATTCAGGCCGTTGGGCCGCGACCAGCGCGCAATCACCTCGCCCACCGGATCGGGCAGGCCGGCCACCGTGTCCAGCCCGGCGGCAATGCCCTCCACACGGGCCGTATCCAGGGCCAGCCGGTCGATCAGCGCCGCCGACAGGCCCGCCGCCTGCCCGGCAGCCACATCGGCAGCGTTGGCGGCCAAAAGATCATCGGCGCGCGCCCGGATCGCATCCGCCGCCACCCGGATCGCCTCGGCCTTTTGCGCCGTCGTCGCGGCGGCCAGCGCCGGCAGGGCTGCCCGCGCGGCGCGGGCCATGTCGTGTATCAGGGTCATAACAGCACCAGATGATCGGCATGGATCAGCGCGGCACGCGGGGCATAGCCCAGCACGCCGGCCTGTTCATCATTGCGGCGGCCGCGGATGGCACGGGCATCATCGGCATCATAACCGGCCAGCCCGCGGCCCAGCAATTCGCCAGCCGGGCCCTGAATCGCCACCACGTCGCCGCGGCGGAACTTGCCCTCCACCTGCTGCACCCCGGCTGCCAGCAGGGACGCGCCGCGCTTCAGCGCCGCCGCCGCGCCGGCATCCACCATGATCGTGCCGGCCACGGTGATCCGCCCGGCCAGCCAGGCCTTGCGGCCCCGGGCGGTGCGCGGCGGCAGGAACAGGGTGCCGCCCCCCGCCTCGGCAAAATGCGTCAGCGGCCGGTCCACCCGGCCATCGCAGATGGCCAGCGCGATGCCCGCCGCACCCGCCATGCGCGCCGCCAGCAATTTGGCCGCCATGCCGCCCGACCCCATGCCCGATCGCGTCTCGCCAGTGGCCATCGCCATGATGTCGGGCGTCAAGGCCTTCACCACCGGCAGCCGCTCCGCCGCCGGGTCGCTGGCCGGATTGGCGGTGTACAGCCCATCCACGTCCGACAGCAGGATCACGCCCGTCGCGCCTGCCGCCTGCGCCGCCCGCGCCGCCAGCCGATCATTGTCGCCATAACGGATTTCGGCGGTGGCCACCGTGTCATTCTCGTTGAGCACCGGCACCGCGCCCAGATCGAGCAGGCGCGCAATCGTCGCCGCGACATTCAGATAGCGCCGCCGGTCTTCCAGATCGCCCAGCGTCAACAACACCTGCGCCGCCGTCAGGCCCTGCGCCGCCAGCAATTGTTCCCACACCCCGGCCAGTGCCACCTGGCCCACCGCGGCAGCGGCCTGGGCATCTTCCAGGCTGGCGCGTCCGCCCTTGTCCAGCCCCAGCCGGCGCGCGCCCAGCGCAATCGCCCCGGATGACACGATTACGATCTGCTGCCCGGCCGCGCGCCGCGCCGCCAGGTCGGCCACCACGCCGGACAGCCACGCCGCCCGCACCTGCCCCGCCGCATCGACCAGCAATGACGACCCGATCTTCACCACCAGCCGCGGGCAGCGGGCGGGATCAAAGGCAGCAGCAGGCGCTTCGGTCAGAGCGGCGACCACGGTTGTTCCCCGCCCTTTGCCGCCTGCTTCATCGCCTGCGCCCGGCCGGCCATTTCCATCAACTTGTCGAGCACGCCGTCCACCCCCATCCGGGTCGCGGCGCTGATCACGTGCACGGTCGCGCCGCTGGCCTGTTCCAGCGCCCGTTTCTTGGCGGCCAGCGCCTGGGGGGTGACCAGATCGGTCTTCGACAGCGCCAATATCTCCGGCTTGCTGTCAAGCCCGCCGCCATAGGCGCTCAATTCCTCGCGCACCGTGCGCCAGATCTCCACCGGGCCGGGCTGGCTGGCATCCACCAGGTGCAACAGCACGCGGCAACGTTCGATATGGCCCAGAAACCGGTCGCCAATGCCCACGCCGTCGGCCGCGCCGGCGATCAGGCCGGGAATATCGGCCATCACCAGTTCCTGGCCCTTGTGCGCCACGACACCCAGCTGCGGCTTCAGCGTGGTGAAGGCATAATTGCCCACCTTGGCCTTGGTGTTGGAAATGGCGTTGATCAGGCTGGATTTGCCGGCATTGGGCTGGCCCACCAGGCCAACATCGGCCAGCAGCTTCAGCCGCAGCCACACCCACATGTCCCGCCCCGGAAAGCCGGGCTGGAACTGGCGCGGCGCCCGGTTGGTGCTGGTCTTGTAATGGTCATTGCCCTTGCCGCCGTCGCCGCCCTTCAACAACACCACCCGCTCGCCCACGCGGGTCATGTCGGCGATCAGCGTGCGCTCCTCGTCATCGGCCAGGATCTGGGTGCCCACCGGCACCTTGATCACCAGATCATCGCCGCCCGGGCCGGTGCGGTTGCGGCCCATGCCGTGCGCGCCGCGCTTCGCCTTGAAATGCTGGCTGTAGCGGAAATCAATCAGGGTGTTCAGGCCATCGACACATTCAAAGATGATGTCGCCGCCCTTGCCGCCATCGCCGCCGTCGGGCCCGCCATATTCCACATATTTCTCGCGCCGGAACGACACGGCCCCATCACCGCCGGCACCGGAGGCAATGAAGATCTTGGCCTGATCGAGAAACTGCATGGCGAGATTGGCCTTGAAACAAAAAGGGGAGCCGGTCGCCCAGCTCCCCTTTTCAGATATCCGAACGGATGGGGCCGGGCTTATTCAGCCGCCAGCGGTTCCGCGACCGGATCAACCGAAACATATTTGCGGCCCAGCTTGCCGGTGTGGAACACCACGGTGCCGGTGGCCAGGGCGAACAGGGTGTGATCCTTGCCGATGCCGACATTGCGGCCCGGGTGCGTGGGCGTGCCACGCTGGCGGATGATGATGGTGCCGGCGTTCACGGCCTGGCCGCCAAAGCGCTTGACGCCAAGGCGCTTGCTTTCTGAATCGCGACCGTTCTTCGAACTGCCGCCTGCCTTCTTGTGAGCCATGGTGGGTTATCCTTGTTCCGGGGCGCGCAATCAGGCGACCGAAGTGATCTTCAGCACCGTCAGATTCTGGCGGTGGCCGTTGCGGCGGCGATAATTGTGGCGACGGCGCTTCTTGAACACGATCACCTTGTCACCCTTGGTCTGGGCAACGATCTCGGCGGTCACGGCGCCGCCCATGGTGACAGCGGCGCCTTCGCCGGTCATCAGGGTTTCCAGGGTCACGGCCGTGCCAGCGTCCCCTTCGATCTTCTCGACGATGATCTTGTCACCGTCCGCGACCCGGTACTGCTTGCCGCCGGTGCGCACCACTGCGAACATGTCTTCCGCCTCTATGGCATCAATGCCAGATATAAGTTTCAACGTGAGCCGCGCCAGAATCACTGCTGATTCCGGCCCAAGCGAAGGCGCGGCGATAGATTAAGCCCTTTCGCTTGTCAACAACGGCGCCGCCCCCTTCCAACGGCTGCGCCACTCGTGCATCAGGGATGCCACGTGACCCGCCGCCGCGCCATCCTGATCAGCATCGCCGCCCTGTTGGGCGCAGCGCTGGCGCTTGGCCTTTATGACCGGGAAATCGACGCCGAAACCGCATCGGCCATCGCCGAACGCATGGCCCGCGACTATCACAGCCGCACCGGCCATCCGCGCAGCGAGTTCGCCGCCCGCGAAGGCCGGTTGTGGGCCGATGGCTGGGAATATCGCTGGCGCTTCAAGCCCTGCCCCGATCTGGCTTCGCTGCGCATCTGGATCAGCCGCAATGGCCGCCGCGTCCGCTATGCCGAATTGCCGGAATGCACGCCCGCCGATGGCCAGCCGCGCCAGCCGCGCATCGCCTGAGCCCCAACATCGCCCGCCCAATGAAAAGGGCCGGCCCGCTTGGCGCAGGCCGGCCCCGTTTCATGCCTGGCCCTGATGGATCAGGCAGCGCCAATCGCATGCTGCGCGATCATGCAATAGAGCATGGGGAACGACAGCAGGAAGTTGGTGCGGCTGAAGATCATCGCCGTGGTGCCGGCCTTGGCCTTCTGTTCCGGCGTGCCATCCACGATGCCCAGCGCGATCTTCTGGTTCGGCCAGATCAGGAACCATACGTTGAACGCCATGATCAGGCCCAGCCACATGCCAAGGCCAATCACCCGCAGGCCTTCCTGGAAGGTCAGCGCGCCGACCAGGTTGGCGCCCGACAGGCCGATGCCGGCCAGCACGGTGAGCAGCGAGCCATGGCGGAAATAGAGCAGCGCCTTGGGCGCGATATACTTGGTCACGCCCGGCTTCAGCTCGGCCGGCACGCTCGGCATGGTCGGGATCTGCACGAAGTTGAAATAATAAAGCAGGCCGATCCACAGGATGCCGGCCCAGACGTGGATGACGCGCATGAAGCCCAGCACCCAGCCGCCAGCGTCTTCAGCGATCATGCCATGATGGAAAGCGACGATGACGCCAACCATGGCCAGAAGCCCGATCAGCAGCGCGTTGGACAATTTGCCCAGGATAGCAGCCATAATGAAATGCCCCGAAAAAGAGTTGACCGGCCCCGTATAGGCGACCGGTCCGCTCTTGTTAAGGGGCCGGCCGCGCCGCCCGGTTTCAGGCCCGTGCCAGCCGGCGGCGGCGCATGGCCGCACCCACCAGGCCAAAGCCGGTGATCAGCATGGCCCAGCTCGACGGTTCCGGCACCCCGCCGGTGAACACCACCTGCTTGCCCGACACGCCGAACTTCACCCATTCATCAATCTGGCCGATGCTGCCGGTGACATTGTTCACCTGGGCATTGACCTTGCCCGACAATGTCCAGTCGAACGCCCAGAAATCGCCGCGCGTCACCAGCCATTGCGAGGCAAAGCCGGGCCCGACCTCGGCGAAATTGGCGTTGGTCAGGCTGGTCGCCGGCGTCACCACCTGGGCCGGGATCATGCTGCCGCGCAGCGTCGCCGCCGGGGCCGCAAAGGCCAGATCCGACAGGCTGACCACCGGGGCGTAACTGTTCGGCGCCACCAGCGGGCGCACCCGGCTCGACACCTCAAGATGCAGGGCGTTCATCGCCAGCTGGCCGGGGGCCAGCAATGTGCCGGCCACCTGCCCGGTGGCGGTGGCGGCGGGCAACTGGGCGGCGCTGGCCGTCGGCGCCGGTACCAGCGCCGGGCTGAAACTGCCCCAGGCCATGGTGCGGGTGACATTGGCCGGGCTGGTCAGGCTGAACACCAGGCCCTGGCCGGCGATGTTGCGCAGGCTGAAGCCGAAGGTGACATTGTTGAGCGCGGCCAGATTGCCCAGGTTGGTCGACACGAAATTCGATCCGCCCGGCACATTCTGGGTACCGCCGCCCGAATCCAGCGACAGATCGAAATTGGTGGGCGACACGCGATATTTCGCCCCCATCACCAGATTGCCGATGCTGGTCACCCGCACCGTGGGATCGTTGATGAACACGGTGGTGGCCACGGCCGGTGCCGCCAGCGAAACGGCGGCCAGACCGGCCGCAACAACAAGACGCATCATGATGAACAACCCGTTTGCCATGAGGGAACGGGCAGCCATTTATGCCAGCTCTGCTGAATACAAAAGTCAATAATAGGTTAACGCTGCGGCCGCCCCAACCCTCTTGCCGCCGCCGTCCATCTGGCCTATACGGCCCTTCATTCCTGCATGGCTGATGGTTTGCAGGCTGCGCGGCACCCGCCACGCGGCGGCAGGCGGCTTTGGCCGGCAGCGCAACGGAGACTTTGTTTGGCCCCGACTGATCTTGATGCCCGGCTCAATGCCATCATCGCCCCCGTGGTGGCGGCGATGGGCCTTGACCTCGTGCGCATCCAGCTGTCGGGCCAGCCGGGCAGTTTGACGCTACAGGTGATGGCCGAAGACCCCGCCACCGGCCAGTTGACCATCGATCAGTGCACGAAATTGTCGCGCGCGCTCGATCTGCCGCTGGACGAGGCCGATCCGATCGCGTCCGAATATGCGCTCGAAGTCTCCTCGCCCGGCATCGACCGGCCGCTGACCCGCCCCAAGGACTGGCTGGACTGGACCGGTCATGAGGCGCGGATGAAGCTGGAGCCCAAGGTGGACGGCCGCGCCCGCGTGCATGGCGACATTGCCGGTCTGGACGGCGATGACGTGCTGATCACCGGCAAGGACGGCGTGGCGCTGCGCCTGCCGCTCAGCCACATCAAGGGCGCCAAGCTGGTGCTGACCGACCGGCTGATCAAGGCCAGCCGGCCGCTCGACCCCACCGGCGCCGACGAGATCATCGAAACCGCCGGCCCCGAATTCACCGGGGCCGACAATGACAACGAAACCCCCGACAACGACCCTTCGGAGGACTGAAATGGCCATTGCCGCAACCGCCAACCGCGCCGAACTTCTGGCCATCGCCGATGCGGTGGCCCGGGAAAAGTCGATCGACCGCACCATCGTCATCGAGGCGATGGAAGACGCGATCCAGCGCGCCGCCCGCGCCCGGTATGGCGCCGAAAACGACATCCGCGCCAAGATCGACCCCAAATCCGGCGAAACCCGCCTGTGGCGCGTGCTGGAAGTGGTTGAGGAACCCGAAGATTTCTTCAAGCAGATCAGCCTGAAGGACGCGCTGAAGAAGGACAGGTCGGCCGAACTGGGCAGCTTTGTCGTCGATCCGCTGCCGCCGGTGGAATTCGGCCGCATCGCCGCCCAGGGCGCCAAGCAGGTGATCGTGCAGAAGGTGCGCGATGCCGAGCGCGAGCGCCAGTATGAGGAATTCAAGGACCGTCAGGGCGAGATCATCACCGGCGTCGTCAAGCGGGCCGAGTTCGGCCATGTCGTCGTCGATCTGGGCAAGGCCGAAGGCGTGATCCGCCGCGACCAGCAGATCCCGCGCGAAGTGCTGAAGCCCGGCGACCGGGTGCGCAGCCTGATCCTGCAGGTCCGCCGCGAACCGCGCGGGCCGCAGATCTTCCTGTCCCGCGCCCACGGCGACTACATGAAGAAGCTGTTCGCCCAGGAAGTGCCGGAAATCTATGACGGCATCATCGAGATCAAGGCCGTGGCCCGCGATCCGGGCAGCCGCGCCAAGATCGGCGTGATCAGCCGCGATTCGTCCATCGATCCGGTCGGCG
>CAZAWH010000016.1:0-32710 GCA_964488775.1 uncultured Sandarakinorhabdus sp. | reverse complement strand
CTGGGTTCAGAACGTCGTGAGACAGTTTGGTCCCTATCTGCCGTGGGCGTCGAGATTTGAGAGGAGTTGTCCCTAGTACGAGAGGACCGGGATGAACATACCTCTGGTGTACCTGTCGTGGCGCCAGCCGCGCAGCAGGGTAGCTATGTATGGACGGGATAACCGCTGAAAGCATCTAAGCGGGAAGCCTCCCTCAAGATAAGATCTCATCGAGTCGTGGAAGACCACCACGTTGATAGGCCGGATGTGTAAGTACAGTAATGTATTCAGCTAACCGGTCCTAATTACTCTGGTCGCGCCTGAAGATCCCACCATCAACGACATCACTGTTCACGTGCACGGACATCGTTCAACCCCAAAATTCGCCGGCTTCATGGCTTGGTGGTCATAGCGCCTGTGACCCACCCGATCCCATCTCGAACTCGGCCGTGAAACCAGGCAGCGCCAATGGTACTTTCGCTTAAGCGATGGAAGAGTAGGACGCCGCCAGGCCTTGCAGCCGGCGAATTTTGGAATAACCCATTCACAAGTCCCTGAAACACACCCAGGCGTCCTTTCGGGCGCCCGTCTGTGTCTCGGACACATGTTTGACGCGGGGTGGAGCAGCCCGGTAGCTCGTCAGGCTCATAACCTGAAGGCCGCAGGTTCAAATCCTGCCCCCGCAACCAGTTCAAAACGCCCCGCCGGCCTCCCCGGCGGGGCGTTTTGCTGTTCAGGCGCCATCGCCGCGCAAGCCTGCTGGCCCTCGCCGGCTAAGTGTTGCACAAGCGCGGTCATGGATGATGTCTTCGAACTTTATGACCTGCGGGTCGAGGTTGTGGCTCCGCCCGGCGCCACGCTCTGGTGCAACGCCGCCCCGGGCGACTGGTTCGAACTGCGCGGCGAGCTGCTGCATCTGCCGCCCGGCCAGGGCTTCTCGATCTATTCGCTGGCGGCGGTGTTGCCGCTGCTCGCGGCCAAGCAGCGGGTCACCCATCCCAACGACTGGATGGACAGCGATGCCGAAATCGCCTGCCCCGATCCCAATTGTCCGTCGCGGCTGCGCATCACCCGGCTCGGCAAACGCCGCTTTCACCGCGCCAACACGACCGCCACGCCGCACCCTGCCGGCAACACGACCGCCCAGCCATGACCATCGAACGCATCAGCCTGGCCCCCGGCCATGAGATTTCCCGCCTGATCCGCGGCGGCTGGCAACTGGCCGGCGGCCATGGGCCGGTGGATCTTGCCGGACTCAACACCGGCTTTCTCGCCTATTTCGATGCCGGCATCACCACGCTGGATTGCGCCGATATCTATACCGGCGTGGAAGCGATGATCGGCGATTTCCGCCGCCATCTCGCCAACCACCGCGGCGCCGACGCGCTGGCCCGGCTGAAGATCCACACCAAATTCGTGCCCGATCTCAGCCTGTTGAACAACCTGTCGGCCCGCGATGTCGAAACCATCATCGATCGTTCGCGGGCGCGGCTCGGCATGGATCGCCTCGATCTCGTGCAATTCCACTGGTGGGATTATGGCCAGGGCGATCCCATCGCCGCCGTGCAGCAGCTGCAGGCGCTGCAACGTGCCGGCAAGATTGCCCATGTCGCCGGCACCAATTTCGATGCGGCGCATCTGGCCGCCTTCGCCGGCGCTGGCGTGCCGCTCACCAGCATCCAGGTGCAATACAGCCTGCTTGATCGCCGGCCGGCCGGCGCCTTCACCGCCACCGCCGCAGCCAGTGGCACCGGCCTCATCTGTTATGGCGCGCTGGCCGGCGGCTTCCTGTCCGATCGCTGGCTGGGGCAGCCGGATCCGGCCGAAACGCTGACCAATCGCAGTCTGATCAAATATCGCCTGATCATCGATGAATGCGGCGGCTGGGACGCTTTTCAGGCCCTGCTCGCCACGCTGGCCGGCATCGCGGCGGTGCACGCCGTGCCGATCTCGGCGGTGGCAGCGCGCTGGGTGCTGGACCAGCCGGGTGTCGCGGCGATCATCATCGGCGCCCGCGACGCCAGCCACCTGCCCGACACGCTGGCCATTGGCGCGCTGCGCCTGTCGGCCGCGGATCATGCCGCCATCGCCGCCGTGCTGCCACCCGGTCCGCAGGGCGATGTCTATGCGCTTGAACGCGACCGCACTGGCCGGCATGGCCGCATCATGAAATATGAACTGAACAAGGATTGACGCGCGGGCCTCAGCTCCCGCAGCCGCCGCACCCCCCGCCACAGCCGCTGTCGCAGCTCGCCGGATCGATGATCACATCCGCGCCGCCGCTGCCGCTCTCGCCCGGCCGGCGCGGGCTGACGGCCTGCGCCCGGTGATGGGCATGAAGGGCAAAGGCGCCCAGCATCAGGGTCATCACCAACAGGATGATCATATGGTCCTTGTCATCGGCCCGGCCGGGCGAACATCCGCAAGAGCCGGCCGGGCAGGGACGTCTTGCGGACAAGCAGATAGTGGTGGCCATCGATGCGGATGCCGTGGCCTGACCGAAACCGCGCCTCGGCATCGGGCCAGATCGTGGCCGGCGGCGGCTGCCCGAAGCGTGCGGCATACAGCGCCAGCGTCTCGGCATATTGGCGGGCGAAGCGCGCGGCATCGCCGGCCGTGCCATCGGACGGCCCATGGTGCAGCGGCCGGCCCAGCACCTCGCCACAGAACCGGTCCCAATAATCGCGCGTGTGGCACAGGTGCAGGTGCCAGGCCTGGTCCACCGCATCCGATGGGGTGATCTCCCCCGGCGCCACACAGGCCAGGTAGCAGAAGCGGCGATATTCCTGCACCACTGCCTCGGCATGGGCGATCCGCCACATATTCTCGCGCGCCAGCCGCCGGGTGAAGGCACCTGGATCGGCGCTGTGCCCGATCGGATGGCGGGCGATGCGCGCCCACAGCGGGTCATCGAGCGGGCCGCTTGTGCTGGTGCTGGCGTGAGCCGTCTGCATCTGTAAATCCTACTAAACGAGTAGAGTTACAGCAATGTGACAGCGATTGCGCTGGCGGCATCGCCGCCTCAACAGTCGATCATCTCGATCCGGCGCTGGGGCGTGTCACCGCCGTCAACCAGCACGGCGCCATATTCGGGCACCTCGACCCAGGTCGACACATCGCGGGTCAGGGGTTCGGAGGCAACCAATGTGCCGGCCCCGCGCCCGCCGGTCATCTTCCATTCGCCGTCGCTGAAATCATAACGCTCGCCGATGGTGAACCATTGGCTCAGAAATTCGATCCCGCCCTGGAACGGCGGCGTTTCAAACCGCCCGAAATCAAAGGTGAAGCGCGTGGCCACCAGGCTGCGCCCGTCGCTGACCACCAGATTGACGGACGAGGATCGGGTGATGCCATGATCGGCGCGCACCCGGCGGACGATGGCCAGCGCCGCCGTGATGGCGCGGAAAATCTGCCCGGCGCTGAACGGGCCGGCCGGATCGTCGACGTTTGACAGCACCAGGGCGTGCAGGAAGGCGCTGTCGGTCAACGCGGTCATGCGGCGGGCGATGTCGGGGTGGATGTGCGGCCACAGGCTGCTGCGCATGCGGCCGAAATCGGCCAGATCGCCATTGTGGGCCAGCACCAGCGGGCTGCCGGCCATGTGGAAGGGGTGCAGGCTTTGCTGGTTGATGGTGGCGCTGCCGTCCAGCGGCACGCCGCGCAGATGGGCGACCAGGCTGCGCACCTTCAGCCGCGCTGCCAGCGCCCGCAAATTGGCATCGAACACCGCGACATTGGTGGAATGGAAGGTGAGGGGCAGGTGCGGATCGTGCAGATCATCATTCCAGGCGGCGAGGCCAAAGCCGGCCAGATTCAGCATGGCCAGCAACTGGGCATCGGTGGTCTGGTTCAGCAGCGCATTGTCAGGCCGCACCACCAGATGGTCCAGCAGCACCGGCGCGCCGATATAGCCCAGCATCCGGCACATCAGGCGGCCGCCATCGCCGCCAGGCGCGCCCGCACCCGCGTCAGCCGGCGCTGATCCCTGACCAGCGCCTGGCCCAGCAGGCGCGCCAGTTTCCGCCCGGCCGGGCCATCGGGCAGGGCCGGCAGGGCGATCAGTTCCGCCGTCTCCCGCACCAACATTCGGGCCGGCCAGGCCATCCCGGCGGTGAAGGCCGCCGCGCCCGCCAACGCGCCGGGCCCGTGCACCAGCAGCTGCAGCCCGTCCGCTGCCTGCCATTGCAGCGCGCCGCGCAGCACGATCCAAAGCGCCGGCACCGTCTGGTCCAGCCGGGTGCCGGGCGGGTGGCGATGGCCTTGCCCGGCAGCGGCCAGCGCCTGCCAATCGGCCGGGCCGAACTGATCAAAGCCCGGAAATGTGTGCAGGCGTGCGGCGACAAAATCTGCCACCAATGGCATGTTTGCCGCCACCGGTGCCGTGTTTGCCGCCACCGGGCCCGCCAGCGCCGCCACCAGGTCACCACTGCGCACCGCCACTTGCGCCCGCAATGCCACGGCCAGCGCCAGCGCATCAGGGTCGCCGGCCTCCAGCAAACCGGCAAAGCGGGCCAGGTCCAGCCGCCAGCCGGTGCAATCGCTGATCGCCAGCGCGTCGGCCGATCGGCGGCCGCCATCCAGCAGGCAGAATTCCCCCAGCATGGCGCCAGGGCCCAGCCGGGCGAGCTCGACACGGCCATCGCCCGGGGTGCGCCCGGTCACCACCACATCGCCGCGGCTGATCAGATACAGGCCATCTGATTGATCATGCTGGCGAAAAATCGCCCTGCCGGCTGGCACGCCAAAGGCCACCGCCAGCCGTGCCAGCTCGCCCAGCTGCGCCAATGCCCGTTCGGCCGCCTCCGCCATGGCCCTGCCCCCACAACGCCCCCCGAAATGCCCGATGATAAACACGCCGCGCCCGCCATGGCCAGAGCCTGCTTTTCCTACTGCCACACCGCGCCAGAGCCGCTATCACCATGCCATGAGCACCGATCCCGTCGCCCTCAACCGCTCCGGCATGGAGGCCTTGCGCCGCGGTGATGCCGCAGCGGCGATCGCGGCCTTCCGGGCGGCCATTGCGGCCGATCCAGGGGCGGCCATCCTGCACTACAACCTCGCCAACGCGCAGGGCCTGGCTGGCGATGCCGGGGCGCAGCTGGCGGCGCTGAACGCCGCGCTCGATGCCGATCCCTACATGCCGCACGCGCTGCTGGCGCGCGGCCGCCTTGCCGAAGCGTCGGGGCAAGCGGCACTAGCCCTCAGTGATTACAAGCGCTTGCTCGCCGCCATGGGGTCGGCCGAGCCTGGCAGTGCAGCGCTGGCGGCTGGCATCGCCCATGCCCGTGCCGTGGTGGCGGCCGACACGGCGAGCCTTGCCAACCGGCTGGAGGCCGATCTGGGCGATCGCATCGCGGCCGCGCCGCCAGCGGTTGCCGAACGCTTCCGCCACGCCCTTGATGTGCAGCTCGGCCGCCGCCGCGTCTATGTCCATCAGCCGCTGGTGATGCACTATCCCTATCTGCCGGCCGTGCAATATTTCGATCGGGACCTCTTCCCCTGGCTGGCCGAACTGGAGGCCGCCACCCCCGTGATCCGGGCCGAGCTGCAGGCCCTGCTGGCCGAAGGCGGCGAGGGCTTTGCTCCCTATGTCCGCTATCCCGCCGGCGCGCCGGTCAACCAGTGGAGCGCGCTCAACCACAATGATGCCTGGGCGGCGCGCTTCTTCCTCGAACATGGGGTGCCGCAAGCGGCAATGCGCGCGGCCTGCCCGCAAACCGCCGCGCTGCTGGATCGGCTGCCGCTGCTTGATCTGCCCGGCCGCGGCCCGGTGGCCTTCTTCTCGCTGCTCAAGCCTGGTGCCCATATCCCGCCGCACACCGGCGCCACCAACATCCGCAGCATCGTGCACCTGCCGCTGATCGTGCCGCCCGGCTGCACCTTCCGGGTGGGCAACGAAACCCGCCCCTGGATCGAGGGGGAGGCCTTTGTCTTTGATGACACGATCGAACATGAAGCGGTGAACCCCAGCACCGAACTGCGGGCCATCCTGATCGTGGACACGTGGAACCCTTTCATCGCACCGGCCGAACGCGATCTGATCCGCCACTGGGTGCAGGCGCTCAATGCACATGGCCAGGGCCTTGCCGGCTTTTCCGCCGCCTGACGGCTCCGCCCCTGGGCGTGTTGCTCCACTGCAACACTCCCGTAATGATGTTGCGCCAAAGGCCCCCGGCGTTTGACTTAGGGCAAGGGTTACAACAAGGAAGCCGCCAGGCCTGTAATGGGCTTGGCTTGCGTCGTCCGGTCTTGGCCGGGCGGGGTGCTGCCGGGGGACTGGGGATCGTAGACGCATCGCGAAATCTGGTTGCCGACAGTGGCCAAAGCACAACAACCTTTGTTCAAGAAGAAGGATGCACACGTGAGGAACAACACTTCCCTCAAGCGGCGCGCGCTCTACGGCAGCTCGGCCCTGGTTGCCGTTGCCCTGCTGGCCAGCCAGCCGGCGTTCGCCCAGGAAAAGACCGCAGCCGCCGATGAAACTGCTGCCGACGAAGAAATCGTCGTCACCGGCACCCTCATCAAGAACCCGAATCTCCAGCTGTCCAGCCCGGTGAACGTGGTTTCCGAAAAGGAAATCGCTGCCCGCCAGATCGGCAACGCCGAACAGCTGCTGCGCAACCTGCCGGGCGTGGTCGCCAACATCGGTTCGGCCGTGAACAACGGCAACGGTGGCGCCAGCTTCGTCAACCTGCGCGGCCTTGGCTCGCAGCGCAACCTGGCCCTGATCGACGGTGACCGTCTGGTCCCGGCGGCCGACGGCGGCCAGTTCGACCTCAACAACGTGCCCGTCGTCCTGCTCAGCCGCGTTGACGTGCTGACCGGCGGTGCCTCCACCACCTACGGCGCCGACGCCGTGTCGGGCGTGGTGAACTTCATCACCAAGTCGAACTTCACCGGCTTTGATGGCCGCGTGTCCTACGGCATCACCGAGCGTGGCGACGGCAACCAGTTCCGCGCCGACGTGACCATGGGCGGTGACTTTGCCGATGGCAAGGGCAACGCCGTGATCAGCCTGGGCTACCAGAAGGTGGACCCGGTCTATCAGGGTGACCGCGACATCTCGCTGTTCCAGATCAGCTCGACCAACGGCCGCGCCGCCGGTGGTTCGCCGACCGACACCCCGACCAGCTTCATCCTGGCCAACGCGCCGGCCGGCACCCCGGCGGGCGCCCCGAACCCGTTCTTCGTGCAGAACAACGGCAACGGCACCGGCTTTGTCACGCCGAACGCTGACGGCTTCAACTTCGCGCCGTTCAACATCTTCCAGACCCCGTTCGAGCGTTTCAACGTCTATGCCGCCGCGAAGTATGAAATCGCGGACGACATCGAAGTCTATGCGCGCGGCCTGTTCTCGAAGAACTCGGTGACCACCATCATCGCGCCGTCGGGCATCTTCGCCGAATCGCTGACCACCAACATCAACAACCCGTTCATCTCGGCGGCCCAGCGCACCACCATCTGCGCTGCCAACCCGACCCTGGATTGCTCGGCCGGTTCGACCGCGTCGTTCACCATCCCGGCCGTGTACCGCCGCACCGTTGAAGTCGGTCCGCGCGTCAGCCGCTTCGTCACCACCATGTTCGATTACAAGGCTGGTGTCCGCGGCAAGATCACCGACGGCATCAACTTTGACGTGCATGCCGCCTATGGTCAGAGCAACAACAACCAGACCCTGAGCGGCTACACGCTGCGCTCGCGCGTCAGCCAGGCCCTGCTCGCCGACAACGCCACCACCTGCCGCAACACGGCCCAGGGCTGCGTGCCGCTGAACCTGTTCGGCGGTCCGGGTTCGATCACCCCGGCCATGGTGAACTTCATCCAGGGCACCTCCACCGTGGCGGTGGACACCGGCCTCGGCCAGGTGCGCGGCGTCATCAGCGGTGACACCGGCCTGACCATCCCGTCGGCCAGCAACCCGATCACCTTCGCGGTCGGTGGCGAATATCGCAACTACACCTATCGCCGGACCCCGGACAACCTGAGCCAGGTCCCGGGCGAACTGGGCGGTGGCGGCGGCGCCGTGCTGCCCTTCACCGGCGGTTACGACGTGATCGAAGGCTTTGCCGAAACCAACATCCCGCTGGTGGAAGACAAGGAATTCTTCAAGTCGCTGTCGCTCGAACTGGGCATCCGTCAGTCGCGTTACTCGGTGAACGCGCCGAACAACCCCAGCTTCAGCGCCACCACCTGGAAGGCCGGTCTGTCGTGGAGCCCCGCCGATGGCGTGAAGTTCCGCGGTGGTTATAACCGCGCCGTCCGCGCGCCGAACATCAACGAACTGTTCGCGCCGGTCGTCACCGGTCTGACCAGCCTGGCCATCGATCCCTGCGCCGGTGCCGCTCCGGTTGGCAATGCCAACCTGACCGCGGTCTGCATTGCGCAGGGTGCTCCGGCGGCCACCATCGGCCAGATCCAGAACCCGGCGGCTGGCCAGGCGGCCCGCACCTCGGGCGGCAACCTCGCGATCCAGCCGGAAACCGCCGACACCGTGACCATCGGTGCGGTGTTCACCCCGGCCTTCGCTCCGGGTCTGTCGGTCACCATTGACTATTTCAACGTCAAGGTGAACCAGGCCATCACCAACGCCACCCCGGCGGACGTGATCAATGCCTGCTTCGGCAGCATCACCGCGCAGTCGGCCAGCTCGGCGGCTTGCACCAGCATCCGTCGCAGCCAGGTCAACGGCCGTCTGTCGGGTTCGGTGAACGCTCCGGCCTTTACCTTCGGCCTGCCGACCCCGCTGACCAACCTGGGCCGTATCGCCACCAGCGGTATCGACCTGTCGGCCGCCTACAGCGTGGACGTCGGCTTCGCCAAGCTGTCGTTCAACCTGAACGGCACCTACACCATCGAGAACAAGTTCCGCGCCTCGCCGGCCTCGATCAACCGCGAATGCGTTGGTCAGTACTCGGTGAACTGCGGTATCGTCGGTGGCGGTATCCAGCCGGAGTGGGTGCACAACTTCCGCACCGGCCTGGACTTCGGCTCGGCCAACGTTTCGGTGCTGTGGAACTACATCGGCGGCGTTGAGTATGAGCGGATCCTGCCGCGCGTGTTCGCCGGCACCATCACGGGTTCCGGCCCGCTGGTGGGTCAGCAGGTTGACTTCAACCGCATCAAGGCCTTCAGCTACTTCGACCTGGCTGGCGGGTTCAAGATCATGGACAACATCAGCATCGACATGCTGGTGTCCAACCTGTTCGACAAGAAGCCGCCGAACGTCGGTTCGACCGTCGGCACCACTGGCCAGAACAGCGGCAACACCTATCCGTCGACCTACGACACGCTGGGTCGCCGCTACATGGTCACCCTGGGTGTGAAGTTCTAATCACCCCGTGTGACAGAAAAGATTGGGGGGTGGGCCAAGGCCCGCCCCCTTTTCTTTTGCGCTGCATTTTCTATGCCGGATGCCGTGACCATCTCCGCCGCCATCAGCGCCTATGCAGCGCGCTTCCGCGATCCCACCGGCCAGCCGCGCGTCGGCACGCCGCGGCACGTGCCAGCCCGGCCGTTGCCACCGCACCTTGCCCGGCTCGAGTCTGAATCCATCCATATCCTGCGCGAAGTGGCCGCCGGGTTCCGCAACCCGGTGATGCTCTATTCGATCGGCAAGGATTCCACGGTGATGCTGCACCTGGCGCTGAAGGCCTTCTGGCCAGCGCGGCCGCCGTTCCCGCTGCTCCACATCGACAGCCTGTGGGAATTTGGCGAAATGGGCCGCTTTCGCGATGCCCTGGCCGCAGCGCTTGGCATCGAGATCCGCGTGCACGTCAACGAAGCCGGGCGGGCGCAAAACCTCAATCCCTTCGTCCACGGTTCGGCCATCCACACCGATGTGATGCGCACCGAAGGCCTGTTGCAGGCGCTCGCCGCCGGCCGCTTTGACTGCGCCATCGGCGGCGGCCGCCGCGACGAGGAAAAGAGCCGCGCCAAGGAGCGCATCTTTTCCGTGCGGGATGCCAACCAGGGCTGGGACCCGCGCAACCAGCGGCCGGAATTGTGGAACCAGTTCAACACGCGGCTGGCGCCCGGCGAGTCCATGCGGGCCTTTCCGCTCTCCAACTGGACCGAGCTCGATATCTGGCGCTACATCGCGGCCGAAACCATTCCGGTCGTGCCGCTCTATTTCGCGGCGCCGCGGCCCACTGTTGTGCGCGATGGCGTGCTGTTGATGGTTGACGATGACCGCCTGCCGCTTGACCCTGGTGAGGTGCCGGCGGTGCGCAGCATCCGATTCCGCACGCTGGGTTGCTATCCGCTCACCGGCGCGGTGGAGTCCACCGCGGCCACGCTGGATGACATCGTGGCCGAAATGGCCGCCACCCGCAGCTCGGAACGCCAGGGCCGCGTGATCGATCATGACGAGGCCGGATCGATGGAAAAGAAGAAACGGCAGGGCTATTTCTGATGGCGGGCACCAGCCTGGGCGTGCTGCGCCTGTTGACCTGCGGTTCGGTGGATGATGGCAAATCCACGCTGATCGGCCGGCTGCTGCACGATGCCCAGCTGATCATGGAAGACACGTTGGCCGCCTTGGCGCGTGACAGCCGCCGCCACGGCACCACCGGCGAAGACATTGATTTTGCCCTGCTGCTCGACGGGCTGGAGGCGGAGCGCGAGCAGGGCATCACCATCGATGTCGCCTATCGCTTCTTCGAAACCCCGGCGCGCAAGTTCATCGTGGCCGACACGCCGGGCCATGAACAATATACGCGCAACATGGCCACCGGCGCGTCGACCGCCGATCTGGCCATCGTGCTGGTTGATGCGGCCAAAGGGCTGATGCCGCAAACCCGCCGCCACAGCCATATCCTCGCCCTGCTGGGCATTCGCCATGTCGTGCTGGCGGTGAACAAGATGGATCTGGTTGGCCATGACCAGGCCGTGTTTGATGCGATTGTTGGGGATTATGCCGGCATCGCCGCCCGCCATGGCTTTGCCAGCGTGCAGGCCATTCCGATGGCGGCGCGCTTTGGCCACAATGTCACCACCCCGGCGCCAGCGATGCCATGGTATTGCGGTCCGACGTTGCTGGCGCATCTGGAGCAGGTGGAGGTGGCGGCTCCGGCCGCGCAGGCGCCATTGCGCTTCCCGGTGCAATGGGTGAACCGGCCGGATGCCCAGTTTCGCGGCCTGGCCGGTACGGTCGCAGCCGGCGAGATCCGTGTGGGCGATCCGGTGGTGGTGGCCCGATCGGGCACGGCCAGCCGGGTGGCCCGCATTGTCACTGCCGATGCCGATCGGCAGTTGGCCCGGACCGGTGATGCCGTCACCCTGGTGCTGGCCGATGATCTGGATGTGGCGCGCGGCGACATGCTGGTGCCGCCCGATGCCCGCCCGCATGTGGCCCAGCAATTTGCCGCCAATCTCCTGTGGTTGCACGGCGATGATCTGATCCCCGGCCGGCCCTATCTGCTGAAGGCGGGCGGGTTCACCACGACGGCCACCGTCACCCAGTTGAAACACCGCATCGACGTCAACAGCCTCGAAACCCGCCCGGCCCGTACCCTGGCCATGAACGAGATCGGCCTGTGCAATCTGGATACCGCGACGCCGCTCGCCTTTGATCCCTATGCCCAATGTCGGGAGACTGGCGGTTTCATCCTGATCGACCGCTTCACCAACCAGACGGTGGGTGCGGGCATGATCGAATTTCCGCTGCGCCGGGCCACCAACATCCACCTGCAGGCGATGGACGTGTCGCAAGCCCAGCGCAGTGCGCTGAAGGGCCATCAACCGGCAGTGATCTGGTTCACCGGCCTGTCCGGTTCGGGCAAGTCCACCATTGCCAACCAGGTGGAGGCGGCGCTGGCCGCCCGCGGCCACCACACCTATGCCCTGGATGGGGACAATATCCGCCACGGGCTCAACCGCGATCTGGGCTTCACCGATGCCGATCGGGTGGAGAATATCCGCCGCATTGCCGAGGTGGCGCGCCTGATGGCCGATGCCGGCCTCATCGTCACCTGTTCCTTTATCTCGCCCTTCCGGTCGGAACGCGCGCTGGCACGTGAACTGGTGGGGGCCGATCGCTTTGTCGAAGTGTTTGTGGACACGCCGATCGAGGATTGCATCGCCCGCGATCCCAAGGGCCTCTATGCCAAGGCGCAGGCGGGGCAGATCCGCAACTTCACTGGCATCGACAGCCCCTATGAACCCCCTGAGGCGGCCGATCTGGTGATCGATACCCGTGCCACCAATGTGACCGAAGCCGCCGAGCGGATCATTGCCAGCCTGGCGGCACGCGGCATCCTGGGTTGAGTTTTGCCCGGCCGCGTGGAAGAGGCTTGCGGCATGACCAGCCGTCCCGTTCCCGAACCCGGCCAGATCGGCCTTGCCCTCACCCAGGCGCGCCACGCCGATGCGGCCCAACTGCTCGAGGCATGGCTGGCCGCGCATCCCGATGATGCCGATGGCTGGTTCAACCTGGGCTTTTGCCGACGGCATCTGCTTGATGCCGATGGCGCCATTGCCGCCTATGGCCGGGCATTGGCGGCCGGCATCAGCGAGCCGGAACAGGTGCATGTGAACATCGCCGCCATTCAGGCCGAGGTGTTGCAGGATGTGGCTGCCGCCCGCGCCAGCTTGCGCCAGGCGCTGTCGCTGCAACCCGGCTTTGCGCTGGCCTGGCAGAATTTGGGCCAGCTGGAAGAGGATGTGGGTGATGCCGCCGCCGCGCGCGCCGCCTATGAAGGCGCCGGCCGCCATGCCCCCGATCTGGGCCGCCCGCCGGCCCGCCTGGCCGCGATCGACGTGTTTGAAGGCCGCCCTGCCGATGCCCTGGCCCGGGTGGAAGCAGCGGGCGCCCGCGCCGGCAGCCATGATGATCTGGTGGAACTGGCCTTTGCTGCCGCCAACGCGCTGGACGCGATGGGCCGACACGACGAGGCTTTTGACCAGTTGATGGACGCCAACGAGCTGCAGAAACACACCGGCAAGCTGCGCCACAGCCAGGCTGATGTGGAGGCGCAGGTGAACGCCATGATCCAGCTGTTTCCGGCGGAGCCGCTGCCGCCGGCGCGCGATCACGGCATTCGCCCGATCTTCATCTGCGGCCTGTTCCGCTCCGGCTCCACCTTGCTCGAATCCCTGCTCAGCCGCGAACTGGGCATCACCATGGGGGGGGAGCTGGCCTATACCCCCTGGTTCATGCAGCAACACGGCCATGCGATCACGCCGGCCACGCGGGATGACATGGCGGCGCGCTTTGCCGAGGGTTATGCCGGCTTTGCCCGCCGGGTGCTGGGCGATGTGCCCCGCTTCACCGACAAGCGGATGGACAATTTCCTGTTCCTCGGCCTGATCAAGCGCGCCTTTCCCGATGCCTTGATCATCCACACCATGCGCAACCCGATCGACAATTTCCTGTCGATGTTCTTCCTGCCGTTCGCCGACGGGCTGACCTATGCCAATGATCTGGACGACATGCTGCATTATTACCGGCAGTATCGCCGCCTCATGGCCCATTGGGAGCAGTGTTTCGGCAGCGATATCCTGACCGTGCGTTATGACACGCTGGTGCAGCAGCCCGAGGCGGTGCTGGCCGGGCTCAAGGTGAAGCTGGGCGCTGCGGCCGCGGCGCCGGCCAACAGCCAGATCATCCGCACCGCCAGCGTGTGGCAGGTGCGCCAGCCGGTGCATGCCCGCTCATCCGGCCGCTGGCGCAACTATGCCGCCCAGGTTGGCGAGCTTGCCGACCTGTTGCGGCGGGAATTTCCCGACATCAGCCAATAAGCGGCTGCGGCAAGTCCAGCGCGATATCGTTGGCGCGCGCCACGGCTTCCGCCCAGATTGCCACCTTGGCGATTTCATCGGCATGGGCGGACTCCGCTGCCTGTTCGCGCGCGCGGGCCTCGGCGTCAAAGGCGGCGCCATGCTTGCTGTGCCGGGTGAAGGCCGGGCCTGCCACGACGGCAGGCACATCCAGCGCCAGGCCGAAATGCTGCCCCAGCGCCGTCATCACCGCATCGGGGCGGCGGGTGATCAGATCACTGTTCAGCGTGCGGATGCGATCGGGCAGGCGGGTGGCCAGCCGGCCAAACAGCTGATGCTGCGCCAGCCAGCCCATGGCGGCGACCTGCAGATCGGATTGGGCAAGATACGCATCGGCGTCAAAGCCGAAGTCGTGCAGGCCCTGCCGCATCTGCTTGATCAGGAGGTCGCGCACCCACAGACGGCCATCCAGCCCCTTGCGGGTGATGGAACCCAGATAGACCCGCAGCGGCGCATGCAGCAGCAGGGCACGCGCCTGCGGCCGCATCTGCAAGGTGCCGGCGATCAGGGCATTGGCGATGTTGCTGGGCTTGATCACCACGGTTTCGTCCGGGGCCAGCGGCCGGGACAGCAGGGCCAGCCCGGTGTCCATCGCGGCAGCCAGTGCAGGCCCGCGGGCGCCGCGCAGTTGCCAGCCGGCCAGATCGTTGAAGATCAACGGTTCCTTCAGCCCCATCGCCGTTCCCGGCAGGTCGAAGGCCCGCGCCAGCAGGGTGGAGAGACAGAAAGCGGAATGAAAGATGAAGTGCAGGGGTGCCTGGGCCACCGGCTGGGCGGCCAGCGCCGCGCGTGGCACCGTCACCACATCGCCGGCGCCCAGATATTCGTCGGTCAGAAAGGTGGCGCGGGCATGATCGGCGCGGTCCAGCCGACGGAACTGAAAGCCATCCTGCGCCTCGTCATAGCGCCAGGCAAATTGCAGCGGATCGGCGGCCAGTTGGGCGGCGGTGGTCATGCGTTCCCTTCTGGCCGCGTGACCACCGCCTGTCCAGCCGGCTGATCAGGCTGGCACCAGCGTCAGGCGGCCGTCGCCCTCGTCCACCTTCACCGTGCTGCCATCGGGCACCGCGCCGGCCAGGATCAGTTCGGCCAGCGGGTCCTGCAGATGCTTCTGCACGGTGCGTTTCAGCGGCCGTGCGCCATAGACCGGATCATAACCCACCCGCGCCAGCCAGCGCCGCGCGGCATCGGTCAGGTCCAGCACCACCTTGCGGTCCTTCAACAGATCGCCGACGCGCTTGACTTGGATATCGACGATGGGGGCCATCGCCGCCTGGCCCAGCCGCTGGAACAACACGATCTCATCAAGCCGGTTGAGGAATTCGGGGCGGAAATGCCCGCGCACCACCTCCATCACCTGCGGTTCCGCCTCGCTCACCGGAGCGCCATCGGGCAGGGCGGCGATATACTGGCTGCCCAGGTTGCTGGTCAGGATGATCAGCGTGTTGGTGAAGTCCACGGTGCGGCCCTGGCCATCGGTCAAGCGGCCATCATCCAGCACCTGCAACAGCACGTTGAACACATCGCCGTGGGCCTTTTCCACCTCGTCAAACAACACCACCTGATAGGGCCGGCGCCGCACCGCCTCGGTCAGCACGCCGCCCTCCTCATAGCCCACATAGCCAGGAGGTGCGCCGATCAGCCGGGCAACGCTGTGCTTTTCCATGAACTCGCTCATGTCCAGCCGCACCATGGCGCGCGGATCGTCGAACAGGAACTGTGCCAGCGCCTTGGTCAGCTCGGTCTTGCCGACACCGGTGGGGCCGAGGAACAGGAAGCTGCCCAGCGGCCGGTTCGGATCCTGCAGGCCGGCGCGCGCCCGGCGCACCGCGCTCGACACGGCCTTCACCGCAGCATCCTGGCCAATCACCTGTGCCGACAGGATGCTCTCCATCTTCAGCAGCTTGTCGCGTTCGCCCTCCAGCATCCGGTCCACCGGAATCCCGGTCCAGCGGCTGACGACGGAGGCGATGTCATCGCTGGTCACCTCTTCGCGAACCATGGCGGCCTGGGTTGCCACTTCCGCTTCGGCCAGTTGGCGCTCCAGCTCGGGAATGCGGCCATAGGTCAGCTCGCCGGCCTTGGCATAATCGCCGGCGCGCTGGGCCTGTTCCACCTCCAGCCGGGCGGCATCAAGCTGTTCCTTGATCCGGGTGGCACCGGCCAGCTTTTCCTTTTCCGCCTTCCAGCGCAGGGTCAGTGCGTTGGATTCCTCTTCCAGCCCGGCCAACTCCTCGTTCAGCGCGTGCAACCGCTCCCGCGACGCGGCATCGGTCTCGCGCTCCAGGGCGGCAGCCTCGATCTTCAGCTGAATGATGCGGCGGTCGAGCGCCTCGATCTCCTCCGGCTTGCTTTCCACCTCCATGCGCAGCCGGCTGGCGGCCTCGTCCATCAGGTCGATCGCCTTGTCGGGCAAAAACCGGTCGGCGATATAGCGGTTCGACAGCGTTGCGGCCGCCACGATGGCGCCATCGGTGATGCGCACCCCATGGTGCAGCTCATATTTCTCCTTGAGGCCGCGCAGGATGGAAATGGTGTCTTCCACCGTGGGCTCACCCACCACCACTGGCTGGAACCGACGCTCCAGCGCCGGGTCCTTCTCCACATATTTGCGATATTCATCCAGCGTGGTGGCGCCGATGCAGTGCAGTTCACCGCGGGCCAGCGCCGGCTTCAGCAGGTTCGATGCGTCCATCGCGCCATCGGCCTTGCCGGCGCCCACCAGCGTGTGCATCTCGTCGATGAACAGCACGACATCACTGCCCTCGGAGCGCACCTCGTCGAGCACGCCCTTCAGCCGCTCCTCGAACTCGCCGCGATATTTGGCCCCGGCAATCAGCGCGCCCATGTCCAGCGCCATCAGGCGCTTGTCCTTCAGGCCATCGGGCACGTCGCCATTGGCGATGCGCAGCGCCAGGCCCTCGGCAATTGCCGTCTTGCCCACGCCCGGTTCGCCGATCAGCACCGGATTGTTCTTGGTGCGCCGCGCCAGCACCTGGATGGTGCGGCGGATTTCCTCGTCGCGGCCGATCACCGGGTCCAGCTTGCCCGCCCGCGCTGCCTCGGTCAGGTCGCGCGCGAATTTCTTCAGGGCGTCGAAACTGTCTTCGGCGCCGGCACTGTCGGCGGTGCGGCCGCGGCGCACGCTGGCAATGGCGTCGTTCAACGCCTGCGGGGTGACGCCGGCCGCCTTCAGCGCCTTGCCAGCCTCGGTGGTGGTGGACAGCGCCAGCGCCACCAGCAGCCGCTCCACGGTGACGAAACTGTCGTTCGCCTTGGCGGCAATCTGCTCGGCCGCATCCAGCACGCGCACCGTGTCATTGTCCCAGCTCAGCGATTGGGCGCCGCTGCCTGATACCTGCGCGATCTTGGCCAGCGCCTGATCGGTCAACTGCAGGGCGGTGGCCGGGGTGCCGCCGGCCGCCTTGATCAGGCCGGAGCACAGGCCCTGCTCATCCTCCAGCAGCGCTTTCAGCAAATGCTCGGGCGCCACGCGCTGGTGGCTGTTGCGGATCGCGACCGTCTGCGCCGATTGCAGGAAACCCTTGGCGCGGTCGGTGAATTTCTCGAGGTTCATGGGCCACACACTCCTGTTCGCACAGGATATGGTGTGGCATTACGGCAACACAAGTGTGGTGATTGCGGAAATTTTCAGCGCGGCTTCAGCCAGGCGAACACCAGCCCGCCAATCGCCCCGGCGGCGCAGAACAGGATGAAGCCATCGGGCCCGCGCGCACCGGCCAGCGGCGTCATCTGGAACTGGGCATGCATGAAGCCAAGCGTGGTGCCCACCGCAGCCGCGCCGGCCAGTGGCCAGGCGATCGGAGCGAGCATCGGCACCCGCGGCTTCAACCAGGCCGTGGCGGCAAAGGCGATGCCGAGCGCAATCCCGAACACGGCCAGCACCGGAACCGCCATGCCGATGAAATCATGCAGGGCCGTTTCCATGGCCAGCCCGGGCGGAATTTCGACCCCCAGATCGATCAGGCCGGATTGCACTTGCCAGCTTTGCACCAGGCTGGCGACCACTGTGGTGACCAGCACCGCCGTGGCCCAGGCCGGGCCGGTTTGCAGCAGGTTTCTGGCCAAGGCCATCAGACACCACCTCTGTTCATGTCGCGATTCTGTCGCATGATGCGTACCGATGTAAAGCGGCGATTCGCCCGAGACTGGTAATAGAGATGAAAAAAATATTAACAAGTCTTTTGGCGTTCGGCTTGTCACTTTCTTGCGCCGTGCAGGCGGAGCAGGTGACGGTGATCGCGGCTGGTCTCAATCACCCATGGAGCCTGGCTTTCCTGCCGGGCGGCACCGACGTGCTTGTCACCGAGCGCGGCGGCCGGCTGCTGCGGCTGCGCCCTGGCGCGGCGCCGGTGGCGATTGCCGGGGTGCCGGCGGTCTATGAACGCAGCCAGGGCGGGCTGTTCGATGTGCTGCTGCACCCGCGCTTTGCCGAAAACCGGCTCCTCTATCTCTCCTATGCCGCCGGCACGCCCGGCGCCAACCACACGCGCATCGCCCGAGCCCGGCTGGATGGGGATCGGCTGGTGGCGGTGCAGACCATCTTTGCCGTGCGCCCGACCAAGGACACGCCAGTGCATTTCGGCGGCCGCATGGCGTTTCTGCCCGATGGCAGCCTGGTGATGACCACCGGCGATGGCTTTGATTATCGCGAACAGGCCCAGCGGCTGCAATCGGGCCTGGGCAAGATCGTGCGGCTGGCTGACGATGGCCGGCCGCTGGCAGGCAACCCTTTTGTCGGCCGGCCGGGCGCCCAGGCCAGCATCTGGAGCTATGGCCACCGCAACCCGCAGGGCCTGGCGGTGGACCCGGTGACCGGCTGGTTGTGGGAACATGAACATGGGCCCCAGGGCGGCGACGAGATCAACCTGATCACCAGGGGCGGCAATTATGGCTGGCCGGTGGCCACCTTTGGCAAGGATTACAGCGGTGCGACCATCAGCCCGTTCAAGCGCTACAAGGGCATGATCGACGGCCGGGTGGTCTGGGTGCCCTCGATCGCGCCATCGGGCCTTGCGGTCTATCGCGGCCCGCTGTGGCCGGAATGGAATGGCGATCTGATCGTGGGTGCGCTGGCCGCGCAGGAGGTGCGCCGCATCGATATCGATGCGGCGGGCCGGGTTGTGGGGCAGGGCCGCATTTTCCCATCCATCGGTGCGCGCATCCGCGATGTGCGGGTGGCGCCGGACGGTGCGGTGTGGTTGACCACCGATGACGCCAAGGGCCGGGTGCTGCGCGTCACGCCCTGATGCTTGTCATGGTCGGGGGGGGCGCACCCCCGGATTCCTGTTGTGGTCGGGGGACCCCGCACCCCCTCAGGTCAATGCGCCGTCCAGCCGCCGTCGATCACCAGTTCAGCGCCGGTCATGTAACGGCTGGCATCGCTGGCAAGGAACACCACGCCGGCAGCAATGTCCTGCGGCTGCCCGGGATAACCCAGCGGCGCGCCGGCGCCGATCAGGTTCACATCCAGCGCATTGGCGCCGGGTTGCACCGCATCGGGCACCGATGACGCCAGCGCGCCCGACGTGTCCAGCTTTTGCCAGATCGGCGTGTCGATGATGCCGGGGTGCACGCTGTTGCAGCGGATGCCGTCGCGCATGGCGGCGCATTCCATCGCCACCGCCTTGGTCATCAAGCGCACGGCGCCCTTGCTGGCGCAATAGGCCGCCATCCCGGCCGATCCACCCAGCCCGGCCACCGAGGATATGTTGATGATCGAACCGCCAACATGCCCATCGGGGCGGGGCTGCCGCATCGCCGGCAGGGCATGCTTGATGCCCAGGAAACAACTCGTCACGTTCACATCCATCTGGCGGTGCCATTGCGCCAGCGTCACTTCGGTGATCAGGCCCGACGTGCCGATGCCGGCATTGTTGACCAGGATGTCGAGCCGGCCGTGCAGATCCATCACCCGCTTGATCAGTTCGGCCCAGCGGTCTTCCTCCACCACATCCTGGCCGCGAAAGCTGCCTTGGCCACCGGCCTGTTCGATCATCGCCACGGTTTCGCGCCCGCCCGGTGCGTCGATATCGGTGGCAAACACCATGGCACCCTCTGCCGCCAGCGCGATGGCCGATGCGCGGCCGATGCCGCTGCCCGCCCCGGTCACAAAGGCCACCCGGCCGGTCAAGCTGCCCATGATCTGTCTCCCCAAATTTGTCGGCACAGCATGGCGCAGGGGTGCAGCTTCGCCCACCCCTCAAATCCGCGGTTACGCAATGCACCTGATCCGCAATCACCCTGAGGAAAAACTTGCGCCAGATCAAAGCTCAAGCCCGGCGGATCGGGGAGAACGGCGCATCGCAGAACAACAGGGATGATGACGATGAAGATGCTGAACGCCACGGTCGCCGCGCTGGCTGTGGCCCTTGCGGCCACCCCGGCGCTGGCCGAACAGGGGGATGTGCTGGTGCGGCTGCGGGCCATCACCGTGCAACCGCAGGAAAAGGTGGGGCCGGTGCTGCCAACCTTCCCCACCAGCGGCGGCACCATCACCAACAGCTATGCCCCCGAAGTCGATTTCACCTACATGATCACCAACAACATTGGCGTGGAACTGATCGCTGCAACGGTGAAGCATTGCGTGAACGGTGGCGGCACTCTGGCGGCGGTGGGCCGGCTGGCCTGCACATGGGTGCTGCCACCCACCCTAACACTTCAGTATCATTTTGCGCCGGGCGGCAAGGTTCATCCCTATGTCGGCGCCGGGGTGAACTGGACGATGTTCTACAACGAAAAGGCGTCCAGCCAGCTCAACACCGCGATCGGGGCGACCAACGTGAACCTCTCCAACAGCTGGGGCTTTGCCCTGCAGGCCGGCGTGGATTTCGACCTCAACGAGAAGATGTTCATCAACCTCGACGTCAAATATGTCGATATGGACACCAATGCCCGGCTGCAGACCGGCGCGCTGGTCAACAATCTGAGGGCCGACATCAACCCGCTGATCGTGGGTGTAGGGGTTGGCTGGCGGTTCTAGAACCGGCTCTCCTCCCAAAGTCTCTCCCCGATGCCGGGCTTCTCCCGACCTGCCGGCATCACACCCACCGGCCCGGTCTTGCGCCTGCAAGGCCGGGCCGGCTGGCGGTCAGAGTGCGCCGATGCCGCCCCACACACCGGCCAGCAACAGGACGGCGGTGGGCAGCAGCGTCAGGGCAAAGCCCAGACTGCGCTTGGCGGGATCGGCATAATAGGTGATGGCAAAGATGATGCGCCCGACGCTCCATGTCGCGGCCAGCGCCCCGGTCACCATGTCACCCAGAACGGGCACCCCGATCAGCAAGGCGGGCACAAACCAGACCAGTTGTTCCACCGTGTTCATCTGAACCCGATAGCGCTTGTCGAATTCCGGATGGCCGCCCGATTGCGGCGCCGGCACGCCATAGGTGCCGCGCGCACGGCCCACGTTGAGGGTAATCCAGAAATAAACCATCAGCGCCAGCGCCAGCGCCAGGGTGGTGATCGGATAGGTGGCAAGCATCGTCGGTTCCCCTGTTGAAATCATTGACCAAAGGCAGCCTTGGCGGCGGTGGTACCGCCCACCACCGGGATGGCAATATGGCTGGGCCGCGCGGCATCGCGCCAGACGCCCTGGGTGGCCTTCTGGTAATCGCCGGGCAAGGCATTGAAGATATTGGGCACAAATGTCTGCGGGTTCCGGTCATACAGGGGGAACCAACTGGATTGCACCTGCACCATCAGCCGGTGGCCGGCCGGGATGACATGGTTCACCCCCGGCAACAGGAAGCGGTAGCGTTCGGCCTTGCCCGGCGTCAGCGGGCCCGGCGTGTCGAACCCTTTCACATAGCGGCCACGGAAGATTTCCATGCCGATGCCCAGTTGCAGACCCGCAAGTTCCGGCTGGGCGCTGTTTTCTTCGGGGAAGACATCAATCAGCTTCACCACCCAGTCACTGTCCGTCCCCGTGGTGGAGGCAAACAGATTGGCTTCGGGCTGGCCGTGGATCTGCAGCGGCGCCTTCAACGGGGCGGAAACATAGGTGACAACATCGGGCCGCGTGCTGGCGTGGCGCTGGTCACTGACCAGCCACGCGCCCCACATCGGCCGGTCACGCATGTTCACCGGCACCGGCACAAACGGCACCGGGTGGGCCGGATCGGACACATAATCATCATGCGCGGCCTTGGCGGCGGGCTGGCTGAGCGACAGGCTGAACCGGTCATCCAGGTACAGATTCACCGTCTCGCCCGCCGGGAAGCGGTCATGCCGTTCCCATTTGTCGGCTCCCACCGCATAGGTGAGGACGGGCGGCGTGTCGAACGGCTTGGCCCCAGGGCGCAAGTGGCTGTCGAGAAACGGCTTCATCACGTCGCGCCGGAATTGCAGGCCGGTGTCCCCGGCAAATTTCAGCACACCGAGCGATGATCCGTCATAATTGACGCCGGAATGCCGCCACGGCCCGATCACGAGGGACAGCAGCTTGTTGTCCTTGTCCTTGGGTTCCAGCGCGCGATAGACGGCGGGCGCGCCATAGCTGTCTTCCTGGTCCCACTGGCCGACCACCAGCATGGTTGGCACCGTCAACGGGCGGGCGCCAAGGATCTTGTCCAGCGCCTGGCCTTGCCACCAACTGTCATAGGCCGGGTGTTCCATCAGCTTTCTGACGCCAGGCAATTGATTCAGGCCATATTTCTTCACATAGCCGCCTGCCGAGACGGCGCCGAGATATTCGGCATAATAGTCGCGGCGGCCCATGGCGACCGGGTCGCCATCATTCTTGCTGGCGGTCTGGCCGGTGAAATAATCCAGCATGGTCTGGCGGAAGGCGCCGTTATGGAACCAGTCATCGCCCATCCAGCCGTCGACCATGGGCGACATCGGCACGGCGGCCTTGAGGGCGGGGTGGGGGTCCACCAGCGCCATCAGGGCGGTGAAACCGGGGTAGGATGAGCCGGTGATGGCAACGTTGCCATTGGATTCCTTGATGTTTTTCACCAGCCAGTCGATGGTGTCATAGGCATCGGTGCTGTGATCGACGGCGGTGGGGTTGAGCGGACCGCGCAGCGGCCGCGTCATCACATAGTCGCCTTCGGATTTGTTGCGGCCGCGCACGTCCTGATAGACGCGGATATAGCCGTCCTCCACGAATTCCCGATCGGAAACGGGAAGGATTTCCGTGATTTGCTGGCTGGGGTTGCGCGACGTGGTGCGGGCGGCGTTGTAGACGGTGCGGGTCAGAAGGATGGGCCCGTTCGTCACCCCCTTCTTCATCACCACGACGGTGTAGAGCTTCACCCCGTCGCGCATCGGAATCATCACTTCGCGGCGGATATAGTCGGCATTTTCCGTCACCGGGTTGAAAACGGTGGCAATATCCGGGGTCATGGTGGCTGTTTTCGGGGGTGTTTGTGCCGTGGCGGTGGCGGAAACCAGCAGCATGGTGGCAAGAATCGTGCGCGTCATCGTCTGTCTCTCTCCCTTGCGGCTGTTCATGGCCTGTTGCCTGCCGGCTTGGCAATGGCGTAACCCGGACGGCAGAGGAGACAGGCGATGCGGATGATCTGGGCGGGCGCGATGCTGATGCTGGCCGGGCCGGCGGTGGCGGCCGACAAGCCGGCCGAAGCGCCGCCGGCGGTGGTGCAGAGCCTGTTGGCCTGCCGCGGGATTGCCGATGCGGGACAGCGCCTGGCCTGCATGGATGCCGGGGTGGCGGCGCTGGCCGGTGCGGTGGAAAGCCGCGACGTGCTTGTGGCCGACAAGGACCAGGTGAAGAAGGCCAAGCGCAGCCTGTTCGGGCTGACGCTGCCCAATTTCAACCTGTTCGGCCAGACGAAGGACGGCGAGGGCGAAAAGAGCGACGAGCGCGGCGCGCTGACCGAGATTCAGGCCAAGATCAAATCGGCGCGGCTGGGCAAGTCGGGCAACTGGCTGATCGTGCTGGATGACGACACGCGCTGGCTGCAGACCGACGGGGCCAGTTTCCGCCACGATCCGCGCGCCGGCATGGACATCCGCATCCGCCGCGCGGCGCTGGGCAGTTTCTTTGCCAATGTCGATGGCCAGACCGCGGTGCGGGTGAAGCGCATCCAGGAATAGGCGCAGGCCCTATTTGTTGCGGAACCAGCCGGTGATGGCATAGCGGCCCACCGGCGCGAACGGCGGCACCAGCCCGACATTGTGGCGCATCGGCACCAGAAACAGGTTCAAAGTGTTGAAGCGCGGCATGAAGCCGGCAACGATATTGCCGGTTTCATCCAGAAAATTGAGATAGCCACCCCAATCCGGTTTCCAGTCCTTGGCCAGGTTGAGCACATAGGCCAGCCGCCGGCCTTCCTGTTCAACGAGATCGTCATGTTCGGTGAGGAAATGCCCGCCGGCATAGAGCGTGGCCTGGGCATCTGCCCGGATGATATCGGCATGGCCCGAAACGCTGCGGGCGAAATCGATGAGATCGGGGCCGTTGATATCATCGAGCAGCCCATAGAGCGGATGGCCCGGGTGCCATTGTTCGCGCGCCGCCTCCGCCAGCGGATATTGGCCATAGAGAAAGGCAAAGCGCCCGGCGGCGGCGGCGCTGGCGGCGCCATTGCCCATCATGGCCTTCTGATCCGGCCGCATCTGGCGCAGCTGTTCGGGCAGCACCCGTTGGCCGTGCGGCTGGCCATCGCCCGCCCAGGCCAGGCAAAAGGGCGTCTGGTGGCGCAGGATCTGCCACAGGGCCTCGGCGGCTTCCGGGCGCAGGGCCTGATCCACCTGCACCAGCCGGTTGGCCTGCAGGGCCGCGGCGATGGCGGCAGGGTCCAGCGCCGGATTCAGCGCGAACAGAGACGGGGCCGCCGTCATCGCCCGGCCTGATCCGTGCGCGGCGGCATTGGTGGCAACAGCGGCTGGGGGTCCACCTTCACGCCGCGCCAGGTCATGCCCCAGTGCAGATGCGGCCCGGTGGAGCGGCCGGTGGTGCCGATGCGGCCGATCTCCTGCCCCTGGGCGACGATGTCGCCGGGCTTCACCAGGATGCGCGACAGGTGGAGGAAGGCCGAATGCAGGCCCTGGCCGTGATCGAGGATGAGGATATTGCCTTCCAGGCTGAACGGCCCGTCACTGGCCAGCCGCACGATGCCGGGAATCGGCGCCTTGACGATGGTGCCGTGCGGCGCCGCAATGTCGAGCCCGGCGTGGTAGGCGGCCGGGCGCTCGCCATAGACGCGCTGCGATCCGAACACGCCGGAAATCCGCCCGATGGCCGGCCATTGGAACCGCGCCTGCCAGAAGGGCCAGGGCGTGGTTTCGGCGCGCGCCGCCCGGATCGCATCGGTTTCGCCCTTGCGCAGCGCTTCCCACGCCGGGTTGGGCGCGGCGTTGGGGTTCTGGTTGACCAGCCGGGCCGGCAGGCGATCAATGTCCCACGTGCCGGCGGTGATGGTCAGCGTGCGGCTGGCGCTGCGGCCATCGGGCGTCACCCAGGTCAGCCGGCGGCTGCCGGTGGCATCGCGATCGATGCCGAGCATATACTGGCCATCGGCGGTGAGGGTGATGGGCGCATCATCGATGGCAAGGTTGCGGCTGCCGGAGGGCAGGCTGCCGCGCAGCAATTCGCCCTGCCGCGCCACCAGCGGCGCGCTCACCACCAGCGGCAGCGGGCTGGCGGCGGCCACGATGGCGGCCCCGGCCAGCAGAAGCGGGATGGCAAGCACGCGGCTCAGGGGAACAGGCCTTCCTTGCGCTTTTCGGCATAGCGGGCGCTGGCGATATCGGCGCTGAAATAGGCTTCCTGCAGCTCGTGGCTCCAATAACGCAGCGCCGCCAGCGGGATGCGCTGCTGGGTGACGGCGCACAGCACATGGTCGCCCGATTGCAGCACGCGATAACTGCCGCTTTCATAATGGAGCTTGGCGGCACGGCCGAAGCGATCGAGCATCAGAACAGACTCCCCTGAGAATCGCTGGGCTTCACAGCCTTGGCTGGCGGGCTGGTATAAACCGGCGTTTCGCCATCGCCAAAGCGGATCGTCAAGCGGGCTTGCGCCGATGCGGCCGTGGCAGATGCAATCACATGCCCATCCGGCCCGGTGACAAGGGCATAGCCGCGGGCCAGCACCTGTTCCGGCCCCAGGCTGGCCAGCATGCGCGCCCCCTGGGCCAACCGCGTGGTGGCGCTGGCCAGCCGCTGTTCGATCAGGAACGGGCGCAGCGCGGCGCCGGTGCGCGCCAGTTTCTGGGCGTCGGCGTTCAGTGGCCGGGCCAGCGCCGGGGCCAGCCGCGCCGCGCTGCCGGCCAGCCGTTCGACGCTGCGATCCAGCCGGGCCTGCAGCAGGGCCGGGCGCAGGCGGCCGGAAGCGCTGGTGACGCGCAGCTCCACCCGGCCCAGACGGGCGGTCAGCGCGGTGGGCAGGCGCTGGGCCAGATCATCCACCCGCTGGGCGGCAAGGCCGATCAGGTTGCGCGGCTGCGGCAGCCGGCGGGCGAGCGCCACACTGCGTTCGCGCCGCAGTTTCCAGCCGCGCACCATGGCGGCATCCAGCCGGCCGTGCAGCATGGCGAGATTGGCGGCCAGCTCGGCGCGCACCGGCACGGAGCGCTCGGCCGCCGCGGTGGGGGTGGGAGCGCGCCAGTCGGACGCGTAATCAATGAGCGTCGTGTCTGTCTCGTGCCCGACCGCGCTGATCAGCGGGATGCGGCTGGCGGCGGCGGCGCGCACCACGATCTCCTCGTTGAAGGCGGCCAGATCCTCGATGCTGCCGCCGCCGCGCGCCACGATGATCAGATCCGGGCGCGGCGTGGGGCCGCCCGCGGGCAAGGCGTTGAAACCGGCGATGGCGGCGGCGACCTGCGCGGCCGATGCCTCGCCCTGCACCGCCACCGGCCACACCAGCACATGGCGGGGAAACCGGTCGCCCAGGCGGTGGAGAATGTCGCGGATCACGGCGCCGGTGGGGCTGGTGATGACGCCGATCACATCGGGCAGCCACGGCAATGGCTTCTTGCGGGCCGGATCGAACAGCCCTTCGGCCTGCAATTTCAGCCGCCGCGCCTCGATCTGGGCGAGGAGCGCGCCGACTCCGGCCGGTTCCAGCCGATCGATGATCAGTTGATAGCGCGAGCCGCCAGGATAGGTGGTCAACCGGCCGGTGGCGATCACCTCCATCCCGTCTTCGGGGCGGAAGGTCAGGCCGGCGGCGACGCCCTTCCACATCGCCAGTTCCAGCACGGCGCGTTCGTCCTTCAGCCGGCCATACCAATGGCCGCTGGTTTGCCGGCGGAATTGCGACAGCTCACCGCGCACGCGCACCTGGCCAAAGGCGGCCTCCACCGTGCGCTTCACGGCGCCGGCGATTTCGGAAACGCTGTATTCGGGAGTGTTCTCGCTCACATCGGTTCCATAGCTGCGTTCACGCGCTGATCATACTCCAAACCCGCTCATGCCGAGCTTGTCGAGGCACGCACGACAGTCCGGTCGGTGCCTCGACAAGCTCGGCATGAGCGAGATTGGGCTGGCGGGATAATGGCCTCGACCGCAAGCGCCGGCGGCAAAGCCGCTTGCCGCGACATTTTGGCATGATATGGGCTTGGGCCATGAGCGCATGCCCCGACTCCCTGAACATATTGGTGCTTGGCGGCGGTGGCCGCGAACATGCGATCTGCTGGCGTCTCAGCCAGTCGCCGCGCTGCGCCAGGCTGATCTGTGCGCCGGGCAATGCCGGCATCGCCGCCGTGGCCGAGTGCGTGACCATCAGCATCACCGACGGCGCCGCCGTGCTGGCGCTGGTGCGGGATCGCCAGATTGGCCTGGTCGTGGTCGGCCCGGAAGCGCCGCTGGTCGCCGGGGTGGCCGATGCGCTGCGCGCCGCCGGGGTGCCGGTGCTGGGGCCATCGGCTGCGGCGGCGCAGCTGGAAGCCTCCAAGGGCTTCACCAAGGATTTGTGCGCCGAACATGGCATTCCGACGGCGCGGTTCCGCCGCTTTGCCGATGCCGCCGAGGCGCATCATTATGTGGCGGTGCACCCGTTGCCCGTGGTGGTGAAGGCCGATGGCCTTGCGGGCGGCAAGGGCGTGACGGTGGCGGAAACCAACGAGGAAGGGCTGGCGGCGCTGGCCGAAATCCATGGCCCGGTGGTGGTGGAACAATGCCTGGAAGGGCCGGAGGCCAGCCTGTTCATCCTGACCGATGGCGAGACGGTGCGGGTGCTGCCCACCGCGCAGGATCACAAGCGGCTGCGCGATGGCGATCAGGGGCCGAACACCGGCGGCATGGGGGCGATTTCGCCCAGCCCGCGCCTGACGCCTGACCTGATCGACCGGGCGCTGGCCGAAATCGTGCAGCCGACGCTGGCGGCGATGAAGGCACGCGGCACGCCGTTCCAGGGCTTTCTTTATGCCGGGCTGATGCTGACGGCGACAGGCCCCATGCTGATCGAATATAATGTGCGGCTGGGCGATCCGGAAGCCCAGGTGCTGATGCTGCGGCTGGCCAGCGATGCGGTGGAACTGCTGTGGGCGGCGGCAACCGGCCATCTGGCCGACGTGGAGCTCGTGTTCAGCGATGATGCCGCGGTGACCGTGGTGATGGCGGCCAACGGCTATCCCTGGCGGCCGGTGATGGGCACGGCGATCGAAGGGCTCGGCGCGGCCGAGGCGCTGGGCGTGACCATTTTCCATGCCGGCACGCGCCTGAGCGAGGATGGCCGGCTGGTGGCGGCAGGGGGCCGCGTGTTGAACGTGACGGCGCTGGGCCATGATATTTCCGAGGCGCGCGCGCTGGCCTATGCCGCTATTCGCAAGATCAGGTGGCACGGTGGCCATTTCCGGCGGGATATCGGGAAGTCCGCCTGACACCCGCTGTTTGGGGAGAGGCGCATGAGCGAGCGGCAGGAGCAGTTTTCGGGCACCAGTGCGGTGCGCCCGGGGCAGGAGATTGATGCCGGCCGGCTGCACGACTGGATGGCGGCCAATGTGGACGGCTATGCCGGGCCGCTGACCATCGAACAGTTCAAGGGTGGGCAATCCAACCCGACCTACAAGCTGATCACGCCGGGGCAGAATTATGTGCTGCGCCGGAAGCCGCCGGGCCAGCTGCTGCCCTCGGCCCATGCGGTGGACCGCGAATATCGGGTGATCACCGCGCTGCACGCGCAAGGCTTTCCCGTCGCCCGCACCTTTGGCCTGTGCCAGGACAATGCGGTGATCGGCACCTGGTTCTACATCATGGACTGTGTGGACGGCCGGGTGATCTGGGACACGACCTTCCCGAGTGTGCCGAAAGACGAACGCCGCGCCTATTTCGATGCGATGAACGCCACCATGGCCGAACTGCACATGATCGATCCGGACAAGGCGGGGCTCGCTGATTTCGGCAAGCCGGGCAATTATTTCGCCCGCCAGATCGGCCGCTGGAGCAAGCAGTATCTGGAGGATGTTGACGCCGGGCGCTATGCGGCGATGGACCGGCTGGTCGAATGGCTGCCGGCCAATATCCCGGCCGGTGACGAGGTGAGCATCGTTCACGGCGACTATCGTTGTGACAACATGATCTTCCACCCCACCGAACCGAAGGTGCTGGCGGTGCTGGACTGGGAATTGTCCACGCTGGGCCATCCGCTGGCCGATTTTTCCTATCATCTGATGATGTATCGCATGCCGCCCAGCACCACCACGGGCCTGGTGGGCAATGATCTGGCGGCGCTGGGCCTGCCGACGGAGGCCGAATATATCGACGCCTATTGCCGGCGCACTGGGCGGGATGGGATTGCCGACATTGATTTCTATGTCGCCTACAACATGTTCCGGCTGGCCGGGATCATCCACGGCATCAAGGGCCGGGTGATCCGCGGCACCGCGACCAGCGCCCACGCGAAGAAATCGGCCGAAGGCTTCGAAACGCTGGCCGATCTGGCCCTGGCGCAGGCGCAGAAACTGGGCGCCTGAAAGGGGCTTGCCGGGCGGCCTGCGCCGCGCCACCCTGCCGGGCATGATGATGCGCTGGCCCCTGTTTCTTGTCACCCTGGTTGCCGGGATCGCCTGGGCGGTGCTGCGTGTGCAGGTGCCGGCGCCCTTGCCCTTCGATGCCCCGGCCGACCAGTTCAGCGCCGGGCGCGCCATGGCCGACGTGCGGCAGCTGGCGGCCGAACCGCATCCCACCGGATCGCCGGCGGCCGCAAGGGTGGTGGCCACGCTGGAGCGGCGGCTGGCGGCGCTGGGCTTTGCCGTGCGGCGGGTGGAAACGCCGCTGCCGGACAAGGCGGCGCAGCGGCTGCGCAGCCGGGGCGGTGATGCGACCAAGCCGGCGGTGAGCCTGGTGGCGGTGCGCAAGGGGGCGGACAGCCGCCTGCCGGCAGTGGCGTTGATGGCGCATCATGATTCGGTGATTGCCTCGCCCGGGGCGGCCGACGATATCGCCGGCGTGGCCGCCGTGCTGGAAATCGCGCGGGCCATTCCGGCGGCCAGCCAGCGGCGCGACCTGGTGCTGGTGATCACCGATGCGGAAGAACAGGGGCTGGTTGGCGCGCGCGCCCTCTATGCGCCGGGGGCGGCAGCCGATCCGATTGCGGGCCGCACCGGCGTGATGATCAATCTGGAAGCGCGCGGCGGCGGCGGGCGCACGATGATGTTCCAGACCGGGCCGAACAATGCCAATCTGGTGCGGCTGCTGGCGCAATCGTCGCCACAGGCCGCCGCCAGCAGCATCGCCGTGACCATTTATGAAAGCCTGCCAAACGATACGGATTTCACCCCGGTTCTGAAACGCGGCATTGCCGGGCTGAACTTTGCCTTCATCGGGGAGGCCTGGGCCTATCACAGCCCGCTGGCGACGCCGGACCGGCTGGAGCAGGGGGCGCTGCAGCATCTGGGCGACAGCGTGCTGGGCATCACCCGGGCGCTGCTGGCGGCCGAAGCGTTGCCGGCGCCGGCACCCAATGCGGTGTTTTCCACGGCGCCGTTGCTTGGCCTGATCGTCTATCCGGCCGAACTGGGCTGGGCGCTGGTGGGGGCTGCGGCGGTGCTGCTGGGCCTGGCGGCGTGGTGGCGGCGGGCGGAATGGACCCTGGCTGGCAGCCTGTTGGCCTTTGGCCAGGCGGTGCTCACCCTGATCATCGCCGGGCTGTTGATGTGGGGCCTCAATCTTGTGTCGGGCAGTGTCGGGGCGGAATATTATGACCGGCTGGCCGCCCTGCCGCGGCTGGAACTGGTGGCGGGCCTGGCGGCGCTGGCGGCTCTGGTGTTCACGGCCAGCGCGGCGGCTGGCACTGTCTGGGATCGCTGGCTGACCCTGGTGAAGCTCTGCCTGGTGGCGGCGCTGGCGGTGCAGATCTGGCTGCCGGGGGCCGGGCCGGTGTTTGCCTGGCCGGCGCTGCTGGCGGCCATTGGCCTTGCCATCGCGGCGCTGCCCGGCACCAGCGGCGTGGCGCGGCTGCTGCCGGCGCTGCTGCTGGCGGTGCCGGGGATCGCCCTGACGGGTGAGCTGGCGCATTTTGCCTTTCTGGGCGTGGGCGGCCCGATGCCGTTTGTCACCGTGCCGTTGCTGATCCCGGTGCTGGCGCTGCTGGCCCCGGCCTTGCCCGCCGGCCCGCGCCCACCGGCGTTGATCGCTGCGGCCGTCGCCGTGGTGCTGGCGGCCGGCGTGGCCTTGTGGGTGAAGCTGGATGCGCCCGCCGCCTCCATCCCCCCCTATGCCGGCACCGAGAAAAAACAGGGTTAGGGCAGGATGGTCGGCCCGTCGCTGATCCGGCTGGCCAGCAACTTGTCGATCTTGCGGCCATCCATGTCGACGATTTCGAACTGCCAGTCGCCCAGCCGGAACCGTTCACCCGTCACCGGCAGACGTTGCAATTGTTCCAGCGCCAGCCCGGCCACCGTGTCGTAATCGCCGGTGTCGGGCAGGGTGAGGCCCAGCCGGTCGGCCAGTTCATCGGCGGGCAGTGCGCCGGAAATCAGCCAGCTGCCATCGTCCCGCTCTACGGCGGGCGGATCATTGGCATCATCGACATCGCTGCGGAACACGCCGGCAATGGCGGCCAGCAGGTCAGAGGGCGTCACGATGCCTTCGAAATGGCCATATTCGTCATGCACCAGCGCCATCGGGATATCGGCATCGCGCAGCGTGCCCAGCGCATCCACCGCATCCAGCACGTCGGGCAGCACCGGTGCCGGCCGGGCCAGCGCCGCCAGATCCAGTGGCCGGCCCTCGATCAGGGCCTGCACCACATCACGCGCCTGCAGCACGCCGATGATGTCATCAATGCTGCCGCGCGCCACCAGCAGGCGGCTGTGCGGCGTGGCGGCCAGCTGGGCGCGCACCTCCGCCTCCGATGCTTCGGCGTCGATCCAGTCAATCTCGCCGCGCGGGGTCATCACGCCGCGCACCCGGCGATCGGCCAGCCGCATGATGCCGGAAATCATCTGGCTTTCCTCGGCCTCGATCACCCCGGCGCTGGTGGCATCGGCCACCACCGAGCGCAATTCCTCTTCCGTCACCGATTGGTCGGCATCGCGGCTCTGGCCCAGCAGGCGGAACACCGCCTTGCTGCTGTGATCCAGCAGCCAGACAAAGGGCGTGGTGATCCGGGCAAACAGGGCCATCACCGGCGCCACCCGCACCGCAATGGCTTCGGGGGAACGCAGCGCGAATTGCTTCGGCACCAGTTCGCCAACGATCAGCGAAAGATAGGTGGCGATGACGATGACAACGGCAAAGCCCAGCTCTTCGGCGGCATGGGCCGGCAATCCGAACAGCAGCGCCAGGCGTTCGCCCACCGGCTGGGCCAGGGTGGCGCCGGAATAGGCGCCGTTGATGATGCCGACCAGCGTGATGCCGATCTGCACACCCGACAGGAATTTGCCCGGGTCCTCCGCCAGGGCCAGCGCCGCCCGGGCCCCGCTCGATCCGCGATCGGCAAGGCCGCGCATGCGCGGGCGCCGCGCCGACACGATGGCCAGTTCCGACATGGCGAAAAAGCCGTTGAGCAGGATCAGGCCGG